>JBOHMN010000592.1:0-3382 GCA_050730175.1 Acetobacteraceae bacterium | reverse complement strand
CCCCTGCAGATCGTCGCTCCTGGGGCTTCCTATTGCGCCGGCGCCGCCGGACTTTCCCATTTTCGAGCGTTGGCGCTGATTCAGCGGCGTTGGATTTTTGTGAGTTCCAACGATAAATGGCGGGGTTTCTCCAGCGCTAATTGGCGCGTGACTACGCAGCCCGATCCCGTTTGACGATGTCGAGCACTGTATTCTTGCTGATGCCGAGCCGGTGGCTGATCTCCCGGTAAGACTGGCCGTCGGCAACGAGTTTCAAGACGCGCGGTGCGTGGCGGTCCGCCTTGATGCGCTGACCAGGCCGTCGGCCGAACACCACCCCTCGCTTGCGGGCAGCGGCGATCCCGGAGCGCACACGCTCGCGCAGCAGGTCGCGCTCGAACTCCGCCAACGCCGCCATGAGCGAGGCAATGAGTTTGCCCTGTGCGGTGCGCAGGTCGAACTGTAGCCCGGTCTGGGCGACCAGGGAGACATCCCAGGCCTGCAGATCCTGGAGCGTGTGGAACAGATCGAGCATCGAGCGCCCCCAGCGGGTGAGCTCGGTCACGAGGATCACGTCGATCTGGCGCGCCTGGGCCAGCGCCAAGACCTGCTTGCGCTCGGTGCGATCATCCTTGGCACCCGAGGCGATTTCCTTCCAGACGCCGGCGATCTTGTAACCGGCCTTCTTGGCGAAGGCACGCAAATCCCGCTCCTGGCGTGCGCAGGTCTGATCGGCGGTCGACACCCGGCAGTAAAGTGCTGCAGCCTGTCTCAATTGAACCCTCCGCACTAAACGCCGCGGAAAGGGCACTTTTCCCGCGACCACGGGTCGATCCTTTTAAAGTGTACTTTAAAAGGGACACTTATGCCGTCTCGCGAGATGTCCGAGCCGCAAGGGCGCGCTTTAACGCAGTTGTCCCAGAGTCAGCGTGAACGGGCGATGGCTCGATTCGCGGTGTTGCAACCCCATCTTGAGGAGGGCGCCTCTTTGGCGCAAGCGGCGCGTGCCGCCGGCGTCGCGCTGCGAACCGCCGAGCGCTGGCTGTCTCGCTACCGAGCGAGCGGATTGATCGGCTTAGCGCGCACGCCTCGCACGGATAGTGGGCGGCCCAAGATCGCCGAGGAGCTCGTCGATCTCATCGAGGGCCTCTTTCTAAAGAAACCGCGCCCGCCGGTCACCGCCATTCATCGACGGATTACAGCGATCGCACGAGAGCGGCAGCTCCCGATCCCCGCCTACAGCAGCGTCCATGCGATTGTCAGCGCACTCGATCCGGGCCTGGTGACCTTGGCACATGAGGGCCACGCTGCTTACCGAGACCAGTTCGAACTCATTTATCGGCACCGGGCGGAACGGCCGAATGCGACTTGGCAGGCCGACCATACGCAGCTCGATCTCCTGATTCTCGATGCCGATGGCCAACCGAAACGGCCTTGGCTCACGACCGTCATCGATGACTACTCGCGCATCGTTGCCGGCTACACGGTCTTTTTAGGCGCCCCTTCAACCCTTCAGACCTGTCTCGCCCTGCGGCAGGCGATTTGGCGCAAAGAGGACCCTGCTTGGCCGGTCTGTGGAATACCCGAGGTGCTTTACGTCGATCACGGTTGCGATTTCACCAGCCGCCACCTGGAGCAGGTCGCCGCGGATCTCAAAATCCAATTGGTGCATTCGGCTGTCGCTCGCCCTCAAGGTCGGGGCAAGGTTGAACGGCTCTTCGGCACGCTCAACACGGAACTCCTTTGCGATCTACCGGGGTATCTGGTGGAAGGGAAACCAGCGACAGCACCCAAGCTGTCGCTGTCCGCACTCGATGCCGAAATCGGCGCGCACATCATCGGCAATTACAACGTCCGAGAGCATCAGGAAATCGATGCCATACCCCGCATTGCCTGGTTGGGCCAGGGATGGGTCCCGCGGGTGCCGCAAAGTCTGGAGGCGCTCGATCTGCTCTTGATCGCGGTCGCCACAGCCCGCGTCGTGCGGCGTGATGGCATCCATTTCGAGGGGCTGCGTTATCTCGATGCGACGCTCGCCGCCTACGTGGGCGAGTCGGTGACCGTCCGCTATGACCCGCGCGATGTGGCCGAGATTCGAGTGTTTCACCACGACCGATTTCTCTGCCGCGCCATCAATCAACAGCACAGCGACCAAACCCTGTCACTCAAGGACATCCAAGCGGCTCGAGCAGCTCGCCGGCGCCAGTTACGCGGGCAGATCAGTGAACGGGTCACCGGCATTGGAGATTCTTGGAAATTAGACAAAAAAGGTCCGCCCTCGCACTTCGCATCAGAAAAGCCGGCGGCCGCGGTCCGTAAGCCCACTCTGCGGCTTTACCTGGAAGATACCTAAATGGCCGTCGTCGCAAAGGACACCATTGGCCGCCGCGCAGGGGCTTTTATTGCCACCAAAGAGCATCGCCGCTTCGTCGAGTTCGCGACGGCCGTTCGTGAGAATCGCTACATTGGCTTGTGCTACGGGGCGGCCGGTGTCGGCAAGACGCTCTCCGCCCGAAACTACGCCAACTGGCCGGCGGTCGAGTCGTTGCTATACGACTGGGGACTGCGCGAGCGGTCGAGCGGAAAAATGCTTGCCGCGATGAATCGCTCACGCACGCTCTTCTACACCCCAGCGGTCAGCATCTCGGCGCGCGTTCTCAATAGGGACATTCATCGACTATTGGCCTGTGCGACCGCCTGCATCCGCCCGCACAACGAACGAGCGAAACTCGAATGCTCGTTCAATCATATGGAAATGGTGATCGTCGATGAGGCCGAACGCCTTTCAACGCCGGCGCTCGAATTTCTGCGCGATCTCTTCGATCGCTCCAACATCGGTCTGATACTCATCGGCATGCCGGGAATCGATAAGCGCCTGGCGCGCTACCCGCAGCTCTACAGCCGCGTCGGCTTCGCGCATCACTATCGCACCCTTCACGGCAATGAACTCGCCTTCGTCCTCGCTCGCCACTGGCGAGAGCTCGGCTTATGCCTGGATGGGGCCGATTTCGCCGATGCGCAGGCGATTGCTGCGGTTGCTAGAATCACCGGCGGCAATTTCCGGCTGATACACCGGCTCTTCGTGCAGATCGAGCGTCTCATGCACATCAATCACTTGACCGCCATCACCGACGATGTCGTCAACGCGGCACGTCGCATGCTCGTGATCGGTACCGCCAATTAGCGCTGGAGAATCCCCGCCATTTATCGTTGGAACTCACAACTGACTTTCTCGGCGCTCCAGCCCATGCGACACTATAAAACATTCCCGTGATCGTCATTTATGGGAATGTCCGCAATAACTGTCGCGGTGCGCCTGCCCCCGCTCAGGCGACTTGGAGCACTGCGCGGCGCACTGCCTGGGTGAGCTCAGCCGAGATGAATGCTTCCTGGGGATAGAGGT
>JBOHMN010000591.1:0-3584 GCA_050730175.1 Acetobacteraceae bacterium | reverse complement strand
ACGTAACACACTCTATCACGCATTTGCGATTCCGGGAATCAGCCGATTCCTCCAGCGCGGCACGGCAACCGCCCACGCGTGCTCTTGTAGCCTTCGAGAAGTTGCTCCTCCCGGCGGACGGGTGCGGTCGTGACCTCGCGGCGGTATCGCGTCGCGTCATTGGTGCGTGCCCCGCCACGCTTGGCGACGTGATCCCGGAGGCGTGATCGAGCGCAGCTCTCCTACAAGCGTGCGGTGGGCGCTGTACGAGGCGCGCTGGCGCCTCCGCTCCGCTGGCGTGCCGCCCGGCGCTATCGCCGCGTTCACCGGGGAAGCAATCGCCGCGCCGGACGTCGAGCGGTTCCTCGCCGTCTGCGGCGCATCGATGATGCACGCCGTGTGGCGGCTGTTCGACGCGGCGTGACGCAGGCCGCCGAGCCGCCCGTAGCGATCTGGGCGGCGCCTTGTTACTGATCCGAGTCATTGATCCGACTCCGCGTGCGACCTTACATCCGCCAACGGCGCGGCGAAGTCACGATGACAGTTCTGGTCATCGCGCGACAGGACACCAAACTTACTACCTCGGTTGCCGGCTAATTCCGTGAGACGCGACATCAGTTCGGTGCCGTTGATCAACCCAAGGCGGGACGGGATGAACGGCCGTATCAACGGATCGTCCTTTAGCCGGGGTGGGAAGTCCGAAGTCGTCGTTAAGTACCCCTTGGAGGCCCCATCACCTTGCAATGTCCCCATAAGTGCTCGCACATCGTCATACCCAACGAGGTGAGGCGGGCGATAGGCCTTCACCGAATCGATTACACGCACCGTTCCCAGTGCGCGCTTCACAGCGATCACATCGCGCCCGTGGTCGCCGCTCCGCGGCGTGAGGGTGACGGTATCCCAGCCCGCTCTTTTGTAGGCGCCCGCTATCAGCTCTTCCCATTTCTCTGGGGGAATCTGGAAGGCTAGCTCCCAATGGTCTCCGAGCAACTTCATGATTTCGAGCCATGGAACCGCGACGGCCTCGATGAGACAGCCCTCAGTTGTCCTGCCCCCGGTACGATCAGCGTCTTTAGCAAGAGCGGCGGCAGGGCCGCGGCGGCGAGCGTGACGAACGCTGCCGCGCACCGTCGCCTCACCGCGCGATTGGCGATCAGGTAATGGACGCTGCTCCGGTGACGGAGGCGGGGTATTCGAGGCACTCGCGAAAACGTCCTATTGTCGTTTGGGCCGATCGCGTAAAGCGGCGCTCGCCGCTCCGCCAACAGCCGAGGCCGAGCATTATTCACGCGCGTATAACGGACCGCGTCGAGTCGCACCAAGGGACTGGACCCATTTTTTCGACAGCCCGGGCGCCTGCCGCGCGAGCACCCCTCCGCCACAGCTAGGCCCACCCCGCCGCGTACGTCCGACGCTGTTCTGCTGAGTAACGGGATCACCATGCGCCATGGTGCTCCGGTATCCGGGTAATCAGCGGCAGGCCAGCAATGAGCAGCAGGGCGGCCGCGACGTAGACGAAGGCTTGAATGCCGCCGGGGTCACTGGAATTGGCGAGGACGGCGGTCGCTGTTGCGATCGTGGTGATTGATGCGATTTGCCTGCACATTGACCGGAGTGCGGCAAGCGTCGAGGAGTGCTCAGGTGCCAGTTGCAGCCCGGCGTTGCGGCTGGCTGGGTTGAGCGCCCCGCTGCCGGCGCCGACCAGGAAGGCGGAACCGGCCAACCACCCGTAAGGTGGGATGCCGAAGGCCGGGCTGAGAGCAAGCAGCAGCGCCCCGGACGCAATGACCATGCCCCCAATGTACAGCGGCGGTCGGTAGCCGGTGCGCCGTATCACCAACGCAGCCGCGACTGACAACACAATCGTGGCGACCCCCTGCGCGACAAGCAGCGTGCCGGAGCCGAGCGCGTCGATACCGTAGCGGTTAGTCGCGTATAGCGGAATGAGCGCCACCACTCCGGCCGGGACGCCTCCATATAATCCATTGATCAAATTAACTGCGCCGAACCCCGGCCCATGGATTAGGCGCGGCGCAATGAATGGATGCTCCGAGTGGTGCACGTGTCGAAAGAACATCCAAAGGGCGAGGACCGTGATTACCGCCGGTACCGCGAATGCAGGGGACCACGGACGCGCGTTCCTCTCCCCGAGGTAACTGACAGCGAGCATCCCGGCGAACAGGCCGCTACCGAGCAGCGCCATACCAGCCACGTCTATTTTTTCGCGAGTCTTCTCTATCCTTGGTCGATCCCGCGGTATGTGACGGAGCGCGAGCACGACGATCGCCACGCCGATCGGCACGTTGACGAAAAACACGCCTCGCCACGTCCAGTATGTCACAAACAATCCGCCGAATATCGGTCCGATCATCGCACCGATTGGGAAGATGCTGCCGAACAAGCTGACTGCCCGGTCGCGCTCGTCACCGAAGTAATCGACGACGATCCCGGTCGCCGAGGGTGTAAAGCCCGCTCCGCCGGCCGCCTGTATCGCGCGTAACGCAATAAGCACATAGATATTGTCGGCGAACCCGCAAGCCAGCGACGCCGCAGTAAAGGCGATCACCGAGCTAAGGAACACTCTGCGGCGGCCGTATTGCTCGCTCATCTTGCCGGTGACCGGATACATCAACACAAGCCCGAACGAGTAAGCGGTGAGAGTCCATCCCGCCCAGTTGATCGATGTGTGCAACCCGCGCTGCAAAGCATCCAACGCAGTCGCAACGATGGTCGAGTCTACAGATGTCATCACTAACGAGAGCGCGACGGTCGTGAAGACCAGCACGCGCCGAACGGGCCGACTGTCCCCGATAGGGTCAGACGGCTCGCCTGTTCCAGAAGGACGATTGGTTCCGTGCACCGGCGGCAGAATCCTCAAGCCAATATGCGCGGTCGTATCGCGAACCTGGCGCAATATCGACCTGACCGGAATCGCCAGGTGCCGGTCACGGCGATGAACTTGCTCGAGAAACCAAACCTGCTGAAAACCGCGGTGACCGCTGCATCCAGCAGTCAGGCTATCGTCTCAAGCGGCAAGGTCAATGCCTTGAACACAGGGGGCCGACAGAGCGCTCCTCAGCCATCGGCGTCGCGCATGGCGAGCTGCCGGAAGCCGGCAATGACCAGAACAACGGGCGGCGCTTTCTGCCGATGGCGGGACGGTTCGCCACGGGTCATCGCATTTCGATTTCCGGCATGCCCCCGACGCGGAGATCGGTGCCGGCGGCGGCGGTACGGCTATTGGTGCGGCGGGGCGGGGGCCGACCCAGCGACAGACGCCCTCCCAGGAAGTGCGCTTGGCGCCCTTGGTGGCGCGCTTACCCGCGCTATTCACGACAGAGCCGGCTACCGGGACCGCCGAGGCAACCACCAAGTCCGGAACGGAGGCTGCTGCTGAGGCGACCGGCAAGGAGGTCTGGTCGACGCGGTCTGATCGGTGGCGTGGTCGTCGTGGAATCAGGCTTGCGACGGGAATTCGGAAGTGTTTGCCTGCGTTTCTTGTCTCGACTGCAAGTTTACGTCCCCGGCGGGATTCGAACCCACGGCCCCAGGATTAGGAATCCTGTGCTCTATCCGGCTGAGCTACGGGGACATGGCAGCCCTTA
>JBOHMN010000590.1:0-2545 GCA_050730175.1 Acetobacteraceae bacterium | reverse complement strand
AAGCACGGCGCTGCGTCGGTTTATGACGTTCATGTTTAGCGATTATCCTCGTCTGCGGGTGCGATCGCAGCCGGGCAAGCCAGCGGTGCTCGTCGGGACCTGGACGCGCCGCTGCGAGCGATGCCTCAGGCTTCGCACACGCTGTTTCATCCATCAGATCCGCCCTCTCGTCGGTTGAACGCCGCTGGAAGAATAGACAGTTTTGGTTAGGTCTGGCTTGTCTAGGTCGCCGACTAACGCCTATGGTACGAACTCCCGACTTCGCCGCTTGTGCTGGCGCAGCTCAAACTCCGACACTTCGCGCTTCGCGGGCGATTACGTTCGCCTACCGGCACTGGCGCTCATGCTGAGTTTCCGTCTCTTGGAGTGACTTGGAATCTGTAATACCGCCTTCCGACACCGGCCAGTCCCGGGCCTCGGCACGGGCACTGAGCACCCGTGCGTTTCTTCGACTCGTTCGGCATTCCATCGCGCGCGGGCTACGACCAATGCGGCTTCGCTAATGCACACGTGTCACCAGCGAGCGCTGCCCGCCCATTCGGTAACACTGCTCAGCCAGAGACTCAACTGATAGGGTAGGAGCGCACGGAGCACCGGTGGATTCGCAAGGGCGTGATCCAGTGTCGATGCCAACGCCATCGCGTCTTCGATATGCCCGGGTCCGCGATACGCGCGCAGGGCAACCTGCGTGCAAAGCAACTGCGTTCGGAGCTGCGGGATGCCCAGGGATGCGTCTTCTCCGGCCAAATCCAGACTTGCTGCGGCCCTCAGCAGCGACAAATCCTGCGGAAGCAATCGGCTCGGCACCTGGCTCTGAACGGCACTGAGCTCGGCGTCAGCCCCCGCCAAGTTGCCGATGGTCAGCAGTGCCTGTGCCGAGGTCAACTTCACCCGCACTGCGAACGACCTCAGAAGAGCAGTGAGCCGTCCCGCGCCGTTGCCTCCGGACGAACTGCTCCGATCGCTCGGCGGTTCCGACGGAAGGATCGCGGAAATCTGATCGATCATCTGCTGTGCGAACGCAAGCGCCTGGCCGACATCATTGCCAGCGGCGATCGCGTCGTGCAAGGTGATGGCCTCCTGTGCATTGTCGATGGCCGCCAGCATCGAAGCGCCCGGATCGCGCTGGCTGAGGGCGGCCGGCGGTGCCGACGTGGGACTCGCAAGAGCCGATACCGGCTCGCTCGGATGGCGCGCACAAGCGGCCAACAGCACGGTCGCCGCGAACGTCAGGACCGATGTCCGGAAGGCAACGCACATCTGCATGGCGGAGGCGGATCGGCAGCATCGCGGCCGCAGGGCAATGGCCGCAAAAGTCAGTGCAATTATGAGTGATCGCCACCTCCAGCGCACGGGACCGCATTGGAGGGGAGCTCGGGCCTTTGGGGCGCCGCAGCGGCGCGGCGCCCGGTAATTTCCCGGGATTCGGCTGCTTTTCTCGCTCCAGACCTCTGCACCGGGCACGCGATTCCAGCTTTTTCCAGCCGATTCCGCAATCGGTTCCGCTTCGAGTCCGGGGCTAAAGTGCGCTAGGAGGGTTGCGGCGCTGTCGAAGCGCCGGCTGGTCTGCCGGCACCACGCCGCCGTCGCCTCGACGTCCACGATCACCTTCTGCACCTTACGGCCGGCGCTCTCGATGTCCGCCAACGCGCCGCGCACCCCGTTCCCAGGCTTCGTACGTGTCGTCGAGAGCATCGAGATCATCGGCAAGCTCGCGCAGACGCTCCCAGCCCCCGCGCCTGTACCAGGCGAGCCCGAGCTGCTCCGCGGAATCTCCACACGCTCTCGCTGAGCTCGCCGCGCCAACCGCTCAGGCCTCGTCGCTGCCGTCCAGGATCTCGAGCTTGAACTGCCAGCCTTCGAACGTCGTGAGCATGCGGCCGAACTGCTCCCAAGGGATGGCTTGCCTGTCGATGACCAGCAGCGGCACCCGAGCGTCCCGCTCCGTGTCGCAGCTGATGCGACCGCGGGCCACCAGATCGGCGATGCCCCAGCCATGGCCCTGCTCGTACTTGAGATGCCGTCGCGCGAGCCCCCCGGCGCATGCGCTGCACGAGCTGACCCAGCAGCACAAACAGATCGCCCTCGGGCTCGCCCAGGATGCAAAACTCGTAGCCCTCGCGCACTGCGCCGCCGTCGAGCTCGAGCGCCTCGAGCATCACCCGATCCCCGAGCAGCCGCAGCCGGAGGTGAAACTCATGCGGGCGCCCCGCGGCATCCGGCATCGTGACGGGCTGGAACTGCACGTGCTGAAAGTCGATGCCCCCTGCCCTCGCCACTTCTTCGTTGAAGCAGCGACTGCACAGCTGCCGGTAGCCGGTGTCGAGCGAGCCAACGCTGATGCCGTCGGCCGCGCCGATCACCTGCCGGCAACTCTCGCAGTGAACCGCAGCGACCTCGCGTGGGCCCGGCGGCGCCGTGTGGCGGGGTTTTCTGGTCGTCAACGGGGCGGGTCCTCACGGGATGGGCTGCAGCGGGCGGCGGTTTCGTTGGCCCTACGTCGGCCCATCTTATCGGACCGGCCGCGCGGGCGGGAGCGTTGACC
>JBOHMN010000589.1:0-2730 GCA_050730175.1 Acetobacteraceae bacterium | reverse complement strand
CAGGGGCGACGTGTTCTTCGTTCTCCTGTCGGAGTTCACCACGGGATGCCGGCTGGTTTTCCTGGGGCTCCGCGCTTTGTCGGAATGCCGCGCTTTCTCCGGAACCTGTAGTTTGCTGCGCCGCTCTGTTTCGCCGCGGTGTCGTGGTTTCCTGGTGCGTTGTGACTTGCTGGGACGAGGCAGGTTTGTTGTCCGGGGTGTCGTTGCCCGCATGCGGCTGGCTGCTGCAGTCCTGCTGGGGCTGGGACTGCGCCGTCTTTGGCGGCTCGCGCAGGCGCGCATAAATCGTCTCAGCAGGAAGCCCGGCGTAACGCCGCTCGCGATCGAACTGGCCGTCCGGGGGCAGCAGATAATTGTCGTCCTCGAGCAGCCGGTTGATCAAGAGATCGGCGGCCTTGTTCCAAAGGCCGGGGTCCCGCTCGCCGCGGCGAAGATGGTGTTTGTTGACGACGTGCAAGACTTCGTGGGCGATGACCCCCATGGTCTTTTCAATGCCGTGCTGGTGGCACCAGGAAGGATTGAACCACAGCTCACGGCCGTCGGTCGCCATGGTGCCGATTTCGGGGGCGCATCGCCATTCCAGGCCGAGCGCGATGGAGCCAAGGAAGGGTGCCCGCACCAGGAGGCGGGCGCGCGCCTTGGTGATGATGTCCGGCAGCGGTTTCATCGCGCCCTCACGCGAAAGCGCCCTGCATGCGTCTCAGAATGTCGTCAGCCTTGTCGGCGACGCTGGCGCGCAGGCTGGCCGAGCTGCGGAGGTCTTCGGGCTCGTGGGCCGTGAGATGGCATTCGATGTCGGCACAGAGCTCGGCGATGCGCGGATCGTCCATCAGGTTCAGCATCGGGGCGAGACGCAGGATGGCGCGGATGTTCTCGACCAGGCTGTCGCGGAACGGATGCTGAGCCTTGCCGCTGCTGGTGTGGCGGAACAGGCGGAGCCGTGTGGCCATATGGACGACGGGTTCCTGCAAGCGGTCGAGCAGAGAGCGGACCGCGTCGTTGACCGTTTCGCGCAAGGCTGCCTCGGCGTTGCGTCGCACGGCGGCGATTTCCTCGCTCGCGAGGCTGACCCGGAAATCCTCGCTGCTGGGAACGGGAAGGTAGGTGAGCTTGACCCCGAAGCGTTGCCGGATGCGGCCGGCCGGGGGAAAGTCGGACTCCGAGTACGCATCGCCGAGGCGCTGGCGGGCTTCGAACTTGATCTCGGGGTAGGTCAGAGTGAAGGCCTCGACGGCGGCATCGAACGCGCGGATGGGTTCGGCCATCGCCTCGGTGAATGCGAGGAAGGCGGAGCCCTTGAGGATGCGGGTGCCGTCATCCATCCAGGGGAGCGTGCGCTCGTTGACGGCCTGGCGCACGGCCCGTTCGGCCGCCTGCACGGCATGGATGTTCTTGCCGAGCAGGCTCTTGTTGGCCCGGACGGCGTCTTGTTCGGCGCCTTTCATGGTGCAAATCTCCCGGGTGATGGCGCGGTCGCGTTTCTCGCCGGTCCAGACGCGAACGGTCGTGTTGACCAGCAGGGCGCGCGCGGAAATGTCCATGATGGACCTCCTTCGGATGGGTGTTGCGATGAGGGATCGGTCGGCCCGATGAGCCGGGCTCTCCTCTGTGTTTCTGTTGCGGCGGATTTGCCTACTGTCCGCTCAGAAGATCGCCGTGGGCGGCGGCCCAGCGCTGGTAGGCGCCGGTAAGGGTGAGGTCGGGGTTGCGGGCAGTCGCGTCGAGCATGCAGACGACCGAGAATTCCTGCTCCGGCAGGCGTTCGAGATAGCGCACGATCGCGTCGAGATTCGTCGCACTCGCGCGGTAGCTGAGTGCGCCCATCAGCGCGTAGTTCGTCATCGGATCGGACGGCAGCTCTCCGCGCTCGGGCTCGGTGATGATGGCATCGAGGTCCGGCAGGTTGGCGTAGAGCTGGCGAAAGCCGACGAAATCGGCGCCGGCACTGTGGCCGACCATGCCATCGATGCAGGCCCGGCTGAGCGGCTCGGCAAGATCGAGGCGGAGCACCTGGTGGGTAGCGGTCCAGCTACGCGGCGTCGGATAGGCGTCGTCGGTCGGCGAGAAGTGGTGGTGGAAATCCTGGGCTCTGTAACGGTTGTAGGCGATGAGGATGGGGTCGATGCCGCGGGCGTTGGCCCATCTGGCCCAGGCATTCGCGTCGGCCTCGATCTCGAAATGGATGAGCCGGTTGCGGACGTGGCTCGGCATGGTCGTCGTGCCGGCGCGGTTGTGCTTGTGGTTGCCGGCGCACACGACCATCCAGGTTGGGGGTAACCGGTGTTCGCCGATGCGGTGCTCGCGGATCAGTGTCGCGGCGATGTTAAGATTGGCGATGCCGGCCTGCGGGAGTTCGTCGAGGAAGAGGATTCCGCTGCCGTCCGTCGGCAGCCAGTCCGGCCGGCAGCGGATGGTGCGGCCGTTCTCGATCCAGGGCATGCCGCCGAGATCCGCCGGATCGCGGGTGGCGAGATCGGCGTAGACCATCTCCCAGCCGAGGTCGTGTGCGACCGCTTCGGCGATGTCGCTCTTGCCGAGCCCGGGGTCGCCCCAGGCCATCGGAACCAGGTAATCCTTCACTGCCGCAACTTCCTCGTGCAGCAGAAGGTTGTGGCGGACGATCGCCTTGAGGACGGTTGCGAAGTCGTGGATGTTCATCGACGTTTCCTTTTCTCCTCCGGGAAACGCATACGGCCGGCCGCATCCCGCCAGCCGAGGCAAGGGCTTGCC
>JBOHMN010000588.1:0-1829 GCA_050730175.1 Acetobacteraceae bacterium | reverse complement strand
GTATAAGAGACAGGGCCTGTAGTGCCTCCTCGCGGAAGTCGCGCTCGAATTGAGCATCGCTAGGCGTCCGCGAACCGTCATCAGGATCATCTGCGTGTTCCGTAATGGCTCATCCGCCTGCGGTTGCCCAGCGCGATCTCCCGGCGCCCCACCTCCCGCGGCTGCCAGTCCGGGTACGCGCCATCACGGCGATCAAGCACGCCGGGTGCACGGCCTGGCATGCGACCTTGGGGTCCGTTCCTCCGGGGAACTCAGGGTCACTTCCCTGCCCAGGGAGGCGCACGCTCATGTCGCCTGACCGCTGCTCAACCGCTGCGCAAGCCGGGAGGCCAACGCCATGATCGTCAGAGCTGGATTGGCAGAACCCTGCGTGGGGCAGACACTGCCGTCGCACACGTAAACGTTGGGCACGTCCCAGACGCGATGATCAAGGTTGGTCACGCTGTCCTGCGGGCTGGTTCCCATTCGGGCGCCGCCGACGAGGTGCGCGTAGCGGTGGATGGTCAGCACATCCTGGGCGCCCGCCGCGTTCATGATGTCGGTGATCACCTTGGTGGAGTACTCCATGTTTGCCTTGTCGTTGTCGGAGTGCGTGTAGTCGAAGCGCGCTACCGGCATCCCGTAGGGGTCCTTGTCATCGTCCAAGGTCACGCGGTTGTGGGCGTAGGGCAAAAGCTCGTTCAGCACACCGATACACGCCCAGTGGTTGTAATCGCGCATGTACTCGCGCAGCGCGCGACCCCAATGCCCATCTGCCAACACGTGCTCCGCCCAACCAATTGGAAGCGGTGAGACTGTCTGAATCGAAAACCCACGCGCAAAACCCCGTTGCTCATCAGTTTCATAGAACTGCTCCGAAGAAACCTCGGGTGGCGGTCCCTTATACATCCGCAGCTCCTCACCAAAGCGACCAGCCGTCTGCGCCGCCCCTTGCACCATCACGTAGCGCCCTACCTGATCGGAGGCGTTGCCGATGCCATTAGGAAACCGCTTGGAGGTAGAGTTGAGCAGCAGCCGCGGGGTTTCGATCGAGTAGCCGCAGACGGCCACCGCCTTGGCGCACTGATGGCGAAGGGCATCGTTTGCCTCGTGCGCATAGGTGATCCCAGTCGCCCGCCCGGAGGCCTCGTCGATCTCCACCCGAATGGCCATGCTGTCGGCGCGAACCTCCACGCCGTGGGCGATCGCATCGGGCAGATGAGTGACATACGGACTGGCCTTGGCATTCACCTTGCAGCCCTGCAGGCAGTAGCCGCGGTAGATGCAGTGCGGACGATTGCCGAACGTGCCGTTGACGATCCCCACCGGCCCGACACGCATCTCTATCCCCAACTCGAGCGCGCCGCGCCACGGCACTGACGCAGCCGCGCTGACAGGGTGCGGAGAAAACGGGTAAGAATGCCGGTCGCCCCAAGGCCAGTCCTGACCAGCCACCGGGAGCTCACGTTCGAGCTCCTCGTAATGCGGCTTGAGATCTGCGTATGCGATCGGCCAGTCCACCGCAACCCGGTCGCGGGTGTACGTCTCGAAGTCAGAAGGATGGAAGCGCGGGCAATAGCCGGCGTAGTGAACCATCGAGCCACCCACACCGCGACCGGAGTTGTTCTTGCCCATCTCGATAGGGTTCTCGCCACCGATCACCCGCTCTTGGGTCCAGTAGAGCTGGTGCGAGCCCGCTTCATCTGAGACCCAGTCCTCGTCTGGGTGCCAGAACGGCCCTGCTTCGATGATTACGATCCGCCAGCCATGGCGTGCCAGGCGCTGTGCCAGCACCGAACCGCCGGCACCCGCCCCGACGATCACCAGGTCGACCTCGTCGGAATCCTGAT
>JBOHMN010000587.1:0-10560 GCA_050730175.1 Acetobacteraceae bacterium | reverse complement strand
GGGTGATATTGCTCTACACCGCGCGCAGATTGGTCGCCGACGCCTTGCCCCGCTCCATGCTGATCTCGTAGGTGACCCGCTGGCCCTCGTTCAGTCCTTTGAGCCCGGCCGATTGAACCGCCGTGATGTGCACGAATACGTCCTTGCCGCCGTCCTGCGGCACGATAAATCCATAACCCTTGGTTGCATTAAACCATTTCACGGTGCCAGTAGCCATGAACTGCTCTTCTCCGTCATTGAGGTGCCGCGTCGCTCGACGCGGCGGGGAAACAATCAGGCCTTCTTGACTTCTTGAAGGCCCGTCCGGCGACGGAGGCACCGCAAGCTGAGGCCAGAAAGTCGATTGCACTGATAGTGGGGCAGAAACTGTCTCTGCTGTCAATCGCGATGTCGTGACCGCGCGGAACGACGACACATTGCAGTAAGTGAAGGCGGGCCCATGCGGACCCGCCCCCCTCCAGTCCCTTTCCGCCTGGGCGGCTCTCAGAAATCCATGTCGCCCATGCCGCCACCGCCGCCACCCGGCGGCATCGACGACGTTTTCTTCTCCGGCCGCTCCGCCACCATCGCCTCGGTGGTGATCAAGAGGCCACCGATCGACCCTGCAGCCTCGAGCGCGATGCGCACCACCTTGGTGGGGTCGATGATGCCGGCCTTGACGAGGTCCTTGAACTCCCCGCTCTGCGCATCGAAGCCCCAGTTATACTCTTCCTTGTCGAGGACCTTGCCGGCCACCACGGCGCCGTCCTCGCCGGCGTTCTCGGCGATCTGGCGGAGCGGCGTCTGCACCGCCTTGCGAACGATCTCAATGCCGAAGCGCTGGTCATCGTTCTCGCCCTTGACCTTGCTCAGTGCGAGGCTCGCCCGCGCCAGCGCCACACCGCCGCCCGGAAGCACCCCTTCCTCGACCGCCGCGCGGGTCGCGTGCATCGCGTCTTCAACCCGGTCCTTGCGCTCCTTCACTTCGACCTCGGTCGAGCCGCCGACGCGGATCACCGCGACGCCACCGGCGAGCTTTGCCAGCCGCTCTTGCAGCTTCTCCTTGTCGTAGTCGGAGGTCGTCTCATCGATCTGGGCGCGGATCTGGTTGCAGCGGCCGCTGATATCGGTCTTCTTGCCCGCCCCTTCGACGATCGTGGTGTTCTCTTTCTCGATGATCACCTTCTTTGCTTTGCCGAGCATGTTCAGCGTGACATTCTCGAGCTTGATCCCGAGATCCTCGCTGATCACCTGCCCGCCCGAAAGCACCGCGATGTCTTCGAGCATCGCCTTACGGCGGTCACCGAAGCCCGGCGCCTTCACCGCCGCGACCTTCAACCCGCCACGCAGCTTGTTGACGACCAGCGTAGCCAGTGCTTCACCCTCGACGTCTTCGGCGATGATGAGAAGTGGCTTGCCCGACTGGACGACGCTCTCCAGGAGCGGCAGCAGCGACTGCAGACCGGAGAGCTTCTTCTCGTGAATCATCAGGTACGGCTGGTCCAGCTCGGCAATCATCTTCTCGGCGTTGGTGATGAAGTAGGGTGAGACGTAGCCGCGGTCGAACTGCATCCCCTCGACCACGTCGAGCTCGGTCTGGATGCCCTTCGCTTCCTCGACCGTGATCACGCCCTCGTTGCCGACCTTTTGCATCGCATCCGAAATCATCTTGCCGATCTCGTTCTCGCCGTTGGCGGCGATCGCACCAACCTGTGCGGTCTCGGAAGGTGTCGTGATCTTCTTCGAGTGCTTCTTCAGCTCGTCGACCACCGCTCCAACCGCCTTGTCTACGCCGCGGCGGAGGTCCATCGGGTTCATCCCGGCGGCGACCGCCCTGATGCCCTCGCGTACGATCGCCTCAGCGAGCACGGTTGCGGTGGTGGTGCCATCGCCGGCCATGTCGTTGGTCTTGCTCGCGACCTCGCGCACCATCTGCGCGCCCATGTTCTCGAACTTTTCCCCAAGCTCGATTTCCTTGGCGACCGTTACACCATCCTTGGTGATGCGCGGCGCGCCGAAGCTCTTGTCAAGCACGACGTTGCGGCCCTTCGGGCCGAGCGTTACCTTCACTGCATCCGCCAGGATCTCGATGCCGCGCAGCATGCGCCCGCGGGCATCGGTGGCGAAGCGAACGTCCTTCGCAGCCATTGCTCCGTACCTTCCTTATCTCGAATTGAAGTTTCGTGATCCGATTGCGTGCGGCCCTGCTGCCGCGAAAGCTGGCCTCAGGCCGCCTTCTTCTTGATCGCGGGCTGGCCTTCGATGATGCCCATCACGTCGGATTCTTTCATGATGAGCAGCTCTTCTCCCTCGAGCTTGACCTCAGTCCCGGACCATTTGCCGAACAGGATCCGATCACCTGCCTTGACGTCCAAGGGCACGATTTCGCCCTTCTCATTACGCGCGCCAGGGCCGGCCGACACGATCTCACCCTCCATCGGCTTCTCCTTCGCCGTGTCGGGGATGATGATGCCGCCGGTGGACTTCTCCTCGGCGTTCAACCGGCGGACGACGACACGGTCATGCAACGGACGAAACTTCATGCGGATTGCTCCTCACCTTGCAAGGTTGCATCTCTCGGTAGTTTTCAATCTCCCGGTGCACGCTGCCCAAACAAGTTTGCTGGCACTCGCCCCCGGTGAGTGCTAGCAACCTAGTGACTGACCCGGCGCCTGTCAAGCGGCCGGCAGCACTCCCGTCGCATGAGTGACAAACTATTGATTCTCAACGATTTTTGATTCGCGGCAAAAGCCCGAACGGTGGCATTATCGCTGCTGGGCGACCGCGTCCGCGCGATCGTTGATAGGGGCAGGAGGTCCCGACCAGGAGGCGGGAAGGAGCGAAGAAACAGGTCATGCATCCCCAGAGTCAGTCCCGCGAATGGCGCCTGATCACCGCCGAAATCCTCTATCGGCTGCCTGACCATCCCGGCCTGCTCCAGACCTTCATCTGGCAGAACCTCGATCTCGCGCCGCACTACCCGCAATTGCGCCGCTTCCTCGCCTTCTGGCGCCGTGAGCTGGACGGTCCGGTGCACTCCGTACGTGTCGCGGCCGCCGATCCATTCCCGCACAAAGGCTGGCGGCACGCTAATCACTTGGTCACTTTGCACTAGCGAGCACTTCTCCCGGCGGACTCGACAAGGGAAGCCCTTCCGGCGCATTCGAGAAAGGCGCCACCTAGTCGGCGACGCGCGCGAACTGCGCTCTGTGCGTCCGCCGCGTATCGCCATGGCCGCGCCCGGTTTTCCGAGGATCGAGCCGATTGTCCATGCCCGCGCACTCCGCTGCACTCCGCACCCGCCCACCGGCCGACCGCATCTTGCACAACGGCACGATTGGGTGCGGCCGCGAACTTGGCGTCGTTGAGATGCTCGGGATCCGGCGGAGCCGCGCGCTGGCCGCCGGCCCTGATGCGAACATCGTCGCCCTCGCCGGGCCAGGAACAAACATCATGGGTCCCGACGGTCGCGTCGTGCACGACCGTATCGAAGCCTGATCAGCGAGGTTTCCCGCCCCGATGACTTTTGCCGCCCACGTCGTCTCCGCCCCGCCGCGTCACGTCGCCCTGTCCCGCAACCTCGATCGCAACCGCCGCCTGCTTGCCGGCTGGCTGTTCCTGCTCGCCGGCATGATTCTGGTCATGGTCGGCCTCGGCGGCGCCACACGCCTCACCGGCTCGGGCCTCTCCATCATGCGCTGGGCTCCACTCATTGGCGCGGTGCCCCCGCTCAGCCACGCCGCCTGGGAGCATCTGTACGCGCTCTATCGCAGCATCCCCCAGTATGACCTCCTCCACCAGGGCTTTGGCCTTGCCGGCTTCCAGGGCATTTTCTGGCTGGAGTGGGTGCATCGCCTGTGGGGCCGCCTGATCGGGCTTGCCGTCATCGTTCCACTCGCGATCTTCTTCTTCCAAGGCCGGATCAGCCGCTGGTTGGCGGCCCGGCTTCTGCTTTTCTTTGTCCTTGGCGGCGTACAGGGCCTGATCGGCTGGCTGATGGTCGCAAGCGGCTTTCGCCCGGATAGCACTTCGGTCGCCGCACCCTGGCTGGTGCTTCACCTGGTCTTCGCGTTGGCCCTCTATGCCGCCGTCCTCTGGACGGCGCTCACCCTCTATTCTCCGGAGCCGCCGGCTTTGCCCGGAACCCGCCCGCTTTTTCGCCTCAGCCTCGCCGCCTGCGTTCTCGTCGCCTTCACCATCGCCGCCGGCGGTTTGACCGCCGGTACACATGCCGGATTTGTTTACAACACCTTCCCATTGATGGAGGGGCACATCGTGCCGGGCAACTATGCCCGCCTCCATCCATTCTTTGCGAACTTCGTGCACAATCTGGCTACCGTCCAGTTCAATCACCGCCTGCTCGCAAGCCTCACTCTGCTCGTGATCCTCACCACCACGCTGCTCGCTTTCGCAAACCGCCGCCGTCTCTCCCGCGCCGCCCTCCTGGCAATCGCTGCTCTCGGCTTCGACGTCCTGCTGCAGTACGCGCTCGGCGTCACGACGCTCCTCCTGGTTGTCCCGATCCCGGTCGCCATCGCGCACCTGCTCAACGCAACGCTGTTGCTGACGGCAAGCCTTGTTGCCCTCAGCACGCTGCGCGGTGCCTTGCAGTGACTGCGGAGCCCGGCCCGCGCTGCCCCTGGGCCGCGGGCTCGCCGGAGATGATCGCCTATCACGATCGCGAGTGGGGCACTCCCCAACACGACGACCGCGCCCTGTTCGAGCTTCTCACTCTCGAAGGCGCGCAGGCGGGACTTTCCTGGCGCACCGTTCTGGCGCGAAGGGAACACTACCGCCGCACTTTCCACTTCTTCGACATCGCCCGCATCGCCGCGATGACCGATAGCGAGCTCGAATCGATCCTCCGCTCCTCCGGCGTCATTCGCAACCGCCTGAAAGTCTGGTCCGTACGCTCGAACGCCGAGGCCGCTCTGGCGGTCATCGCCGCCGCGGGCAGCCTCGATGTCTTTCTCTGGTCCTTCGTCGAAGGTCGGCCCGTCGTTACCCGCTGGCGCGAAGCAGCCGATGTCCCTGCCCGCACGCCCCTCTCGGACGCCATGAGCTCGACCCTGCGCAAGAAAGGCTTCCGCTTCGTCGGGAGCACGATCTGCTATGCCTTCATGCAGGCGACCGGCATGGTGGATGATCACCTGGCCACCTGCTTCCGCGCCCGCCCGCGTCCCTGACCCACACGCCAACAGCACTTCGTTCAATCAAGCTGGCTCCTTCACCGCGAAGGTAATTGCTTCGCCGCACCGGCGTCGCCAGCATGCCGCGATCAACGAACCGCGACACACAGAAGAGCAACCGCGATGCCTGCAACGAAAGCCGCGGGTGGCACGAAACTCTTCATCAAGGACTAGGGCCAGGGATCCCCGCTGCTCTTCCTGCACAGTGCCGGCGCGTCGAGTGAGATCTGGCAGTATCAGCACGCGTATTTCCTGGAAGCCGGCTACCGGGTGGCCGCGTTCGATCGCCGGGGGCACGGACGCTCGGAGCCGACGGCAACCGGCTACGACGCCGACACGCTCGCCGACGATCTCGCCCGGACCATCGACGTGCGCGGCCTGCAAGCCATAACCCTGATCGGACACTCGGTGGGATGCGGCAAGATCGTCAGGTACCTCGCACGGCACGGTGCCGAACGCATCGCGCGGATCATCCTGGTCGGCACCACGACACCGTTCCTGTGGCAGACCGCCGACAATCCTACTGGCATCGAGCGCACGGGCTTCGAATCACTCCGCGGCGGGTGGCGACAGGATTACCCGCGCTGGCTGGCCGAGAATGCCCGCCCTTTTTCGTCGCGGAGACCAGCCAAGCCCTGCTCGAATGGCTGCTCGTCGAGATGTCCCGGACTCCCGTCAGCATTGCCATCGCGTGCAACAGAACCGTGAGCGAGACCGACTTCCGAGCGGACTACCGGGCCATTTCACTGCCGGCGCTCATCGTGCACGGCACCAAGGATGTCTCGGCGCCGATCGATCTCACCGCCAGACCGACCGCCGCGCTGATCCGGAACAGTCGCCTCTAAGTTTACGATGGTGCGTCGCACGGGCTGATGTTCACCCATATGGAACGCCTGCACGCGCACATGGAGGCATTCATTGCCGCAACCTGAAGGCCCTGCTTCCCGCCGCGCCGTCAGTACGGCTTGCTGTATTCGAACAGCGCCTGCGCGCGGCTGATCCCCAGATCCTTGAGTTCGGCATCGCCCAGGGAAAGCAGCGCCCGACGCTCACGCCGCCGCGCTGACCACGCCTCAAAGCGTGCTCCGATGCCGCCCAACACGGAGGACGCTCTGCCGCGCAGATGTGTTTCGGGCCTCGGCAACTCACCGACGAGCATTAAAGTCATCGCCCTTCTCCTCACAGGCGACGGGAACCCAAAGTGCGTTATTACGGTTCCACATCATCGCTGCTGGCGTGGAATTAAGGGCTCATTTGCGTTGCCGACAATCCATTTCTTGTCATAGAATTCGTGACGATTGCTCACACGAAGAGGTGGACGAATGGCCCACCGCCTGCCCCCGCTACATCCCTTGCCGTATTTCGAATCGGCGGCGCGCCACCTCAGCTTCACCAAGGCGGCAGAGGAGTTGCACGTCACGCATGGGGCGGTGAGCCGGCAGGTGAAATCGCTCGAGGATTATCTCGGGTTCAAGCTGTTCCGCCGCTTGAATCGTGCGCTCAGGCTCACCGATGACGGCCAGGCATATGCGCGCGCCGTGCGCACGCTACTCGATTCGCTCGCGGAGGAAACGCGCCGTCTCGTCCAGCCGAAGCAGGAAAGGCGACTTACCGTCAGCACAACGTACTCGTTCACCAGCGGCTGGCTCGTGCCGCGCCTCGGTCGCTTCCGCAATCGCCATCCGGCGATCGAAGTACGGCTCCAGGCGGCTGACCAGCCGGTCGACTTTGCGCGGGACGGCGTCGATCTCGCGATCCGTTACGGGCGCGGCCAGTATCCGGGCCTCGCCGCAACGCGCCTCCTCGGAGACGATTACGAGCCGGTCGCAAGCCCCATGCTTCTCGCGGGGAAACACCCTCTCTTGAAGCCCGCCGACCTGAGGCATCACGTCCTCCTGCACGATGAGGGAACCGAGGTCGACTGGCGCATGTGGTTGATGGCGGCCGGAGTCGAGGGCGTCGACGCCGCGCGCGGCCCGATCTTCAGCCACTCCCCCATGGTGATCCAGGCGGCGATTCGCGGCGAAGGCGTCGCCCTCGGCCGCATGGCCCTGATCGAGGAGGAACTTGCCTCGAGGCAGCTCGTGCGCCTTTTCGATCTCAGGTTGAAATCGGCGATGGCCTACCACATCGTCTGCCCACCCCGCGCGCTGGCGCGGCCGGAGGTCCGCGCCTTTCACGACTGGCTTCTCGACGAAGCAAGCGCCGTCCACTGAATGCCTTCCTCAGGCGCGGATGGGGAAGCGAAATCTCCTTGCCCGCGGGCGCCGCCTCGAGCGTGTTCAGCGTGACTGCACACGCTCTATGTTTATTTTATCGAGCAATTTTACCACCCTGACAGGAATCGGGCGATTCCAGTCAGGGCGATATTGCTCCAAGCTCTTCGGCACACCCGCAAGGTGCGCGATTTGGCTGCCCGCTGTCAGACCGAAAGGTCGAGCAGCGAGCCACGCGGCAGTATCTTCCCGCCGGACGGCGGCGCGGACGGCAGCTTCGGCAACGTCGCGGAGGGAGCGGCAGAGGCGCCTTGCCGCGCCGCCTCCCCAGCACGCGCCGGAATGATCGGCCGCGCCACGCCAACCGCGCCGGTCGGCACCGAGAAGGCAGACAATGCATTGGTGGCAATCATGCGAAGAATGATGCGACGCATTTGATGAACGATCCGTCAACGCTGCGATCGTCCACGAATTTATACTCTGTTAACTTTTTGCGCCACTCCCTAGCGGTTGCAACCCGCAGGCTAAGCTATCAACGCCGCAACCCCCGGTAGCGTCCGGCCTTCGAGCCATTCCAGGAATGCGCCGCCCGCCGTCGAGACGTAAGTCAGCCGCTCCGCCACCTTCGCGACATTCAGCGCCGCGACCGTGTCACCCCCACCGGCGACCGAGCAGAGTCCTCTCTCCGTTGCTGCCGCCACGGCTTGCGCAATCGCAACCGTGCCAGCGGCGAAAGGTGCAGTCTCGAACGCGCCGACCGGTCCGTTCCAGACCAGTGTCTTGAGATCGCCCAGCTTGGTCTCGAAGGCACGAACGGTTTCGGGTCCGACATCGAGGATCATCATGTCCGCCGGCACGGCATCGACCGAGACCACCCGCGTCGTGATGCCAGCCTCCAGCTTCGCGGCCACCACCGCATCGCGCGGCAGCAGCACCCCGCACCCTCGTGCCTTCGCACCACTGAGGATCGCACACGCCTCCGCGTGCTGGTCCGGCTCTTCGAGCGATCGGCCGACCGCCACTCCCTCGGCGGCGAGGAAGGTGTTCGCCATCGCACCCCCGATCAGCAAAAAATCGACCTTGCTCACGAGATTGCCGAGCAGTTTCAGCTTGCTCGAAACCTTGGCCCCGCCGACGAGCGCCCCCGCCGGGCGCTTCGGATTGCCGAGTGCCGCATCGAGGGCGGCAAGCTCGGACTGCATCAGCCGCCCGGCGTACGCAGGCAAAAGGTGCGCCACCCCCTCCGTGCTCGCATGCGCCCGATGCGCTGCAGAAAAAGCGTCGTTTACGTAAATCTCGCCGAGCTTCGCCAGGGCTGCAGCAAAGCCGGGCGCGTTCGCTTCCTCTCCCGGGTGAAAGCGCGTGTTCTCCAGAAGCAGCACTTCGCCGTCGTTGAGCCGCTCCGCTGCACCCACAGCCGCCGCACCGATGCAATCAGAAGCAAACGCAACCGGCCTGCCGAGTGCTGCGGCAAGCACCGGCGCAATCGGGGCGAGCGACAGCTCGGGCTTCGGCTTGCCACCCGGCCGCCCGAGATGGCTGCAGACGATGACCCGCGCACCCTTTCCGGCCAGTTCGCTGAGCGTCGGCACAACTCGTTCGATCCGGGTCGCGTCGGCGACCTTGCCATCCCGCAACGGCACATTGAGATCGGCGCGCACCAGAACGCGCTTGCCCGCCACATGCGCCGCATCAAGGCTCGGCACCGCACCTTTCACGGAAGCAGGCCTCAGACGCTGCCCAGCAGCACGGCTGTGTCCACCATGCGGTTGGCGAATCCCCACTCGTTGTCGTACCAGCCCATGACGCGCGCGAGGATGCCGTCGACCACTGCCGTCTCATTCGCATCGAAGCTGCACGATGCTGGCACATGGTTGAAATCGGCGCTGACCAGCTTTTCCGTGCTGTACGTCATGATCCCCTTCATCGGCCCCGCTGCCGCCGCCCGCATCGCCCCGTTGACCTCGGCCAGCGTCACCGGCCGCGCCAGCTCCGCATCGAGGGACACGATCGAGACATTGGGCGTTGGCACCCGGATCGCTGTGCCCTCGAGCTTGCCTTTGAGTTCCGGCAAAACGAGCCCGACCGCCCGCGCCGCTCCGGTCGTCGTCGGAATCATCGATACTGCGGCCGCGCGCGCACGGCGCAAATCCCGATGCAATGTATCGACCGTTCGCTGATCGCCTGTATAGGAGTGGATCGTCACCATGAAGCCGCGCCGTATGCCAAATGCCTGGTGCAGCACCTTTGCCATCGGCGCGATGCAGTTCGTAGTGCACGAAGCGTTCGATACGATGGTCATTCCCGGCTTCAGCGCGTTCTCGTTCACGCCGATGACGATCGTCGCGTCGGCGCCCTCGGCCGGCGCCGAGATCAGCACCTTCCGCGCTCCTGTCGAAAGGAGTGCTGCCGCCTGCTCCCGCTTGGTGAAATGCCCGGTGCATTCAAGGGCGACATCCACGCCGCCGAACGGAACCTTCGTCGGATCGCGTTCCGCGGACACACGGATCGGCCCGTAGTGCCGGTTGCCGTAACGAATCTCGATCGCGTCGCCGTTGATTCCAACCTCGCCCGGGAACCGGCCATGCACGCTGTCATAACGGAAGAGATGCGCATTCGCCTCGACACTGCCGAGATCGTTGAGCGCGACCGGCTCGATATCCTCCCGTCCACTCTCGACGATGGCGCGCAACACCAGTCGCCCGATCCGCCCGAAGCCGTTGATCCCGACCCTGACGGCCATCGACCCTACCCTCCTTCAACCCAGCCGTTCGCGCACCAGCGCCACCACGCGCTCCGCGGTGATGCCGAAATGCCGGAACAGCACGTCTGCCGGCGCCGAGGCGCCGAAGCCGCGCATGCCGACGAAAATTCCCTCTGGCCCGAGCCAGCGTTCCCAGCCGAAGCCGCTCGCGGATTCGATGCCGACACGCAAGCCGCTCCCCAGCACGCCGTTTCGCCACTCGCTCGTCTCAGCGGCGAATAGCTCCCAGCACGGTAGCGAAACAACCGCTGCGCCCACTTCCGCCGCCTCGAGCATCTCCCGCGCTGCCATCGCAATCTGCACCTCGGAACCGGTGGAAATCAGCGTAACGCGCCGCGGATGGCTGGCTTCGGCGAGCACATAGCCGCCGTGCGCCGAGCGGTTATCGGCTGCACCATGCCTGAGCGAAGGC
>JBOHMN010000586.1:0-41050 GCA_050730175.1 Acetobacteraceae bacterium | reverse complement strand
CTCAATGAAGAAGGCGGTCTTGCCGCTGTTGAACATGTTCAGCGCCTGGGTGTCCGAGGTGGCCTGGTCCCCGGGGTTGAAGTAGCCGTCCTTCGCCCAACTCACGTAGGTCTCGGCGGCCTTGATCGCGCCCGCGGTATCGATGCTAGGCTTCGCTCCCTTGTGGAAGATGAAGTCGGTGAGCTGCTCGGCTGGGACGAACTCTTCCAAGAGGAACTGGAGCTGGTGCTCAGGCTGGTACTCGGTCGGCTGACCGCCGCTGAACGCGAGGGTGATCTTCCCCGCCTTGTGCACCAGGGCCAGGTCTTCGTTGAAGGTGGCCCACGAGGTCGGCGGTTTCGCCCCGACCGAGGCAAGGATCGCTTTGTTGTAGAAGGCCCCGACCACTACCCCCGTCCACGGAACGCCGTAGACATTGCCGGTCCCGAAGTTCACTCCGTCCGGAGTGAACGAGTTGACCTGCAGAGGCAGGCGCCCGACCCTGGCGGACCAATGGTACAAGGCGTTGTACGCGTTGAGCGACAACAGTTCGTGGTCGGTGACGAGGCGCCCCATGGAACCGAACCCTTCGTTCACCTGGGTCACGACTGGAGCGCTCGACGCCGTCCTCAAGTCTAGCGGAAGCTTGTCGGTCTGCTCGCCGAGGCTCATGAAGGTGTTAACCACCTTGATGTGGGGGTACTTCGCTTCGAACTCCTTGATGACCTCCGGTATGATCGCGTTGGAGTCCGGGCTGTTATCCGCAGTGTCCCAGTTCCACTCGGTCAGCGTGAGCGACGTCTTCGCACTGATCTTCTGCGGAGCCGCCGATGTGCCCGCGGCGGACGCGCTCGGTGGAGCTACGAATGCGAATGCAAGCGCAGCGCTGAGGATGACCGCGCCCCCGCCGGCCAGTCGTGCTGCGCTACGGTGACACATGCGTCTGCTCATGTATCCTCTCCTTTTCTTGGTGGACCGCGACCTGCCCAATTCCCCACTACTTCTGATCGGCCTTCCATTGTCTTCTGGCCAAGCCCTCCATGTCAACCAGCAGCCAAGACGCCGCCAGCGCAATCGGCTGAAGGAGTGCGGTGACAAGCCGTTAAAGTGCTGAATCCATAGCGGTCTTCGGTTTGCCTGCTCGGAGACGGCTGTGGACGAGACGAGGACGGCTTGTGGCGCGTTCGACAAGACAACTGTTTTCCTGCGCTGTTTCAGGCATCTGGACGACCCCCGCCCGCACGGGAGGATCATCCGCCCGCTCGATGAGATCGCTCCTCTGCGCCTGCTCGCTGTACTCGTCGGAGTTCAGACATTCGTCGATACCGTCCTGTTCGACATCAAGACGCTGCTGCTACGTCGCGTCCGCCCGTTCGCGGATGGTATGCCCGAAGACGATCATCACGGTGATGTCTTGGCCGCCTTCGACGCCGAGCAATTCCAGCGACGCTTCGTCACGTGGGTCGCCGTCTTGACCGGAGCACCGGAAGGCGTGAACGCCATCGATGGCAAGAGCGCACGGCGGTCCGACCAGGAGATGCGCGACAGTCCGACGATCAACGCAAGGTCTCTCTCCGGCCGAAGCGCAAGAGTGCCGGCTGGAACGATGACTTCCTCGGCAGCGTGCTCATCCAATAAACCTTCGCCCGGTACCCCCAATAGGACCGGGCAGGAGAACCACTTTTCACATTTGCTCGAGAGAATGGCCCGGGGCCGTGAGCAGCGGGTCGTGCTGCGCCAGATCGCCACGGCGGCCAGATCCAACCTGAGGTCATCGCAATCCCGAACTGGCCGCGGCCGGCGAACTCATCCGGACCCGCGCAACGCTCGACAAGACCACAACTGAGATCGCTCGAGCGCACCTGCACCGCGCGTCGCGAGCGCGAGAGCTGGCACGCTGCCATGCCAGCTACCGCGTCATGCGCGTGATCGACTCGACCAGCTCGTCCACTTTGTGGCGCTGCTCCGCGGTATCGCCCGAAGCAAAGGCTTGCGCGACGCAGTGCCCGACGTGATCGCGCAGGATCTCCTCTTCGGCAGTATGCAGGGCAGCCCGCACCGCCGCGATCTGGATCAGCACATCAATGCAGTAGCGGTCACCTTCGACCATGCGCAGCAACCCGCCAACCTGACCTTGGATCCGCTTCAGCCGGGCGGTCACCGCCCGCTTGGTTTCAGCCCGCATCGCATGACCCCTTGAAACCATACCCCGGTGTGGTATATCAGAACCGCAGGACAGGATGCAAGAGCCAAGGATCACCGGAATGGATGCACAAAGCCCCGCGGCACACGTGCCTTCCGGCAAAGCCGCCGCCGGCGTAACCGATCCCGTTTGTGGCATGACTGTCGATCCCACGAGCGCACACCACCGCGCCGCGCACGCCGGCCAGGTCTTTTTCTTCTGCTCGGCTGGCTGCGAGCAAAAGTTCACGGCCGACGCGCCCCGCTATCTGCACAACGCCGCGCGCCCGTCTGCGCCGGCCGGAACGGCAGCGGTGATCTACACCTGTCCGATGCACCCCGAGATCCGCCAGGACCACCCAGGCTCTTGCCCGATCTGCGGCATGGCGCTCGAACCGTTGGCACCAGTCGCATCCGGCGGTGAGAATCGCGAACTGGCTGATATGCGGCGCCGCCTCGTGGTTTCGGTGGCGCTGGCCGTGCCGGTGGTCGTGCTGGCCATGGGTGCGGACATTCCCGGGGTCGGGCCGGCATTCGCGCGCGCGGTGCCGCACGTGATCTCCAATGCGATCCAGCTCGCGCTGACCACACCGCTTGTCCTCTGGGCGGGCTCCTTTTTCTTCACCCGCGGTTGGCGCTCGGTGGTCAACCGCAGCCTCAACATGTTCTCGCTGGTCGCGCTCGGCGTCGGCGCCGCCTACGTCTACAGCGTCGTCGCAACGCTGTTGCCAGGCATTTTCCCTGCGGGATTTCGTGGCCACGCCGGCATGGTCGACACCTATTTCGAACCCGCTGCGCTCATCACCGTGCTGGTGATCGTGGGGCAGTTGCTCGAACTCCGCGCGCGGGAGCAAACCGGCGGGGCGATCCGTGCGCTTCTGGATCTCGCGCCGAGGATTGCCCGCCGCCTCAGGGCAGACGGCGCCGACGAGGAAATTCCACTCGAGCACGTCGCTGTCGGCGACCGGCTGCGCGTCCGGCCCGGTGAAGCCGTGCCGGTGGACGGCATCGTGTTGGAAGGGCGCAGCAGCGTCGATGAGTCGATGATCACCGGCGAATCGATGCCTGTTGCGAAAGCGGCCGGCGGTACGCTCATCGGCGGCACTGTGAACGGCACGGGTGCCCTCGTGATGCAGGCGGAAAAAGTTGGCGGAGCGACCGTGCTGGCCCGCATCGTCGCCATGGTCGCCGAGGCGCAGCGCTCGCGCGCGCCGATCCAGCGGCTGGCCGACCGCGTCGCCGGCTGGTTCGTTCCTGCAGTGATCGCGGTTGCCGTAGCCGCCTTCGCCGGGTGGGCAATCTGGGGCCCCGCGCCCGCCCTGGCCTATGCGTTGCTCGCTGCCGTCTCGGTTCTGATCATCGCCTGCCCGTGCGCGCTTGGCCTGGCAACCCCGATGGCGGTCCAGGTCGGCGTCGGCAAAGGTGCGAGCGCGGGGGTCTTGATCAGATCAGCCGAGGCGCTCGAGCGCATGGAGAAGGTCGATCTTCTGGTCATCGACAAAACCGGCACGCTGACCGCAGGCTCGCCCGAGGTCACCGCCATCGTGCCGCAACCGGGCTTCACCGAACCGGAGCTGTTGCAACTGGCCGGAAGCCTCGAGCGTGCGAGCGAGCATCCGCTCGCGGCGGCAATCGTCCGCGCAGCGCACGCGCATAACGCGGCACTCAGCGAACCGACCGAGTTCGAATCCCTGACCGGCCAGGGCGTGCGCGGCCGCGTCGCGGGTCGCAGGGTCGCCCTCGGCAATGCCCGCCTGATGCAAGCCGAAGCGCCGTCGGCGAGCCTCCCGGCCACCGCCGATGCCATGCGCGCCGGCGGCGCCACCGTGCTGTTCATCGCCGTCGATGGCAGGCAAGCCGGAATGCTCGCCGTCGCCGACCCGATCAAGCCCGGCGCTCCCGCGGCGCTCGACGAACTGCGAAAAGCAGGCGTCCGCATCGTCATGCTGACCGGCGACAACCGCCGCACCGCGGAAGCCGTCGCGCGCCAACTCCGCATCGCCGAAGTCGAGGCGGACGTCTCGCCGGACACCAAGCATGAGGTCGTCCGCCGGCTCCGCAACGAGGGCCGCGTCGTCGCCATGGCGGGCGATGGCATCAATGACGCGCCCGCATTGGCCGAGGCCGATGTCGGCATCGCGATGGGCACCGGCACCGAGGTCGCGATGCAAAGTGCCGGAGTGACGTTGGTGAAAGGCGACCTCTCGGGCATTGCCCGCGCGCTCCGTCTGAGCCGCGCCACCATGCGCAACATTCGCGAGAACCTGTTCTTCGCATTCATCTACAACGCGATCGGCATACCGCTCGCGGCCGGCGTGCTCTACCCGGCTTTCGGCATCCGTCTGAGCCCGGTGATCGCCGCGGCCGCCATGGCGCTGAGTTCGGTCTCCGTCGTCGCGAACGCCCTCCGGCTCAGGCGGTTGCGTCTTACACCCTCTGTCAACGCTGCGGCTGCCTCCTCCCCCGCCTCCTGAGACGGAAGAGATTTTGCGCAACTACCGCAGCAATCAGAATGACGCCGATGACACCAGCCTGATAGATCGGATTGAAGTTGTTGTAGCTCAGCCCGTAATCGACCACGGCAATCACCATCGTCGCCAGCGCCGTTCCGACCACGGAACCGTCGCCGCCGAAGATATCGGCCCCGCCCAGCACCACGATCGCAATGCTGAGCAGATTGCCCGTTTCGGACGCGTCCGGCCGTGCCGTGCCAAGGCGGGCCGCGGAAACGCAACCGGCGAGTCCTGACAGCACCCCGGCAATGACAAAAGTCAGGCAGCGGAGCCGATCCACCTCGATCCCGGCAAGCCGTGCCGCAAGATCGTTGGTGCCGGTCAGATAGAGGCCACGCCCGAAGGTCGTGAAGAGCTGCAAATACGCGCAGGCAAGAAAGACCGGGAGATAAATCAGCAGCACCTGGAACGGCAGCCCGGCGACGCTGCCCTGACCGATGGCAAGAAAGTCAGGCGAGCTGGAAGTCAAATCGATGTTGATTCCCCCGGTGAGCACGAGAGCAAGTCCGTAGAAAGCAAACATCGTCGCCAGGGTGACGATGATCGAAGGAATCCTGAGCACCGCATAGGCAAGGCCGTTCACGAGCCCCATCACCGCGCCCGCACAAAGCGCAGCACAAATCCCGATCCCCCACGGCAGGTGGTTTTTCAGTACCAGGCCAAGCAGTACCTGCGAAAGCGCGGCGATGGCGCCCACCGAAAGATCGACCCCGCCATCACCGCCGCAAATGACGAAGGTCTGGCCGAGCGCAAGAATCCCCACCTCGACCGCAAACACCGCCATCGAGGTGAGGTTGCCAACGCCGAGAATCTGCACATCGATCGAAGCGTAGCCGCCCAGCGCCACGACGAGGAAGCCAACCAGGAGCAAAAGGCGTGCGCGATCGATGCCAATGCCGCCCATCGCTCAAGCGGCCTTGGCCGGCCGGTGCCAGGCGTGGCTCGCGCCCACCGACCCGAGAATGATGATGCCAAGCAGCACGCCGCTCCAGAACGGCTGGATACGCAACAGGACAACGCCGTCCTGCACCAGTTGCACGATCAGCGTGCCAAGCAGCGTCCCGAAAATCGTTCCCCGCCCGCCGGAAAGCTCGGTGCCGCCGAGCACGACGGCAGCGATCACGGTCAGCACGAATCCGGAGCCCGTAGACGTCTGCACGAGCGGGCTTTCGCCAAGATTGAGCAGCGCGGCGAGCCCGGTAAAGACACCGATCAGGACATACGAGGCGCGCTTGATCCGAAGCACGCTGAGCCCGGCCAGCCGCGCCGCCTCTTCATTGTTGCCAAGTGCGTAGATATGGCGGCCGGCGCGGAAAAAGCGCAGGAAGATTGCGAACCCCGCCATCACCGCAAGTGCCAGGAGCGTCGCAACCGGCAGCGGGCCGAGCTTGGTGGTGACAAAGATTTTTGTCAGGATGGGTGGCAGCCCGGTCAGCCACGTGCTGCCGAGCACGATGAAAACCAGCATGCGATAGATGGAAAGCGTCCCCAGCGTGGCGACGATGGGCGGCACGGCCCCTTCGATGATGATGACGGCATTGACGAGGCCCAAAAAGCCACCGATCAAAAGAAACGCTGGCACCGCGACGGCCAGCCCCCAGCCCGCCGCCAGGATCTTCCCGCCGAGTGCGGCGACCAGCCCAAGCATCGAACCGGTGGAAACGTCGATCCCCCCGGTCAGGATGACGATGGTCATCCCGACGGCAGGAATCGCCGTGACCGCGAAGTCGACGAGAAAGTTCGTGACATTCGCGTGGTACCAGAGCGCACCATGCGAACCGAGATCGATCGCGACACCGAGGATCACGAGCGTAACCAGGAGCGCGCCCTCGCGGCCGGCAATGAAGCGTCCAAGCATGGCCCGGCCGGACAGGAACGTCGCGGCCGACCATCTCCGTTGCGCGCTCGCCGGAATCATGCCGGCACGCGCGGCGCTTCCTGAGCCCCCAAGGCGGCCGCCAGGATGCCCTCCGCCCCCAGCTCCTGTGGCCACCCTTCGGTCACCACCCGGCCTTCCCGCATCACGATCACCCGGTCGCTGACCGCAAGCACCTCGGGCAAATCCGAGGAAATGACGATCACAGCCATTCCGGACGCGGCAAGATTACGGATGAACACGTGAATCTCGTCTTTCGTGTGCACGTCGATGCCGCGCGTCGGCTCATCGAGGATCAGCACCCGGAACGGTCGGCTCGCCCAGCGCGCGAAAAGCCCCTTCTGCTGGTTGCCGCCGGAGAGGGTACGGATCAGAGTGAGCGGGTCCTGCGCCTTGATGTTGTAATACGCCATCACCCGCCTTGCCTCGGCCATCAGCCCGCCGAAGTCGAGCCGCATCGGAGCATGCACGAAACGCGCGAGCGCATTCGCGGTGAGATTGCTCTCCAGCGGCTTGTTGGCGAAGATGCCCTGGAGCTTGCGATCTTCCGGGAGATAGCCGAGGCCGAGGCGGATCGCCTCCTTCGGACTGCGCGGCGCGATGATCCTGCCGTCGAGCCGGATCTCGCCCTCCGTCGGGCGCAGGAAGCCGAACGCGGCCAGCGCCACCTCCGAGCGGCCCGAGCCGACAAGGCCATAAACTCCGGTCACCGCGCCGGCCCGGGCATGCCAGTTCACATCCCGGAAGTGGGGCGGTGCGGAAAGACCGAGAATGGCAAGCACCGGCGCCGCTTCACTTTGCACAACGCGGGGCGAGGCGAGCGCCGCATGCCCCTTTGCCTTGCCCGCCATCAGCGTGACGAGCCGCTCTTCCGAGATTTCGCCACGGTTGAAGGTGCCGCTCACCGTCCCATCGGTCAGCACCGTCACTCTGTCCGCGATGCGCGGCACCTCCACCAGGCGGTGCGTGATATAGACGATCGCGCGCTCGTGTGCCCTGAGATGCGCGATGATCCCGAACAGGCGATCCGTCTCGGCGGCGGAAAGGATCGAGGTCGGCTCATCGAATATGATGATGCGCGCGTTCCGGAGCAGAGCCTGGGCGATCAGCACGAGTTGCTGGTAGCCGATGCTGAGGGAAGACATTGGCCGCGCCAGGAGGTCGGTGTCGAGTTCCAGTTCGCGGAACCACGGCAACGCCGCCTCCGCCATAGCCGAGCGCCGCACGGTTCCCGCCGGGCCGCAGATCTCCTGCCCCACGAACATGTTCTCCAGCACCGTAAGATGCCGGTAGATCATCGGCTCCTGATAGACTGCGGCAATCCCGAGCGCCTGGGCATGTTGCGGACTGCGGAAAACGCGCGGAACACCGTCGATGCGAATAACGCCCGAATCGGGCGCAACCGCACCGGTCAGGATGCGAATGAGTGTCGATTTGCCGGCGCCGTTCTCGCCAAGGAGCACATGCGTCTCGCCCGCCTCGACGACGAGATCGACCCCGGCCAGGGCCCGCACGCCGCCAAAATGCTTGGTGATTCCGGAAAGTTCGATAAGGCTCATCAGGCAGTCGCGGGAAGTGAGCGGGGCAGGCGCTCGCCCGCCCCTTGAGCGCGTTTCAGAAATTCAGGTCTACATTCGCCTTGGTGACGACCATCGGCGGGCCGAGAAGCAGCGTCTTGGTGGCGGGAAAATATTTGACGGTCCCGAGATTCGGCACCTTATTCTCGGCAGTGAAGGGCTTCTTCTCCAGAATCTGCACCACGCCCCAGACTGTCAGATAGGCGAGATCGACCGGGTTCCACAGCACGACGCTCTTGACGGTGCCTCCCTTGACATAGGAGCGAATGGTGTTGGGATCCGTAATGCCCGTCACCATGACCTTGCCGGAGAGGCCGGCCGTCAATACGGCTTGGGCCGCCCCAGGTACCGCCGTTGAGTTCACGCCGACGATGCCTTTGAGGTGCGGATAAGCGGAAAGGAGCTGGCTCGTGACGGTCGTCGCCTTGCTGATATCCTCTCCCGCGTACTGCACCGAAACCAGCTTCAATCCGGGATAGTCCGCCTTCATGTGGCTCTTCATATAGCCGATCCAGGTGTTCAGATTGGTGGCCGTCGGCCCGCCCGAAACGATCGCCACTTCTCCCGACTTCCCGACTTGCTCGGCAAGCTGATCGATCACCGTATCGGCGAGCTGTTTCGGATCGGTCTGCTGGACACGCAGTGCGACGTTCGGCCCGTCGACCTGGGAATCGCTCGAATAGAAAACGATGCCTTTCTTGGCCGCGTCGGCGGCGAGTGCCTCCAACGCAGTCGGCGAGTTCGCCGATACACCGACCGCATCGACGTGCTTGTTGATCAGGCTGCGCACCAATTCGGCCTGACCTTCGACCGAGGCGGTGGTCGGCCCTTGATAGATGATTTTCGCGCCGAACTCCTTGGCGCCCTTATCAAGCCCTTCTTTCATCGCCTTGAAGTACGGAATACCGATCAGCTTGGGGACGAACGCGATCGTCCAGGTCTTGGCCTCCGCCGGCGTGGATGCCAGGGCGGCCGCCCCCGCCAGAGTGGCGAGCGCCAGGGTCTGGCGACGTGAGATCGACGTAGACATGACTTTACTCCCTCCTGTTGATCGGTTTGGCGGCCGCGGCCACCCCCGGAAGCACGATCGCCGCGTTTGCCTTCGCATCATCGGGCCAAACGCCGGGCAGCGGCAAGATGCTCCGGCATGCACAGCACTCCGCTCCCGGAGCGCTGCGCGACGGCGCAGCACCGCGTTCTGTCGTCAGCTCATCCAGTTGCCGCCATCGACGTTGAGCGTCTGCGCAACCACGTAGTCGGCATCGTCGGAGGCCAGGAAGACCGCGGCCCCGGCCAGATCGCCGGGCCGGCCCATCCGGCCATAGGGCACCGCTTCGCCGACCATGCGCTTCTTCTCGCCGATCGGGCGGTTCTCGTAGCGCGCAAAAAGCGCATCGACTTCCGTCCACATCGGCGTATCGACCACGCCCGGTGCGATCGCGTTGACGTTGATGCGTTCTTTCGCGAGAGCAAGCCCGGCGCTCTGCGTGAGGCTGATCACCGCCGCCTTGGAAGCGCAATAGACCGCTACCAGCGCCTCCCCGCGTCGGCCAGCTTGGGAGGCAAAATTGATGATCTTGCCCCCGTTGCCTTGCTTGATCATCTGCCGCGCCGCGGCTTGCAGTGTGAACAGCAACCCCTCGACATTGACGGCAAAAACCTTCCGGTAGCTGTCGCGCGTGATGTCGAGCAGGGGTGCAAGGTCGAACACACCGGCGTTGTTGACCAGGATATCGATCCGGCCGGCCTGCCGAACAGCAGAGGCGACCATGGCATCGATCGATTCCTGCCTGGTGACGTCGAGAACCACGGCGAAGGCACCGCGGCCGAGCTCGCTCGCCAACCCCTTCGCCACGTCCTCGGCCACATCGGCAACGACGACGCGTGCGCCTTCGCTCGCATAGCGCTCACAGATTGCGCGCCCGATACCGCGCGCACCCCCGGTGACGACTGCGACCTTGTTTTGCAGCCGCATGTTTGCTCTCCTTACCAGCAGGTATAGCCGCCGTCGGCCAGTACGATCGTGCCGGTCAAGAGACTGGCCGCGTCGGACGCAAGAAACAGAACGGTGGAGGCGATCTCCTCCGGTTGCCCGACGCGTCCCATCGGCGTCATTTCCAGCCAGACATCAGCCATGGCCTTGTTCTCCATGCCGAATTTCGTCAGCGGCGTCTCGATGTACGTGGGCGCGACCGCATTGACCCGTACCCCGCGCGCGCCCCATTCGGCCGCAAGCGACTTGGTCAGATGATGCACCGCCGCCTTGGAGGCGTTGTAGAAGCATTGCGGCTGCGGCTTGTTGACGATGAACCCGGACATCGAGCCGATATTCACTATGCTGCCCTTGCCATGCGCCAGCATGCGCTTGCCGAACTCGCGGCAGCAGTAGAACACCCCGTCGATATTCACCGACATGTGGAAGCGCCAGTGCTCGTCGCTGGTGTCTTCCGCACGCACATCGCTTTTCGCGACCCCGGCATTATTGACCAGGATATCCACGCCGCCCGCCTTGTCGAGCTTGTCAGCCAGCGCCGTTATCGCAGCCGAGTTGGTGACGTCGAGCGGTTCGCCGCTCGCGTCTATCTTGAGGGCGCGCAGCCGTTCCACCGCGGCCTTCACCCGCTCGGGGAGCAATTCGGCAACGACCACGCGGGCACCCGCCTCACCCAACGCTTGCGCGCAGGCGAATCCGATGCCCTGGCCGCCGCCGGTAACGACCGCGGTGCGCCCCTTGAGGTTGTATTTCTCGAGATACATCACCTCACCCTTTGCAGAAGTCGGGTCATTTCACGGCGCCGAACGTCAGCCCGCGCACCAGTTGGCGCTGGCTGATCCAGCCGATAATCAAAATCGGCGCAATCGCCAGCGTCGAGGCCGCCGAGAGCTTCGCCCAGAACAGACCCTGCGGAGCAGAGAACGAGGCAATAAAGGCGGTCAGAGGAGCCGAGTTGTGCGCCGTGAGGTTGAGACTCCAGAACGCTTCGTTCCAACACAGGATGACCGAGAGCAGCGCCGTCGAGGCAATTCCCGGCATCACCAGCGGCAACAGCACATTGAATATGACCTGGCGAACGTCTGCCCCGTCGATCCGGCTCGCCTCGATGATGTCTTTCGGTGTTTCACGGAAGAACGTGAACAGCATCCACACCGCGATAGGCAGGTTGCTCAGCACGTAAATGATGATGAGGCCGGTGCGTGTGTCCAGGAGGTCGGTATCACGCGCCAGGAGATAAATCGGCACCAGCACCCCAACCGCCGGCAGCATCTTGGTCGACAGCATCCACAGCAATACGTCTTTGGTGTGCCGGCCGGGATAAAACGCCATCGAGAACGCGGCAGGCACCGCCACGATCAGCGTTATCAGAGTGGCAACCACAGAAATAACTATGCTGTTCATCGCGAAATGCAGGTAGCCCGCCTCCTGGAAGATGTTCTGGTAGTTCAGAACAGTCGGGTGGAAGATCAGGAGCGGTGGCGTCTGCGCCGCCTCGACCTCGGTCTTGAAGCTGGCGAGCACCATCCAGAAGATCGGAAAAAACATCGCGAGCGCCACGACCCATCCGATGACGCCGGCGACGTAACGCGACGATTTGTTGCGGCGGCTCATTCGTCGAGGTTCCCTGCGACCGTCCGCACCAGGAAGATGGTCATGATGTTGGCCAGGACGATGGCAATCACCCCCGCCGCCGAGGCGCCGCCGACGTTGAAGGCAAGGAGGGCACGTTGATAAATGAGGAATGTGAGGTTCGTGGTGGCGACTCCCGGCCCGCCGTTGGTAGTCACCAGGATTTCCGCGAAGATCGACAACAGGAACATCATCTCCATCATGATGACGACGCTGAGCGAGCGGCCCATATGGGGAATCTGAATGTTGAAGAAGATGGCGATCGGGCCCGCGCCGTCCAGATGCGCCGCCTCCAGCTGCGCCACGTCGAGTGACTGCAGTGCCGTGAGCAGGATCAGGAAGGCGAACGGCAGCCATTCCCACGACACGATCAGGATGATGGAAAGCAGCGGTACATGACCGAACCAGTCGACAGCCGGCAGACCCACGAGGCGTAACAGGTAGCTGAACAACCCGTTGACCGGATTCATCAGCAGGTCTTTCCAGACCAACGCGCTCACCGTCGGCATGACGAAGAACGGCGCGATCATCAGCAGGCGGGCAACGGCATGGCCGCCGAAGTCGGTGGCAAAAATTGCCGCGAACACCGCACCAAGGCAGACGGTCAGGACCAGCACCGCGACCGTCATGACGACGGTCACCAGAAGCGACTCGTAGAGCGTGCTGGTTTTGATCAGGAACCAATAGTTCGACCACCCTGCCCAGCCGTGCAGCGCAGGGTTGAGCAGGTTGAATCGGCGGAAGGAATAGTAGAGCGTGAAAGCGAGCGGGACGATCATCCACACCGCGAGCAGCCCCACCGAGGGTGCCAGCAGCGGCGCGGTGTGGACCCGACCGCCGAGCCCCTTGCGCGCCCTTCCTCTCCCCCTAGGAGACCGCGGCGCCGGGAAGGTCGATCTTGTCGCGCTCATGGGCTCGCCTCGCGTCGGCGTAAGGGATGAGGGCCCGAAGCGGAAGGCTCCGAGCCCCACTCCCCAATGCGGCTTACTGCCCGTAGCCCGCTTGCTGCATGGCCGAGGTGACTTGGCTCTGCGCCTGCTTGAGCGCGGCGTCCACGCTCAGGCGCCCGGTCAACGCGGCAGCGACGAGTTGGCCGACGGCGGTGCCGAGCGCCTGGAACTCCGGAATCGCCACGTACTGGACGCCGGTATAGGGAACGGGCTCCAGCGTCGGATGCAACACATCAGCCGTGTCGATCGCTTGTTCGGTAATTTTGGCGAACGGGGCGGCTTTCAGGTAATCTGGATTGGTGTATGTCGAGTGGCGCGTGCCGGGTGGAACCACGACCCAGCCGAACGTCTTCCCGACCAGGTCGATGTATTCCTTCGACGTCGCCCAGGCCAGAAACTCTTTGGCCACCTTGATGTTGTGCGACGTCTTCGGAATCGCCAGCGCCCAGGACCAGAACCAGTGCGAGCCCTTCGGCGTCACGGCGATCGGGGCAGCCGCGAAGCCCGTTTTGTCGTACACTTGGCTGGTAGTTTTGTTGTAAATGTAGCCGGCGCCCGACGTCGCATCGATCCACATCGCGCAATGGCCAGTCGAGAACAACGCCTCATTCTCGGTGAAGCCATTGGAGCTCGCGCCCGGCGGCCCGTAGTCGCGCATCAGACGCACATAGAAGCTCAACGCGTTGTGCCAGGCCGGCGTATCGAGCTGCGGCTTCCAGTGCATGTCGAACCAACGCCCGCCAAAGGTGTTCACCAGCGTATCGAAATACGCCATGTTCTCACCCCAGCCCGGCAGGCCGCGCAGGCAGATGCCATACTGCTGCTTCGACTTGTCGGTCAGCTTCGCAGCGAATTCCTCGATCTGCTTGTAGGTCGGCTGCGCTGGCATAGTCAGTCCAGCCGCCTTGAACAGATCGGTGCGGTAATAGGTGAACGAGCTTTCCGCGTAGAACGGCACGGCGTAAAGTTTGCCGTCGTAGGAAAGCGCTCCGCGCACCGAGGCAAACAGGTCCTTATAGTCGTAACTGGCAGGGAAATCGCCGAGCGGCACCAGCCAGCCATTCTTGGCCCAGATCGGCGCCTCGTACGAACCGATCGTCAGTACGTCATAGAGCCCCGCCTTGGTCGCGATGTCGGTGGTGACCTTCTGGCGAAGAACGTTTTCCTCCATGGTCACCCAGTTGATCTTATTGCCCGTCGCCTTCTCCCACTGCGGGGCGAGCTTTTCCATTTCGATCATCTGGCTGTTGTTCACTGTAGCGATCGTAATGGTCGCGGCCTCCGCCGTGCCGACCGTCAGCGCGAGCAGGGCTGCTCCCGCCATGAGATGCCACACGCGCATATTTCCGTTCCCTCCTTTTACGGATCTAGTAACCAAGTAGCGAGCAGATGACCAAGGTTGACGAACGCTTGTCAAGCCATCCTTGTCGGTACGGTCCGGCACGCACCGAAGGAATAATCTCATTCACGTCGTTGTCGCTACCAAGACCGTCGATCTGTGCGCGCCAGTTGTTTTTGCTCCATCGCAGCACCCCGTAAGCGCCGCCGGTTGCGACATCGAACGCGCCACACTCGGTCGCGATGTCGGTGGTGACGTGCTGGCGCAGCGCACGCTCACGCATCGCGACACAACTCGGCTCAATTCGCGTCTCTTTCGCGAACTCGGGCAAGAGTTTCGGCGCGACCGGCACGTGCGGATCGTTCAAAGTCACGATCACGAGCGCGGCGGTCGCGCTGCGTGCCCGCCGTTTCGCGGCCCGCTTGGAATTCAGGCCACAGCGCGCCGCCAGCGTGCGCGTGCTCCTTTGCGCCGCTCGCCGCTCGGCTCGAATACGCCGCACTGTTCGGGCGCTGCCGTCAAGAACGGCTGCTCCGGCGGCACTCCCCCTTCCCGGGTGAGCATCGCTCCATGACGCCCCGGCACCAATTTCCAGGGGCGGTTCCTTCCGTGGTCCGACGCGAGGCCGGCTCCCAACGTAGGGCCCACCCGCAGGACGCGCGGGCCGTGATGCATTGAAGGCGGGTGAATAGCGGGATGCGACAGGCTGCATCCTGGGTCTCCTCCGGCATATCGGCGGGCTGGCGCCACGTCTTGCTTATGGTTTGAAGCTAGTTCGCTTTCATTCCGAAAGTCAACGACGATTTTACGCCCGCTCCGCATGCCCCATGGTGCCACCCTCCATGAGCCCGCGATAGCCCATCTGGTCCGCGTAAAGACGCTGGAAAACCGCGTATTTGGCGGCGTGATAGCGCGCGATCCTCCCGCCCGCCGGGTCGATGACCCGGCCGACCCGGCTCATCGCCGCCATCGCCGCCGGAATGTCCGGGTAGGCACGGCAAGCCACCGCACCCAGGATGGCGCTCCCCAGCAACACCGCTTCCGGCTCGCGTGCGAGCGCAATCGGAACGTCGAGCGCATCGGCATGCGCCCGGAGAAACGTCGGATTGCGCGTGTCCCCGCCGGTCGCGAGTACAAAATCAATCACATAGCCTGCTTCACGTAACGTCCCGACGATGTGCCGGGTGCCGTAAGCGATCGCCTGAATGGCCGCGAGATAGAGCCTGGCCAGCTCGTCCGGACCGGCGGCGAGCGTCAGGCCGGAGATCATGCCGCGGAGAGTTGGATCCGCCCGCGGCGAACGGTTGCCATGGAAATACGGCAGCAGATGGAGATCGGACGTGAGCGTCGTCGGATCATCGCCTTGAGCCAGGGCATCGAGCCGCGCGTTGAGCAATTCATAGACGCTGCGCCCGCTGCTTCGGGCTTGCTTGGCAAGCTCCGGGTATGCCGCATGCGTGGTGATCACGTGATCGATCAGCGCGCCGGTAGCCGACTGGCCGCCTTCATGAAGCCAGAGGCCGGGCAGCATGGCGCCGAGATAGGGGCCCCAGACGCCGCTAACGAAGCGAGGCTCGGTGGAGACGGCCATATGACAGCTCGAGGTGCCCCCAATCAAAGCAAGGCGCCGGAATATCTCGGCCCGGGCCGGCGCCCGTTCCTCCCGCCCCGCACCGATCAAACCGATCCCGCCGGCGTGCGCGTCGATCGCGGAAGCCCCAACTTGGGTACCAGGCTCGAGCCCGAGTTCGGCAGCCGCCGCGGCCGAAAGGCCGGCGCCGACCGGCTCCCCAGGCGGCCGGATCTCGGTCCCGATCCGCCGGAACCCCTCATCGGCCAGCACGCCGAGGCCGATCGCACGGAAGTAGCTTTCGTCGAACCGCCCTTCGTGGCCGAGGTACGTCCACTTGCAAACGAGCGAGCAGAGTGAGCGCGATGCAGTGCCGGTCGCCCGCCACGTCAGAAAGTCGGGAAGATCGAAGAACTGCTGCGCGCCGGCAAACACATCGGGCCGGTGCCGCGCAAGCCAGAGCAGCTTCGGCGTCTGCATTTCCGGTGAAATGCGCCCGCCGACATAGCGCAGCACAGGATGCCGCCTCGCATTGATGTCAGCCGCCTCCGCGATCGCCCGGTGGTCCATCCAGACAATCACGTCCTGAACCGGCCCGCCCCTCTCCACCGCCGGAGCCGCCCCGACCGGCAACGGCGCGCCCGCTTCTCCAAGTACGACCAGTGAGCAGGCCGCATCGAAGCCGATACCGCGAACATTGAGCGGACCCGCTCGCTTGCACGCCGCCCCGACGGCCGCAACCACTGCCGCCCAGATATCGTCCGAGGATTGCTGCACATAATCGGCCCCGGTGCGCCACAGTGCGACCGGATGCTCAGCCTTGCCGAGGCACTCCCCAGTGAGCGTGAAAATGCCGGCCCGGGCCCCCGCCGTGCCGACATCGACGCCGATCACCGCATCGGCCGCCCCACGAGCCACCGCTCGACCTCAGCGCTTCCCGGCCATCAGGGCGCGCATTTCCGCGAGCGTCGAAATGCCCTCCATGCCGCCCTGGCGGCTGACCGCCAGCGCACCGGCAGCGTTGGCATACCCAAGGCAATCTTCGACCGGAAGCCCCTGTTGCAGACAGGCAACGAACGTCGCACCGAAGCAGTCGCCCGCACCAGTCGGATCCGCCTCGACGACTTGATAGCCCGGACGGTCGATCGCCTGGCCGCGATCATAGTAGCTGCAGCCGCGCCCTGCCCGTTTGACGACGATACAGTCGACGCCGAGGTCGAGCAGCTCCCTGATCGCCGCCGGCTCGGACTTGGCTTCGGTCGGGATCATCAGCTCCGGCCCGCTCGGCAGAAAGATGTCGCAGTATTGCAGCATCAGCTCGAGGCCGGCCCGCATCTCGGCAATATCCATCATTTCCTTGCGGATGTTCGGATCGAAGGAAACCGTCGCGCCGTTCGCCTTGACGATCTCGATCGATTTGCGGACCTCGTCGATCAGATGGAAAGAGAACAGCGACGAACCCATGATATGCAGGTGCGCGCACTGGCCAAGCAATGCACGCGACGCCTGGTCGAGTTCCGTCTGGCCCGAGGCGCTGCGCTTCAGATTGAACAGCCAGTCCCGCTCGCCATCCTCGCGATAGCGCACGAAGGCACTCGCCGTGACGTGATCCTCGTGCACCCGGACGGCGCTCACGTCCACCCCGAAGCCCTTCAGACGCTCGATGTTGAGCCAGCCGAAATCATCATCGCCGATGCAACTGATGATCGCCGCATCCTGCCCGAGCCGCGCCACCTGCGAGACGAAAATCGCCGGCGCCCCGCCCGGAAACGGGCCCCTGAGGTCGAGCGGCTCCCGGAATCCGCGGCCCCGCTCGACCGCCATGATGTCCACCAGAATCTCACCGATGGTGACGATCTTGCCAGCTTTGATCGAGGGGGGAGCCATTTGATGCCTCCATTGCCGAAAAGTGCGCCGCCGTTCCGGGCTCGTCGACCACAGGAATGAACCCGGCAGCGGCCAGGACGTCCCGCGCGCGCACGGTCGGCGGGCTCGGAAAGATCGCATCCGTAACGAACGAGAGCGGAATTTCCGACAGCCTCCGCTCGAGCGAGAGCGCCGGCCGTTCGACCAGTACGATGCGCTTTGCCGCGCGCCGGCAGGCCGCCATCGAGAAGCGCTGCTGCAACTTGGAGCCTAGCAGCAGACCCGCTTCTGACCCCAGCGTCTCCGCCTGCATGAGAAAGTGCGTAATCGGATAATGTTCGAGGCTGCGCTCCGCGAGCGACCCCTCGAGCGAGGAGCCGTCGGCGCCGATCTCCCCCCCGAGCAGGCAGAGCCGCGCATCGAGCAGAGAGCGCACCAGCGGCAACGCATCGACGGCCGCAAGGATCAGCGTGAGGCCCTGGATTTCCGCCAGCAACGGAATGATCTGCAGCGGCAGATCTCCATAGCCGATCAACAGCGTATGGTCCGCCTCGATCATCCGCTGCGCCAACCTGAGCATTGGCAGCGCGAGCGCCTTGCCGAGCGGTTCACCGGGCCGGCGCGTGCGTGGATAGGGCGCCTTCGCCGCCACCGCCTTGCCGAAGCTGCGCAGCAGCAGACCCTGCTCTTCGAGATAATTCAGATCGGAACGGATCGTCACGGTGGAGACGGCGAGCGCCGCGCTCAGCTCGTCCACCCGCATCTGGCCATGCTGGCGGATCCAGTCGGCGATCTTCAGCCGGCGCTCCAGCACCGCACTTCTCGACAAGTTGGACACAGCCCGGCCCGAATCGACGCTTCCATTCCCGTTGCTGGCTTTTAGAATGAAAGAAGTTCGCTTTCAAGATGAAGCTTGCCACACCCTTCTGCCACCGGCACGGAGCCGCTACCATGCCGCCATGGCGTTCGATTGCGGGCGGCTCAGCCGCGCCGGCAGCCGCCGGACAGTGTGATGGTGGCTCGCCTGCTGATCATCATCGGCGTCGCGCTGGTTTTGCTCGGCGTGATCTGGCCGCTGTTCGGCCACCTGCCAGGTGACATCCAATGGCAGCACGGGATAGTTCGGGTCTATATCCCGATCGGCTCGTGCATCCTGGCCTCGGTCTACCTCTCGGCTGTCCTGACCGGCGGGCTCTGGTTCTGGCGGCACTAGAGCAATATCACCCTGACTGGAATCGCCAGATGCCGGTCAGGGTGATGAAATTGCTCGAGAAAACAAACAGGGAGCATGTTCAGTGAACCTGAACATGCCCAAGCAAAAGCAACGCGCTTTCAATCGTACGGGGAAAGGCTCTGGCGCTCCCGGAGGGGATCATGACGAAGCGTGATTTCGCAGTGTTCATCGACGGCGAGGCGGGCACGACCGGACTCGATCTCAGCCGGCGCATCGCCCGAATGCGGGACATCCATCTCCTGAACGTCGCCGCAAAGGATCGGAAGGATCCCCAGGCGCGCCGTGCCATGATGGCCGAAGCCGACCTGGTGGCGCTGTGCCTGCCGGATGACGCCGCGCGGGAATCGGTGGCGCTGGCCGCGGGCCTCGGTGCGGCCGCACCGAAGATCCTCGACGCGAGCAGCGCGCATCGCGTGCACCCGGATTGGACCTACGGCTTTCCCGAAATCGCCCCCGGTCAAGCGCAGCGCATCGCCGCAGCCCGCCAGGTCAGCAACCCCGGCTGCTACCCGACGGGCGCCATCGCCTTGATCCGCCCGCTGGTGGACGCGGGGCTCATCGCGCCGGAGACGCCACTCACCATTCATGCGGTGAGCGGCTATTCAGGCGGCGGCCGCAGCATGATCGCCGCGCACGAAGCAGAGGGCGGGCCTACATTCGAGTTCTACGCGCTCGACCGCGCGCACAAGCATCTGCCGGAGCTCACCCGCTATTCCGGGCTGCTGCGGCCGCCGATCTTCCTCCCTTCGGTCGGCCATTTCCGCCAGGGCATGTTGGTCGCGGTGCCGCTCCATCTCGACCTCCTGCCCGGCCGGCCAGCCGCTCGCGACCTGGAGGCGGCGCTTGCCAGCGCCTATGCCGCATCGAAGCTGATCACCGTGCCGCCCCCTTCGCCCGACGGCCGGCTCGACGCTGAGGCGCTGAACGGAACCGATCGGCTCGAGCTTCGCGTTTTCAGCCGAAAAGACGAGCGCCAGGCAGTGCTGGTGGCCCGGCTCGACAATTTGGGCAAGGGTGCCGCCGGGGCCGCACTCCAGAACATCGCCCTGATGCTCGGGCTCGAGGAACGCCTCGCAACCCAGGTGGAAGCCCCGGTCCTTGCATGAGCATCGGTGCATGAGCATCGGCGCATGAGCATGAGGGCATGAACATCGAGCGCGCACCCCTTGCGCGCCGCCCGGCGCACCACGAAATTCGTTTGCTCCCGCGCTACGCCGCGCGCGGAGACGGCAGGAGAATCCGATGCGTCGCACGGCCCTCATCCTGATCGGGGCACTCGCACTGGCCGGCTGCGCCGTCACACCAATGCCGAGCACAGCTTACTTGCCGCCCGGCGCATTCTTCAGCAACGCCGACAATTCCCTGATGGCAATCAATACCGCCGCCTGGGCTTGGGCCAATCCTGCCCGCACGCACGGTAACCTGATCAATGCGACGCTCGCCGTCATGGCGGTCGAATATCTCGGCGGCGATCTGACGTCGAACCCGCGCTGGAGCTGGATGTCGCCGATGACCAAGCTCAAGATGCTCAACGCGCGGACGCAAGTCCGTCAGGTGGTCGGAATCGCCGCTGACGCACCCTCGCAGGCGGTGGTCGACGATTTGCTGCAATTCTCACGCAGCCCGAACGAGGCAACCGCGGCGCGTGTGATGGTGCCGCCCGTATTCACGCTGCCGCCCAAGGAAATTGTGGCAAAGCTCGATAACTTGCCCTACCTGCCGCTGGTCGCGCAGGCGAGTGCCATGGCGAGCGTGCAGCAATTCCCCGGCGGCGGGTCTTTTTTCATCCCTTGAGAGCGAGTTGGCGGCCGCCCGCTGACCGCGGCTCAGGCGACCTTGCGCGCCAGCGCGGCCGGCAGGTTGGCGATCGCACGATCGACCAGCCTTCCGTCCGAAGCCGCGTCGAGTTCCTGGCGGATCACCGCGCTGGCAGCCGCCGTTGCGATATCGATCGCGGCACTTCTGACCTCCGTGATCGCCGCCTTCTGCGCCGCCGCGATCCGCTCGATCGCGAGCCGTTCGCGCCGCTCAGCCCCCTGCTCGGCTTCCGCGCGAGCGGCGGCGGCAACATGCTCGACTTCCCGTTTCGCCGCCGCGAGCATTCCTTTTGCCTCTTCCAGCGCTGCGTGACGCCGAGCCTCCGCGTCCTTGAGCATCGCCTCGGCCTCTTCGCGCAAACGCCCGGCTTCGGCGATCTCCTTCTCGATCGCGCTCGCGCGGGCATCCAACGCGCGGGCCATCGGAACCCACATACGCTTGCCGAACAGAATGAAGAATATGATGACGGCAATGGTAACCCAGACGACCGCCTGGGAGAGAAGCGAGTGAGCGATGGAGAATGTCGTGACCATGCGGGCTCAGCGCCTCCTCACCCGCCGGTTAGCCGGCGTTGGGCGGAAAACCGCGCGGCCCGCAAAGCCGAAGCCGCGAGCACAAAGCGCGTGGCGGGCAGCCGTAGCAGGCACTCCGCCACTCTCGTCGACCATCCTGGCTCCCCGGCATCCCACCAACGGCCGCCACCCCGTACCACCCAAGCCTGATTTCCGCCAATGGCGCGTCCGTCAGCCATGCGGTACTTGCTCCAGCGCAGCCGTGATCGCCGCAGCAAGCGGCGCCGCCCCCGGCGGCCTTCCGGTCAGGCGCGCGATTATCGCCGCCGCGGTTTCGCTCGCAACTTGGTTGAGCGCACCCATCGCCGTAGTGCGTGCCGCGGCAATCTGCGCTTCGGCCTCCTTGAGTTCCAGTTCCAGCCGCGTGTCGACCGCCGCCGCCTGCTCAGACGCCACCGCCCGCGCCGCTTCCGTCGCGGCCGCGATCTGCCCTTGCGCCTCCGCCCGCGCGCTGCGGGTGGCCTCGATCAGCTCTGCCACCGCCCGGTCGGCCGCCAGCTTCGCAGCCTTCGCCTTCTCGAGGTCGGCGCCGATCCGACGCTGGCGCTCCTCCAGGACGGATCGCACCGAGGGCAGCACCCAAAGCCACAGCACAAGGTAGAGGATCAGGAAAATCACCCCCATCCAGATGATCTGGCTCGAGGTGAGGAAGTTGCTGAGCTGGAACTGCGGCATCCCGCCGCCGCTTGCGCCCTCAGCGCGCGCGCCCTGAGGCAGCAATGCCATCAGGAGTACAAGAAGAAGGCGCATCGGCATGCCGCGCGCTGGGAACCCGGCTCGGTTCAGCCGAACAGCACGAGAAAACTGATCAGGAGCGCGTAGAGCGCCACGGCCTCGGTCAGCGCGAAGCCGAGAATGCCCAACCCGAACACCTGGTTGCGCGCCGCCGGATTGCGCGCGACGCTGTTCACCAGAGCGGCAAAGATGTTACCGATGCCGACGCCAGCGCCGGCCACGCCGATCGCGGCAAGACCGGCACCGATGGCCCGGGCAGCCTCTGTACCCATGGTGGAGTTCCTTTCCTGCGGTTCAGTGCAAATGCACGGCGTCGTAGAGATAAATGCAAGCGAGTATCGCGAAGACGTAAGCCTGGAGAACGGAAACCAGGATCTCGAAGCCCACCAACGCCACGTTGACGGCAAGCGGCAGCACGGCCGCCACCACCCCGACCGCGCCGAGTGCCGCCGCAAACATCAGCATGAAGCCGGCGAACACCTCCCAAAGCACGTGACCGGCAACAATATTCGCGAACAGCCGGATCGACAGCGAGACAGGGCGGGAAAAAAACGTCAGGACCTCGATCGGCACCAGCAACGGGGCGACGATTTTCGGCACGCCCGGCGGCACGAAAAAAGTGAAGAAGCGCAGCCCGTGGTAGACGAACCCCACGATGATGGTGAGCACAAACACCAGAATCGCCAGCGCTGCCGTCACGGCAATGTGGCTCGTGAACGCGAAGAACAGGGGAAAGTCGCCGATCAGGTTGCCGAACAGGATGAAGAAGAAAAGCGTGAATATGAATGGAAAGAACGGTTCCCATCCCTCGCCGATGGACTCGCGGCATAAGTTGACGACGAACTCGTAGCCCATCTCCGCGGACGCCTGCAGCCGGCCGGGCACCAGCGCACGCTTGCGCACACCGAGCGCAAACAGAAGAACGATCAGCACGGCCGAGACCAGCATCATGACGTTCGAGTTGGTGAAGTCCACCTTCCCGCCCGCCGTGCCGAATCCGGCGGCCAGGCGGAACTGGCCCAGTGCGTCGATCGAAGGTCCTGCAGCCACCCGTCCTCTCGCCCCCTTCTACCCCGCGCGGTCCGACCCGACCGCGACAAAACCGGCCCGTCTATCCCGACGCCAGCGCGTGCTCCTGAATCGTTTCACGATCCCAGTCAAGCGTACCCTGCCCTACGGCACGTTGCCCGATCCATCGGATCGATGCGAGTCCTGCTCGTTCGGCCCAACCAGACGCCAGACATTCAATATTCCGGCCGCGATGCCAAGCACCACGAACACCAGCAACAACCACGGCGCCGTACCCAGAACCCGGTCCAGCCACCAGCCAATCGCAACCGCCACCACCAGCGCGGAGATCATCTCCCCCACGAGCCGGAACGCCATCCCGAGCGGCCGCTTCGTCCAATCCAGGCTTCCTTCTTCCTTCTTCGGAGCAGGTTCCAGACCGTGTCTCTGCCGCGCGCTCTTCAGGCGTTCCTCGAACGAGGGGCCTTCTCCTCCCGGCGGTTGGCCATCGCTCGGCTCACCCATACCCGCTCCTCCGCAAGTCATCCCGGCGGAAAGCGCGCGCTTGGTAATGACCGCACCGGAGGGTGTCAAGAATGCCCGCCCTGCCGCGCCCCTTCACCCAGCCTCGCAGTTTCTCGCGCACAAAGAGCACCCCGAGCCTTCAATGCGCGCCATGCCGGACGATCTTCTGCGGCCACCCCAAACCTCCCGGAGTTCCAGCGCCACTTCCCCTCCCCTCACCCCGGCATGCGCAGCGCGTCAGCCTGGCGCAAAACCGCGTTGCTAACCTGAGCCGCATCTGCCGCAGAGTCGAGCACATCCGCCGCGCACGGCCATGTCAGATCGCCCCGCTCCAGAGCATGCTCAGGTTGACCGAACATGCCCTCTGTTTGTTTTCTCGAGCGATTTCATCGCCCTGGCCGGCATCCGGCGATTCCGGTCGGGGCGATATTGCTCTACGCCGAAGTGATCGACGTCTCCTCGAGCATGAACCGGCCAGTCGGGTTCTGATAGAATTTATTCACTTTCGACAGCGAAGCATTTCGGAACGGGCTGTAGTACAGGTTGATATAGACGACATCCTCCATCGCCAGCTTTTGCAGCTTGTCATAGATCGCCTGGCGCTCTTTCGAATCCATCGTGCGTCGCCCCTCTTCGATCAGGTTCTTCGCTACCGGACTCTTGTAGTTGGTGAAATATGAGCGGTTGTCATCGTACCCGTAAAGGCAGAATGTCGCCTTCTCATCGGGGTCGATGATGTCGTTGGTCCAGTAGTTCACCGACAGCTCATACTTGCCCGCCTGCAGCGTGTTCCACTGCTGGCCTTCCTCCTCCTTGTTGATGGCAACGCGAACGCCGATCTTCTGGTATTGGCTTTGCAGCAGCACCGCAAGCTGGTCGTCGATGGCGCTGTCCGAGGGGATGAGCAGGCTGAGCGCAAGGTCTCCGGCGCCGGCTTCTTTGAGTAGTGCCTTCGCCTTGTCCGGATCGTAAGGATAATCCTTGTTCTCCGGATTGTAGTAGAGCGCGCCCGCGGGAATGAACGAATTCGAAACTTTGCCGTGACCGAAAAGGGCAATCTTGACCAGCTCCTCCCGGTTCGTGCCCATGTAGAGGGCGCGCCGTACCCTCACATCATCAAGCGGCTTCTTGGCATGATTGATGATGATGAAGTCCTCGCGGCTCGAAGGGTCGAGCTCGACGGTGATGTCATGCCGTCGCTGCAGCTCATCGATGCGATTGAACGGGATGAAAATCGTCGCATCGACCTCTTTGGATTCGAGGTCGAGGATTCGGGTATTGGAGTTGGGCACGTACGTCCACAGCACCTGGTCGAGCTGCACCTTCGAATTCTGCCAGTAGTGCTCGTTCCGCGTCAGAACCACCCGGTCCTGCCGCCGCCATTCGACGAACTTGAAAGCTCCCGCGCCCACCGGAGCGCTGCCGAATTTCGCGCCGCGCGCCTTCACCGCCGCTTCGGGCAGGACGCTCGCGGAGAACATCGCCATCGTCGAAAGGAACGGCGCGGAAGCCTCGCTCAGTGTGATTTCGACGTGCCGGTCATCGGGCACCGCGATCGTTTCGATGATCTGGTACATGTTCCCCATCACCGAATCCTTGCGATTGCGCAGCCTCTCGAGGCTGAATTTCACGTCGGAGGCGCGGATCGGTGAACCGTCGGAGAACAGCAGCCCGTCACGTAGCTGGAACAGGTAGCGCGCGCCCCCGTTCTCAACCTTCCAGGATTCTGCGAGATCCGGCTCGAGCCCCGCACCGTCATAGGTGACGCGCACGAGGTTGGCATTCATGTTGTCGAGAACCCAGATGTCGGCGTTCTGGATTGTCAGAATGGGGTCGAATGTCGTGTTGTCCTGGACCCTGGCGGCGACCAGCTTCTGCGTCGGGGTCGCAGCGAAAGCGCTCGGCGACCGGAAGACACCCGGCCCGACGGCCAGCGCCGCCCCGCCCAGCGCCGCTCCCTTGAGAACCCTCCGCCGTGGCACGATCATCGGATGAACGAAACTCATGGTGTATCTCCTCCTCTTCTGCCGTCTCCCTGCGGCAAAGCCGCTTGGAAACCAATCGGCACGTTCCGTGCCGTCATCTCCGCCGCGCCCTGAGCGCTCACCGGCGCCGCACGTTCGCCGTCCATCGTGCGCGAAGCGCGCTCACCCCCCGTGACAGCTTCGCTCGCCGCGGCGTCGTAGAGGTGGCACCAGACCGCCACGTTGTCCACGACCCTCTCCTCTGGGAACGGGTCGCACCGGCACACCTCCATCGCAAAAGGGCAGCGTGGATGAAACGGGCACCCGCGCGGCGGATCGGCCGGGCTCGGCGGCTCTCCCCGAATCGCGGCATGCGCCGCCGCAAGCCCGCCGAGGCGCGGCGCCGAAGCCATCAGCGCCTGCGTGTAGGGATGCCGAGGATGGCTGAAAACGGCTTCGGCCGCGCCGTACTCGACGATCCTGCCAAGATACATCACCGCAACCGTATCGCAGAGATAGCGCACCACGCGCAGGTCGTGCGAGATGAACAGCAGCGTCAGATGCCGCTCCTCGCGCAGGCGCTTGAACAAACTCATGATCTGCGCCTGCACCGAGACGTCGAGCGCAGATGTCGGCTCGTCCGCCACCAGGAAATCCGCACCCATGGCGAGCGCCCTGGCAATCACCACCCGCTGGCACTGCCCGCCCGAAAGCGAACGCGGCCTGCGGTCGATCAGCTCGAGCGGCAGGCCGACATCCCGCAAAAGATCAGCGATCGCAGCGGCCTCGGCATCGCGCGGGTGAATGCGATGCACGCGAATCACCTCCGAAAGAGCGCTGCGGACGCTCAGGCGCGAATTCAACGCCCCAAGCGGATCCTGAAAAATCATCTGCGCGCGACGCCGGAGCGCGAGCAGTCCATCGCCGGATAGTCCCTCGATCGGCCTGCCCTCGAACACGACGCTGCCTGCCGCGGCGCGCTCGAGCCGCAACAGCGCGCGCCCGAGCGTGCTCTTGCCGCAACCGCTCTCGCCCACCAGGCCGAGCGCCGCGCCCTTGCCGATCGCGAAAGAAACACCGTTCACCGCACGGAACCGCCGCTTGCCCCCCCCGCCGAGCCACGCCCTGAGACCCCGCCGCAGCGGATACTCCACCACCAGATTCCTGACCTCAATCAGCGGGTTCATTGCATCTCAGGACTTCCGCCGCCCGCAGGCACGCGACGAAATGGCCGTCTGCCACCTCCTCGAGCGCCGGGTCCTCGCGCGTGCACTCCGCACGCATGAAGTCGCAGCGCGGATGGTAGCGGCAGCCGCTCGGCAGCCGGGTCAGCAACGGAAGCTGCCCCGGAATCGGTCTGAACTCGCGCGCCGATCCGCCCCAACCCGGTTCAGCGCCGAGCAGCGCCCGCGTATAGGGATGGGCCGGCGATCCAAGCACCGTCTGGCGGCTGCCGCGTTCGACAATCCTGCCGCAATACATCACCGAAATGCTGTCGCAGACCATCGAAACCACAGCAAGATCATGCGTCACCAGGATGATGGAAAGTGCCGCTTCGTCCGCGAGCTCTCTGAGCAGCTGCAGGATCTGCATCTGCACAGTGACGTCGAGTGCGGTCGTCGGCTCGTCTGCGATCAGAAGCTTCGGCCGGCACGCAAGCGCAGCAGCGATCATCACCCGCTGCTTCATCCCTCCGCTCAACTGATGCGGATAGGCCCCCGCGACGCCTTCCGGATCGGGAAGCCCGACCCGCCGCATCAGCACGATCGCCTGCTCGCGCGCACGTGCGTGTCCCAGCCGCTCGCGGATCAGGAGCGGTTCTGCGATCAGGCGCCAGATCGGCATCAGCGGATCGAGAAAGCTCGACGGGTTCTGGAAAATCATCGCGGCACCCCTGCCGCGGACGCGCTCCAGCCCCTTCCCCGCGGCGAGATCGAAGCGCTTGCCGTCGATCGTGACCGCCCCGCTCACCGCCGGCATCGCACTCTCCGGCACGAGCCCCATGATGGCGAGACACGTCAGGCTCTTGCCGGAACCGCTCTCCCCCACCAGGCCCATGATCGTGCCACGCTCCAGCGCGAGCGAAACGCCATCGACTGGCCGCACCCACTGAGCCCCGTTGCGAACCTCGACCGTGAGGTCACTGACCGTGAGAAGCGCCGCCCCGCTCATTGCCCCTCAACGCCAAGCCATTTCGCGGCCCCGTCGGCGAGCAGGCTGAAACCGAGCGCAAGCAGCACAATCGCCAGGCCCGGGAACACCGTCATCCACCAGGCACTACCAATGAAATCCTGGCTTTCCGCGATCATCAGCCCCCATTCCGGCGTCGGCGGCGCAACGCCGAGGCCGAGATAACTGAGCGACGAGCCGAGCAGAATGTCGATCACGATATCCGACATCGAGAATACGACCGCCGGCAGGATCGCGTGCGGCAGAACGTGCCGCACGATGATGCGTGCATTCGAGAATCCGAGGCTGCGCGCCGCCGTGATGAAGTCGGCCTTCTTCAAGAACAGGAACTGCGAGCGCACCAGTCGTGCATAGGAAACCCAGCCGACCAGGGCGACCGCAATGAAGAAGCTGATCAGCCCGGCACCGAGGATGGCCACAATGGCAATGATCAGCACAAAAAAAGGAAAGGACATCGTGACGTCGAGAATGCGCATCAGAATTGTGTCGACCCAGCCACCGTAATACCCGGAAATGGCGCCGATGCTCGTCCCGATCATGAACGGGAACAGCATCCCGAGCCCGCCCATCAAGAGGTCGATGCGGCTCCCCCAGATGATTCGCGAGAAAATGTCGCGGCCAAAATTGTCCGTCCCGAGCCAATGCACCGCACTCGGTCCTTGCAAAGTCGCGGTCAGGATCTGCTGGTCGGGGTTGAATGGCGCAACCAGCGGCGCGCCGATGGCGGCGATCAGCCACACCAGAACCAGCGCGGCCCCGGCAAGCAGCGCCCAGGGCAATGGCGACCGTAGGGCTTCCTGCGCCGGCAGCGCCTCGGCGCCGGGCGCGAGCGCGACGCTCACAGCTCAACACTCATAGTTCAACGCTCATAGCTCAACGCTCATAGCTCAACCCTGGGATCGAGCAGCGCAGTCGCAATATCGACCAGGAAATTGACCCCGACGATGCCGAGAGCAAGAATCATCGTCACGGCCTCGACTACGAGATAGTCGCGCGTGAAGATCGAGGAGACCATCAGGTGCCCGAGCCCCGGCACCGAAAACACCGTCTCGACCACAACCGTCCCGCCGATCAGCCAGCTCACCGTCACGCCGAGAAGATTGACGGTCGCAAGCAACGAGTTGCGGAAAATGTGCGTCCGCCAGATCACTGCCCGCGAGATCCCCTTCGACTTCGCCGCGACGACATAATCCGCGCGCGACTCCTTGAGCAGGTTGGCCCGGAGATTGCGCGTCAATATCGGAATGAGCGCAAGCGCGATCGTAAGCGCGGGCATGAAGAGATAATAAACGTGGCCCCAGAACCCCTGGCCGAATCCGGACACCGGGAACCAGCCGAGCCGCACTCCGAACACCATCATGAACACGACGCCGATCCAGAACGCCGGCAGGCCAAGCCCAACCGTCGAGAACACGCGCACAAGATGATCGAGGATGCGACCTTCCTTGAGCGCCGCGATCAGCGCCAGGACAACAGAGCCGATGACCGACAACAGAACACTGTAGACCACCAGAAATACCGTGGGCAGCACGTGCCCGCCGATCACTTCGAAGACCGGCGCCTTATAGACGACCGAGCTCCCAAGCCTGCCATGCAGGAGATTGGCAACGAAATAAAAATACTGGACGACAATCGGCTTATCGAGCCCGTACTCGTGCTCGATAGCGGCAAGCGCGCGCGCCGACGTCCGCGGCCCGAGCAGCACCTGCGCGGGATTGCCCGGCAACAGATGGATCAGCGCGAACGTGACCACGCTGATGCCGATCAGAACCGGGATCAGTTCGAGCGGCCTTCTCAGCACGAACCCGAACCTGTCCATGGCCGCGCCTCTCCCTTCGCCCGCGTCCCGCCGTTACCCCCCCGCGCGCAGGAAGCCGAGAAGACGCTCGCGATATGCTTCCGCTTCCTCGTAGAATGGCATGTGGGAGCTGTTGCGGAAAACCGCGACCGTCGAAGCGGGCAGCCTGTCGTGCATCTCGCGCGCGCAGGTCGGCGTGATTTCGTCGTGCTGCCCGACCACGATCAGAACCGGGCAGCGGATCTGCGCGAGCGAATCCCACCGGTTCCAGCCGCTGAGGTTCCCCGTGTAGAGAAACTCGTTCGGCCCCTGCATCGTCCTGTACACCGCCATGTTCCAGTCGGCGAGCGACTCCGAAAGCGGCTCGGGCCACTCCCTGAGACGACAGACGTGCCGGTGGTTCAAGAGCGTCACCGCCGCCTGGTACTCGGGATGCTCGAGCGTGCCCGCCGCCTCGTGCGCCAGCATCATCTCCTCCGTCTCCGCCCCGAGTGCCGCGCGCAGGCGCGCAAGCTCCCGCGACAGATGCGGAATATTGGCGCAGGTGTCCGCGAGCACCAGCGAGCGCACCGCGCCGCCGTGCCGGGCCATGTACTCCACCGCAAGCCACCCGCCCCACGAATGCCCCAGGAGATGGATCCTGCCGAGCCCGAGGCCCTCGCGAACCGCCTCGACTTCATCCGCATAGCGCGCGATCGTCCAGAGCGCGGGATCGTCCGGCCGTGGCGACGCGCCGCACTCGAGTTGATCGTAAGCGACGACGCGGAACCCCTTTTCCGCGAGACAAAGATGTGCCGCACGCAGATACCTGCTTGGCAGGCCGGGACCACCGTTCAGGCAGAGCAGCACATTTTCCGAGTGGCCCGCGCTATAGCAATTGAGCTCGTAATCGCCGGCTTTGACGGAGATGACTTCGAACCCGTCGGCCACAGGCATCGCATACCTTTCTCATCGCGCTTCCGGCCAGCCGCGCAGCGCCCTTCCACGCGGAAACAAAGTCCGCCACCCCATAGAGTGCACATGAATTACCGTCCAGCGGAGGGCGGAATACCGCAAGCCCGACGACGCGCGCCGCAGCGGGCATTCCGCCGCCACGCTGATCAGCGTACCGTCACGGTACGCGCGCGAGCTATCTCGCTGCCAGACCGTCCCCTTTGTGACGGCCCGGCGCCCCGGCTGGAACTACCGCTGGCGCCGCTCAGGGTGTGACTGCGACACCAGCACTGCCGACACCCCTGGCTCCGGCAACGGTCACGGCGGGATTGCTGAGCGCAGGATGCCCGAAGGCGCTTTCATTCACGTTCGCGCCGGTCGACACGCTGCCGGTATTGCTGTTGCCCGTCGCGCTCGCGCCACCCGCGCCGATCGCATCGAACGGCGCGCCCGAGACGCCGGGCAAGCTGCCCCGAGCCGAACTGTTCACGCCGATCGAGGCAACCGGCGCGCCAGTGGCGTCAGCCAGCGAAACGCCGGCCCTGCCGCTGCTGCCGAACCCGGCCGCGCCGCTGCCTCCCGCCGCAAGCTCGCCACGCGACACCGACGCCCCGAAGACGGTCGTCGTGCCGTTCACGGTCCCAACGCCGGCCGCGGAGCGATTGGAGGAGAACGAGGCAGCGATGCCGGCGCCGTCCACCGAGCCGTCGACACCCGAGCGCGACGCAACACTACCCGGGCCCGCCCCGATCGGCGTCGTCGCGTAGCCGTTGCCGGAACTGGCACCGCTCGCATCGTACGACCCGAACGCGTTCTGCGTTGCGCTCACCCTGCCAACGCTGAGCGAAGCGGATTGCAGCCCCTGGCTGGTCATATCCGCTGCCGAATAGGAAGCGGCATGCCCGCGCGCAGCGCCGTTGCCGTCGCCGGTCAGCCCCCCGAACACCGAACTCTGCGCCGTCGAGCCGAGCCCCGAGCCGTTCGCCGCGGTCGCCGTGCCACCCGCCTGGAACGAGCCCGTCGCGGTGTCACCGCCGGTCGTGCTGCCCTTCACGCCGCCGTTGCTGTTGGTAAAGCTCTTCACCCCGCTTGGCGTGTCGATCGCGACCGATACTTCATGCGACCGCGCCGCTACTTTGCCGCTCCCGCTGCCGCCCACCGCGCCGGTCACTCCGGAGTTGGCGGTGGCAGAAAGCGAGCCGTTCTGCGCCGTAGCGCTGCCATCTCCGGCGAACGAGGCCGTGCCGCCGACACTCGTCGCGCGCCCGTTCGTGAAGGAGTGGGCGACCGCAACCCGGCCGGCGGAAACGGCAAAGCTGCGCTGACTCACTGTCGCGCTGCCCGTGCCGTTCACCGACGCATTGGTCATGCTGTTGGCATCGCTCGCCGTCACGCCGCCGCCCGCAGGCTGCGCGGACGCCGCGGCGCTTGCCGCGCTCCCGGCAGCCGCCGAGGCATCGCCGCTCGAGGTCGCGTTGGCACGCGACCCCGTGCTCGCCATCGCCAATCCGCTTTGCGACGCCGCCGCCTGCGCGCCGGCATCCGCGGCCAGCGCCGCCACCACGGCCAGCGCCGCCACCGATCGGGCCTCGCGCCGCCGCTCGAGGGTCCTCTTGATCGCCCTCGCCGTGCTGATCGTCGTCGGCGGCACGCTCGCCGGCGTGCTCACCACCGTCACCAACAGCGGCGCCCCTCCAAGCAGCACGACCACGAGCAGCCCGACCGCGAGCACAGCTACCACGACCACGACCGTGTCGGTGGCAAACCCGACCCTGGATCAGGCCGCCGCCGCCCGGATCGTCCTTTCGCTTGCAGCGATGCCGGGGGGTTGGGTGCTCTGGCCCGACCCGGCAGTTCCGGGCGGCGCGGGAGCGCTCTCGAGCGTCTCGTCGTGGACGGGAGCCATAGGGCCTCATCCGTCCTGCGGCACGGCCGTGCGGCTCCTCGACGGCACCGGCATCGCCCGACCCGATGCCTCGAGGAGCTCGGGCTTCCAGCGCGTGAACGGGGGCTTTGCCGAGGTTAGAGACGACGTGAAGATCTACCCGAGCAGAGCCGCAGTCGACGCCCAGCTCGCCCAGCTCTCGACGATCCGCAGCCCCAGGGTCCGCATGTGCCTCGACGTCCTTTTCGAGCGCTCCGCCAGCATCGGCCTGCCACCGCACAGCGCCCTGCGCATCCGGTCGTCGTCGGTCCCGCCACCCCACCTCGGCACCGGTCAGCGCGGTGCCGAGCTACGGATCACCGGTGCGGTACGGATCGGCCCACATGAGGTGCCGCTCCGGGCCGACATCGTCACCGTCGCCGAAGGGCGCACTGTCATCTCGTACTTCTCGCTCAGTCTCTTCAAAGGCCACGAGACGGCGCTCGACGCCTCTCTCGTCACGCTGCTCAGCTCGCGGCTGGCGCACTTCGTCCGATAGGACGGCGGAGCCGGGAGATCGTCGCCCCGTCCGGGCTCAGGGGAGAAAACGATAGAGCGGGAAGGGCTCGAGGAGCTCGGTCACCTTGGCGCGTAGGCGCGGGGCGGCGGCCGCCCAGTCCCGCCCATCGTCGCGCCGGCAGGACCCGAGGGCCTCGGCGAGCAGCGAGCCGACCTGGCGGAACTCGTCCTCCCCGAAGCCCCGCGCCGCCAGGGCGGTAGCCCCGAAGCGGAGTCCCGAGGCGGCAGGTGGGTCCTGCGCGTCGTAGGCGATCCTGATGTCGTTCGCCGAGACGCCGATCTCGTTCAGCTTCGCCAGCACCGCCGCCGCCCGGCGCCCCGAGGGCCCGAGATCGACGAGGAGCTGATGGACGTCGGTGCCCCCGGTGACGACTTCGGCACCCACGCGGTCGGCGGACTCGACGAGCACCGAGGCGATCATGCGGGCGCCGGCGACGGTTCGAGCCATGCGCTCCCGGTACGACTCGGTCCGAGCGAGGGCGAAGGTTGCCGCCTTGGCAGCGAGCACGTGGGGCAGCGGGCAGCCGTGAGTTCCGGGGTAGACGGCGTCGTCGATCGCCCTCGCAAGCTCCTCCCGGCACAGGATCGCTCCCCCTCGTGCCCCGCCGAGGGTCTTGTGCACCGTCATGGTGCAGACGTCGGCGTAGGGGACTGGGTCCGGATGGAGCCCAGCGGCCACGAGCCCGGCGAAGTGCGCCATGTCGACCACGAGCCGGGCGCCGACGCCGTCGGCGATCTCGCGGAAGGCGGCGAAGTCGAGCAGGCGGGGGTAGCACGACCAGCCGGCGAAGATCACCCTCGGCCGCAGCTGTTCGGCCATGGAAGCCACCTGGTCCATGTCGACGAGGCGGTCCTCCCGGCGCACACCGTAGGCGTGGGCGTCGTAGCACCGCCCGGCGAAGGTCGACTCGTCATAGTGGGTCGGGTGCCCCCCGTGGTTGAAGTCGAAGCCGAGCACCGCCTCGCCCGGCCGGCACAGCCCGTGCAGCACGGCCATGTTGGCGTTCGAGCCCGAGTAGGGCTGAACGTTGGCGTGCTCGGCCGAGAAGAGGCTCTTTGCCCGCTTTATGGCGAGCGTCTCGATCTCGTCGATCCACTCGCAGGTGTCGTAGTCGCGCCGCCCCGGGTAGCCGTCGGCGTACTTGGCGGTGAGGACCGAGCCTTGCGCCTCCAGGATGGCGCGGGGTGGGATGCTCTCGGAGGCCACGAGGTCGAGGGTGGAGCGCTGGCGGCCGAGCTCGGCGTCCAAGAGATCGGCGAGCTCGGGGTCGGCGTCGCGAAGCGGCAAATCGAGGAGCGGGTCGGTCATGGCGTCTTTGCGCGGGCATGGGCAGGCGCCGGCACGGCGGTCGCCTCTGAGGCGCCGGCGGAGCCCGAGCCCGGCGGTCCCGCCGCATGCCCGACGAGCATCACGTCGAAGCCCTCGGAGCGGGCGCGCTCCACCACGGCAGCGGCGTGCTCGGGATTGCGCGTCTCGAGCACGACCTGCACCCCCGTCTCGCGCACATGGAGGTCGAACCCCTCCCGCAGATGGTCGACGGCGACGAGGTTGGCGCCCGAGCCGCCGAGGCAGGACAGAAGGCGTGCCAGCTGACCAGGGCGGTCCGAGACACGGGCGAAGAGGGCGAGGCGCCTCCCGGCGTTCGTCTCGTGACGGCGGATGGCCGGCCACAAAAGGCCGGTGTCGACGTTTCCCCCCGAGAGCACGACGGCCGTCAGGCCGCCAGCTCCAGCCCCGGTACCCTCGCCCGCGGGCGCCACCCGCCCGGACAGGACTGCGGCCACGCCGACGGCGCCAGCCCCCTCGACGACGAGCTTTGCCCGCTCCATCAGGAGCACCATGGCCTCGGCGATCTCGTCCTCGCTCACGGTGACGACCTCGTCGACGTACTCGGCCACGATCGGGAAGGCCAGGTCTCCCGGGTTCCCGATGGCGATCCCGTCCGCCAGCGTCGGAGCACCGTGCACCGGGATCCGGCGGCCTGCGGCGAGCGAGGCGGGCCAGGGGGCGCAGCTGGCTGCCTGTACGGCGACGACCCGCACCTCCGGCCGGAGCACCGACAGGGCAAGAGAAATTCCTGCCGCCAGTCCCCCCCCGCCAAGTGGCACCACCGCCGTGGCGAGCTCCGGGACGTCCTCGGCGAGCTCCACACCGAGCGTGCCCTGCCCGGCGATGACCGCCTCGTCGTCGAAGGGGTGGATGAGCGCCTTGCCGGTCTTCTCGGAGACGGCCCGGGCCGCGGAAAGGCAGTCCTCGATCGCCTCGCCCCCGAGGTGCACGACGGCGCCATAGTTGGCTGCCGCCTCCGCCTTTGAGACCGAGGCATCCTGCGGCATGAAGACCTCGCAGGGGACCCCGGCGGCCGAGGCCGCAAAGGCAACCGCCTGGGCGTGGTTGCCGGCGCTCGCCACCACGATCCCTTTCCCTGCGCCGGCCGCCCCGAGGGCGGCGAGCTTGGCGGTCGCCCCCCGGAGCTTGAACGAGCCCGTCCGCTGAAGGTTCTCGGCCTTCAACACGACGGGCGAGCCGAGGCGGGCCGAGAGCACCCGCGAGTTGAAGAGGGGCGTGTGGGTGGCGACCTTCGCCACGGTGCCCCTCGCACGCTCGATCTCGTCGAAGTCCACCGCCGTCAGCGCCCCGAGCGAGCCGCCCGGGAGCGTCGGGTCTCAGTCACCCGGGAGCGCCCGCACGATCTCGACCATTCTCTCGCCGGCCTCGGTGGGGTTTGAGGCGACGACGGCGCCTGCCGCCCGGAGCGCCTCGATCTTGCCCCGAGCCGAGCCGGTCGAGCCCGAGACGATGGCACCGGCGTGGCCCATCTTGCGGCCCTCCGGCGCGGTGACCCCGGCGATGTAGGCGACGACGGGCTTCGACATCTGGGACCCGATGAACTCGGCCGCCTGCTCCTCGGCCTCGCCACCGATCTCGCCGATCAACATGACGGCCTTCGTCTCCCGGTCCTCCTCGAAGGCGGTGAGCACGTCCACGAAGCTCGTGCCGGGCACGGGGTCGCCGCCGATGCCGACGCAGGTGGTCTGGCCCACCCCCTGCTCGGAGAGCTCATGCAGCGCCTGGTAGGTGAGGGTGCCAGAGCGGCTCACGATGCCGACGGGCCCACCCGCTAGGGCGATGTCGCCGGAGGTGATGCCGATGTTGCACTTGCCGGGCGAGATGAGACCGGGGCAATTCGGGCCAAGCAGGCGGGTCTTTGGGAAGTCGCGGGAAAGGCGGGCGAAGACGAGCGCCTCGTCCTTGGCGGGGATGTGCTCGGTGATGCAGACGACGAGGGCGATGCCCGCCTCGGCCGCCTGGATGATGGCCTCGGGCGCCGCCCTTGGTGGCACGGCGACGAAGCTCGCCTCGGCACCCCAGAGCTTCACGGCGTCCTCGACCCGGTCGTAGACAGGGATCCCCTCCACCTCGGTCCCGCCCTTTCCGGGCGTCACGCCGGCGACGACCTTGGTGCCGTAGTCCCGGTTCCTCAAGCCATGGAAGCGTCCCTGGCTCCCAGTTAGGCCCTGCACGACGACGCGGGTGTGCTCGTCGACGAAGATGCTCACGACCGCGCCCCGGCGATCTCCACCGCGCGCCTCGCCGCGGAGAGCATGGTCGCCTCGGAGATGATGTCCTCCGACGAAAGCCCCTCGATGATCTGCCTCGCCTCTTTTGCGTTGGTCCCGTCCAGGCGCAGCACGACTGGCGAGGAGAGCCTGACCCGCTCGGTTGCCGCCACGATGCCGCGGGCCACCTCGTCGCAGCGCACGATGCCGCCGAAGATGTTGACGAGGATCGCCCGCACCTTCGGGTCGGAGTTGATCACGTCGAGGGCGTTCGCCATCACATCGGCATTGGCGCCGCCGCCGATGTCGAGGAAATTGGCAGCGCTTCCGCCTGCCTGGTTCACGACGTCGAGGGTGCTCATCGCGAGGCCCGCCCCGTTGGCGATGATCCCGACGTCACCGTCGAGGCCTATGTAGTTGAGACCCTTCTCCTTCGCCGCCGCCTCGCGCTCGTCCAGGTCGTAGGAGCCCTCGAAACCGGCCCACTCGGGGTGGCGGAAGGCGGCGTCGTCGTCGAGGGTCACCTTGGCGTCGAGGGCGTGCACGCGGCCGTCGGTCGTGAGCACGAGCGGGTTCACCTCGACGAGGTCGGCGTCGCCCTCCACGTAGCACCGGTAGAGATCGACCAGCAGGGCGGCGGCGCCGACAAGGGCCTCCGGGTCGAGGTCGGCCTCTCCGACGAGGCGCGAGGCAGTCTCCAGGTCGAGCATCTCGATGGGGTCGACGTGGTGGCGCACGACGGCGCCCGGGTCGGACGACGCCACCTCCTCGATCTCGACGCCCCCCTTTGCCGAGAGCATGGCGAGGTGCTTGCGGGCTGCGCGGTCCAAGGTGAAGCTCAAGTAGTACTCCGCCGCGATGTCGGTCGCCTTCTCGACCCAGAGGCGGCGCACGACGTGGCCCTTTATGTCGAGTCCGAGGATCGCCCTCGCGTGCGCCTCGGCCTCGGCGCTGTCGGCCGCCAGCTTCACGCCGCCCGCCTTGCCGCGCCCTCCGACCTGCACCTGGGCCTTCACGACGACCGGGTAGCCGATCGCATCCGCGGCGGCTACGGCCTCTTCGACGGTGTCGGCAACCGCGCCCGGCGACACGGGGACGCCGTAGCGGGTGAAGTACTGCTTGCCCTGGTACTCGAACAGATCCATCTCGTTCCCCTCTAGTCGCTCGCCCGCGTAGAGGCGCGTTCGCGCGAATCGAGGGCGCTTTCGAGCCAGGAGGAGATTTCGGGGAGGGGGGTTCCGGGCGTGAAGACCGCAGCCACGCCAGCCGCCCTCAGCAGGGCGATGTCGGGCTCGGGGATGATCCCGCCGGCCACGACGACGACATCTTCCATCTTCTCGGCCCGGAGGCCCTCGACCACCTTCGGCACGAGGGTGAGGTGGGCCCCGGAGAGGAGCGACAGCCCGACGGCGTCGGCGTCCTCGTCGACGGCGGCCTGTACGACCTGCTCGGGCGTCTGGTGGAGCCCCGTGTATATGACCTCGAAGCCGGCGTCACGAAGCGCCCGGGCGATCACCTTGGCCCCGCGGTCGTGCCCGTCCAAACCCGGCTTGGCCACGACGACGCGGTAGCGGCGATCCATGTCGAGGGGATGCTACCCATGGTGCCCGCGAGCGCCACAATCGGCCGTTGCTGGTCACGCAGCCTTCCGGCCGCCCGGCACCGCAGTTCGGCGAGGATCGCCCCATTACCACTCTCAGTGACGGTACGATTACTGCGTGCGACAAGAGTCCACGGGGGGGCTGTGGTGGTCGAGCAGCCGGGTGGCGGGAGCGCTTGCCTTCGGGCCGCTAGTGCTCGGCGTCTTCCTGCTCGCCCACCAGCTGACGCTGCACGAGGTCATCGCCGGGGTGACCTTTCAGGGCGACGGGACGAACCTCGGCTCGGCGCTGGCGCTCACGGGCGGGCAGCTGCCCTACGACAACTTCGCCCTCGCCCAGCCACCCGGCATGACGATCATCATGCTGCCCTTCGCCGGCATCGCCCACGCCTTCTCGAGCGCCGTCGGTCTAAGCGCCGCCCGCGTCGTCACCGCCATCGTGGCGGCGGCCGACGTCTTCCTCGTCGCCTTCCTCGCCCGCTATCGCGGCCTCGCCTCGACGGCGGCAGCGGGCATACTCTTCGCCCTCTACCCCTTTGCCTTCCTCGCCACTGGCTCGGCGCTGTTCGCCCCGTGGCTTCTCTTCTGCTGCCTGCTCGCCGCGGTGCTCGCCTTCGAGGAGACCGAGCTCTCCTCCTCGGGCGGCCACCTGCTCGCGGCGGGGCTCCTCCTTGGTTACGCCGTCGTGATCAAGCCGTGGGCGATCGTGCCGGCGCTCGTGCTCGTCGGCTGCTGTCTCGTCAAGCGGCGCGAGGTCTCGGGGCACCTGATCGGCGGGATCGTGGCCGCCATCGTCATCCCGTGCTTCATCTTCTTCCTCGCCGCCCCGGGGAACTTCTGGAGAGACGTCGTCGTCGCCGAGCTGGGCCAGAACGGAGCCCGAGCGGGGGCCGTCGGCTCGCGCTTCGCCCAAGTCCTGGGTCTCGGTGCCCCGATCGGGCTCCACTCGGCGGGGGCCCTGGCGACGGCGCTGGCGGCGATCGTGCTGGCAGTGATCCTCCTCGTGATGCTCGCCCAGCGCCACCTCGTGAGTGTCATGGACATCTTCTTCCTCGTCAGCTCGGTCGCGCTGGTCCTCGTCGCTCTGGTCCCGGACCAGCTCCCGAGCGACTACGGCTACTTCGCGGCCGGATTTTTCATGGTGCTCGTCGGCAACCTCGTCGGCAACGTGATGGAGATCCTCTCCAGCCTCCCAGGGGGCCAGACCGACGTCGGCGCCACCCTCGGCGGCGGCATCTCCCTCGTGGTCGTGGCGGGAGCCATCGCCCTCATCGCCGTGGGGTCGCCGAAGGAGACGAGCTACGAGCGCGGCTGGTTCCTGCGCCACGGGACCAACCCGTCGGCGCTCGTCGACTCTCACGTGCCGAGACCGGCCTGCGTGCTCTCCAATGACGCCTCTGTGCTCGTCGTCTCCAACCGGGCCATCGGGCACCCGAGCGGCTGCCCCTCGCTGCTCGACCCCGACGGACTCATCGCCGCCTCGGGCCTTCAGGCGGGGGCGACGACGAGCCCGGCTCTCGTCACCGAGTGGGAGCAGTACCTCGGCGCCTCGAGCTACGTCGTCATCTCCGACAGCGGAGGGGCGATCCCCTGGGACCCCGCCCTGCGGAGCTACTTCGACGGGAACTTCACCCGCGTCGCCCAGAACAGGACGCTGGCGATATTCGCCAACAAGGGAAACGCCATTCCCTGACCGCCTGGCTACCCGCGCGGCGCCGGCTCTGTGCAGGTTCGCGGCGGGGTCAGGAGCGCCGGCGGAGCGGGGTGAGGGCGAGGACGAAGCGCCGCGGGCGGCCCTCCGAGAAGCGGATCTCGGCGCGCATGTCGGTTCCATCGCCCTCGACGTGGGTGACGACGCCTGCGCCGAAGCGATCGTGCACGACGACGTCGCCCGGGACGAGGCCGAGCAGCTCGGCTCCCGTGGTCTTTTCCGGCGCCCGGAGGTACGGATCGCTGCCGGTGCCGGCTAGTCGCCGGCCGGAACCGCCGCCCGATCCTGGTCCGGCGGCCCGCTCGCCCCCGGGAGCGCCAAGCCCGGGGCCGCGGCCGAGACCGAGCACGATGCCCTCGCCGGCGTCCTCGATCAGCTCCTCTGGGATCTCCTTCAGGAAGCGGCTCGGGAGAGAGTCGCTGAACGACCCGAAGAGCATGCGCCGCCAGGTGTGCGTCAGGTAGAGGCGCTCCTGCGCCCGGGTGATCCCTACGTAGCAGAGCCGCCGCTCCTCCTCCATCTCGTCGGGCTCGGCGAGGCTCTGTGAGTGCGGGAAGATGCCCTCCTCGAGGCCGACGAGGAAGACCGCCTTGAACTCGAGGCCCTTGGCGGCATGAAGCGTCATGAGCGACACCATCGGGCCCTCCTCGATGGTGTCCTGGGCGGCGAGCAGCGTCGCCGTCTCGAGGAAGCTCGTCACATCGGTGAACTCCGACGCCACCGAGACGAGCTCGGCGAGGTTCTCGAGGCGACCCTCGGCCTCGATCGCCTTCGCCTCGGCGCCAGAGGTCGCCTCGGCTTCGAGCATCTCGGAGTAGCCCGTGAGCCTGAGGACGGTCTCGACGAGGGATGCGGGGGGGCTTTCGGAGGGCCTGCCAGCAGAGAGGTCGTCCAGTAGGACGAGGAAGGAGCTCACCGCCGAGACGGCCCTCCCCCCGACGCCGGCTTCGGCGGCACGGCGCAGGGCGGCGTCGAAGCCGATCCGCTCGGACCGGGCGAAGGCGACGAGGCGGCCCGCCGTGGTGTCGCCGATGCCGCGGCGGGGCACGTTCAGCACGCGGCGCAGCGACACCTCGTCGGACGGGTTCAGCACGAGGCGCAGGTAGGCGAGCACGTCCCGGATCTCGCGGCGGTCGTAGAAGCGAGTCCCGCCGATCACCTGGTAGGGGAGCCCCCGCTCCATAAGGGCCGCCTCGATCGCCCGGCTCTGGGCGTTCATGCGGTAGAAGACGCCCACCTCCGACAGCTCGGCGCGTCCCCCCCGTCGCAGCTCGTCGATCTCTCCCGCCACGAAAGCCGCCTCGTCGCGGTCGTCGCCGGCGCGGTACCTCTGGATCTTCCCGCCCTCGCCGAGGGCGCTCCAGAGATCCTTCGCGTGGCGCAGCAGATTGTTCGAGATGACGGAGTTGGCCGCCCGCAGGATCGTCGTGGTCGAGCGGTAGTTCTGCTCCAGCAGGATGATCTTTGCGTCGGGGAAGGCCC
>JBOHMN010000585.1:0-6599 GCA_050730175.1 Acetobacteraceae bacterium | reverse complement strand
GGTAGCATAGGCCGAAAGATCCTATGGGGACTATGGTCGCGGAATTCTGGTCAAAGAGCCCCCAAAAAATGCGGTTTCGTTGTCGCCTGCCCGCGCATCACGGTCAGGCGCCCGCTGTCCCGTTCGTTGGCAGACTTCCAGCGCGGGCTTGCTGTCCGTCGAAACCGCCGCACGCCTTGCCGGAGGGCTCGGCGCGCGGGTGACAAAAACTTCTATCCCAATGCTTCGTCCGGGAGGATGAGGAGCGTCAGCACTTCATCGTTCGGGAGACGGAACGACTGTTCCTGAACCTCGAATCGAGCGGCTCCCCGAAACTCGAACCAGGCATCCGCGCCAATCTTGCGCGGGAAGGCGCTTTCATCGGCATCGCCGAACAGCATTTCGAACGCGAAGCTCTCGGCGTCGAGTTCCTGCCGAGGAAACCACCAGCCCGGAATCATGGGCGCGCGCTGGAACCAGCGCCGCCCCTCCTTGTTGTGGCACAACGCCAGAATCGGAAAGTGATCGAGATCGATGATCTTGAGCAGCGTTGCCGTGTCGCTCACTTCGAACTCGTCGGCGATTTCCCGGACGGCCGCAAGGGCGGGCCGCTTCATCTCGATGATCCGTGGCCTCACCATGAAGGCCGGCAGGATCAGGTCGGAGGCGAACTGGTCCGCTTGTTTCTCCGGGTTCAGCGCATCATCCGCCGGATTTCCGATATCGCGCGCACCGCAGAACAGGATGCGGCCCCGGTGATGGTGCCAGTGGCCGATTTCGTGCGCGAGTGAAAATCGCCGCCTCGTCGGAATGGCTTTGCTGTTCACGGTGATGAGCGCGCGGCGTTCCCCGCCGACAATTATGGCCTCGCACTTGTCCAGAGGCCGGTACTTCACCGCCGCGCCGAGCGTCCACGCGATTGCCTCAAGGTCGATGTCCTGCGGGCGTTCTATCCCGAGGTCCAGCAACATGCGTTCGGCGGGCCGCAGGCGGTCATTCATCCTCTTTGTCGCCTTCAAGCTCCTGTAGCGCCGCCAGGTCTTCGAGCAGGGCTTCCATATCGCTGTCCGACAGTCCTTCGCCTTTGCGCGCAGCAAGCATCAACCGTTGCTTCAGGTCCTGATCGCCCGAAAGCAGCCGGTCGAATTTTTCGCGTGCGGCATCGAGGGCCGCAACGTTCCCCTTCGCTCCGCCCTTGCGCCAGGCGGCCAGTTCGGCGCGGGCTTGGCTCAGCCGCTTGCGCGCCCATTCGGCCTTTGCCGACGCAATGATCGCATCGACCTCGGCAATGCAGAAAGCCGGATCGAGCCCGGCGGCAGCAAGTTCTTCGCGCAGCTCGTCACCAGAGGCGCTCAGAATGCTCTCCACAAGCGCGTCTTCGATGCGCTCCAGCTCTTCACGCGGGGTCGGCTTTTTGGATGTGCTCATGTCTTCCACCCGTTGGGGTAGAGTTTTCTTGCGACGGCTCTGATCCGCTTAGCGGCGTAATCGAGCTCGGCCTGGTCGAGGCCCGTCTCATCGCGCAGCGCCTTGCCGCGCAGCTCTTCCGCCCAGCCCATCACGACCAGCGTCGCCTCCTCGTCATTCTCCAAATGAGCATAAATGTCCCGCAACACCGATGCCGCGATCGCGTCATCTTCCGGACTCGGCGCCAGCGGCGGGTCTGATGCATCCGTCTGCGCCGGCTCCGGTGGATCGGCCACGGCGACCACACGCTTGCCCTGTTCGCGGTCGTGCGAAGCGATGCTTTTCATCGTCATGGCCAGGAAGGCCATGATCGGCACGTTCCGCGGACACTTTCGGTCGCCATCGAGCGCGCGGCAGATCGCTTCTCTCAGTAGCTCGCCTTTACCGAAACCGGTTCCGCGCCGCCGGATCGCCTCGATGGCGTGCAGCTTCTGCTTGTCGTCCGGCGACAACGCCTCGAACGCTGGGCCGATCTCATCGGGCCGCAGACATTCGCGTTCTGGCGCGCCCCGGATCGCGGTCGCTTCGGCCATCGGGTCCTGAGAATCAGGTTCGTTCATCTCTCTATGCCGGTCCGCCCGGCAATTCGGAAATTGACCGCGATTTTTCCGAAACCGCTCCCCCGGCGGCATAGAAGGACAGAACGGTCCCGCTGGCCCGCTTCCCCATCGAGATCGGCGGCTGGACCAGACGGATCCGGCGCACGCGCGCCCTACTCGAATGGAGACTAACATGCCCGTTGAAGAAGTCACCCTTGAAGTCGGCACCCCGAAGGGGCTGTTCACCGGCACTTTTCCGAAGACCGCCAAGATCGAGGACGTGATCGCCGCGGCGGTGGGCAGCCTTGGCCTCGACCGCGGCGACACGTTCGAACTGGTCCATGACGGTCAGCCCCTGACACCGGTGCAGCGCACGCTGGTCAGCTTTGGCCTTGCCGGCACCGTCGAACTCGAACTCGTGGCCACCGGCGACGGGGTTTAGCCTTGGCGACCGTCACCGTCACCGACCTCGTAGTGGCCGAGCAGTTCGGCCATCTCCGCGAGGTGGCCGAACAGCGGGGCTGGCCGCTGAAGCAGCTCGACGGGCCGGGTTTTGAACTCGTGCTCCCCGCCCGCGGCGGCTCGCGGTTCGGGCTGAACGTGCTGTGCGACGGCTATCCCGGCATGCCGCCTGCCTGGCGGTGGTGCAACCCGGAGAGCGGCATCTGCGATTTGCCCGCCGACATCCCGCGCGGCAGCGGCGGGTATTTCCACAGCTCCGGGCGCATCTGCGCGCCGTGGAACCGGCTTGCCTACAAGCAGGTCGATTCGAAAGGCCCGCATGGCGAGTGGGAGCTCAGCACGTGGATGACCAACCCGAAGACAGGAAGCTGCACGACGCTCACGGCGATGGCGCTGCGCATGGCCGTCGAACTTAAAAGCGAACGCTATCAAGGCCGAAAGGGCTAGGCGATGTGGCAGCGTCTCATTCGGATTTTCAGCCGCAAACCCGCCTACCGGCCGGGTCCGCCGGCACGTCCGCGCCTTGTCGTGACACAATCCTGTCTGGAGGCGCTCTGCACCTGCCTTGAGCCGGAAGTTCGACGCGGCCATGAAGGCGTCGCCTATCTGCTCGGGCAGACCGACGGTACGGTTACCCTTGCCGTTGTCGCCGTCCGCCCCGAGGCGGTCACCACACCGGGCAGCTTTTCCGTCAGCGCGCCAGCGATGGCGAAAGTCGTGCGCACCGCAACCAAGGCCGGTCTTCAGATCGTGGCGCAGGTCCATACCCATCCCGACAAGGCGTATCACAGCGACGGCGACGTGGAAGGCGCGCGGATCGTCTTTGGCGGCTTTGTTTCCGCCGTGCTGCCCGATTACGGCCGGCGTCTGCCGGGGCTCGACGGCGGCGCCGTCTACATGTTTCGGAGCGGGACCGGCTTTGTCGAGATCGCGGCCGACCGCATCGGCATCCTGCCGGGGAGGCTCGCATGAACGAAGCTGAATGGCGCGCCGAACGCGACAGCCGCACGCTGCGCTACGCCGGGCGCGTCCTCGATCCGGACAAGTGGGCCTTGCTGCGCGCCGACATGGCCTATGCCGAGCGCTATGACGGCCAGGTCGCGATTCTGACCGCCGCAAATCTTCTGGGCCGCATGACCCCGGCGCTCGCCCTCGAAATTCCTTCAGTGCCGATCGTGGAGCCCCTGCCGTGGGCGGGTGCGGACTTGCGCAACTTCGTTTTGGAGCAGCTCTTCGCCGCCGATCCGTTCGGGAACTTCTCCTGCCGTGCCGCGCGGGAAGGTGACTACATCATTCATCTCGGACGATCCGGGGCGGCCTCGATCGTGCATGGTTCAGGCTGGAACCTGTATGCTGGGCCTGCGCCGTCGCCGCTTGCCGATGACAAAGCCGCCAACCCGATCGGGTCGGCGATGGCGGCGATTCTTGCCGGCGCGGAGGCGTTCAGGGGATCGCTTTCGCACCCCGCGGCCTTCCAGCTCAACGCGCTGACCTGGCTGCCGGGTATGACGGCGCCGGAGGACGCCCCGCTGATCGCCGTGTCGTCGCCGGGTGCGCTGTGGTTCGTCGGCGTCGGCTCTGTTGGCACTGCCATTCTCTACTTCCTGAGCCTCACCACGCGCGATTTCTCGGCGCGGCTGTTCGACATGGACAAGGTGAAAGTCCACAACCTCGACCGCTCGCCGCTCTTTATCGACAGGCATGTCGGTTGGGAGAAGGTGAAGGCGGCAGCCGACTACCTTTCCGCCCTTGGCGTGTCTGACGTGGACCCGGAACCGGTCGCGCTCGACGAAGCGGCTACCTGGCGGGAACGTCCGCCGGGCGTTCCGGACATTCTGATTTCAGCCGCCAACGAGCGGAACGTACGGGCCGTCATAGAGAACAACTATCCGCCCTTGCAAATCTACGGCACCACAGGCCGGCACTGGCAGGCGGCGGTCATCCGCCACGCGCCATTCGAAGACCCCTGTTCGTGCTGCCTCTTCCCCGAAACCGCCCATGCGCCCACGACGTGCGCCACCGGGTCTGTGCCCCAGGCCGACACCGGCGAGCAGATGGACGCGGCGCTTCCGTTCCTTTCCTTTGCCGCCGGCGCGATGGCGGCAGCGGAAATTCTAAAGCGCGGCCTTCCGGGCTATCCGTTCGTGGCGAACCGCGTGATCCTGAACACGAGCCCGCGCATCCGCACGGTTCATGCAGCCTTGTCGTTGCGGCCCGGCTGTATTTGCGGACAGCGAAGTGAGGTCGTCTATCGACAGATGCTGGACCTGCCGACCTGACACGGCGCGGCCACGCGATGCGGGCGTGCTCGACCGCCAAAACGCAGATCGCTCAGCGCGACATCGCCGTCTCGGTCCCGCCCAAGGCGACCAACCGCAATACCGCGCCGCCGGCGCAGCCGGCATCCTCGATCGCAATCGCCAGGTCACGCCAAACACCGGCGTCAAATCAAATCCGCATAGCCGACACCACCGCCGGCGACAACACGCCCCGCGGTTTCCTCCCCTTAATAAAATGAGCCGATGAATTTGATGGGTACACGACTTAATATGCGACCTTGAAAGTAGGGCTGTCCTCTGGCCGGGTCTTGCGGTGATCGTAGATGCGGGTGGTCGCGATATTGGCGTGGCTGAGCCACTCCTGGACCTTGGCGATATCGGCCTGGTGGTCGAGCGCATTGGTGGCGGCCGTGGCCCGCAGTGCATGGGCGCCGATCTCGAACCCAAGCGCAGCCGAATACCCCCGTACCAGCTTGTAGACCGCGTCGGGGGTCAGCGCCTTGTCGAGCCGGCGGGTGCGGTTGTTCTTGAGCGGGCGGAACAGGGCGCCGTTCTCGTCGCCGCCGTGCCCGGCTGCCTCGAGGTAGTCGTGGATCAGCTCGTTGGTGCCCGGGTGCAGCGGCAGATAGCGGGTCTTTTCGCCCTTGCCGCTGATCCGGAGGTGCGGGACGCCGCGCCGCGCGTGCCGGAAGTCGCGGACGCGGAGCTTGCACAGCTCGTCGCGGCGCAGCGCGTGGAAGAGCAGGGTCGACAGGATCGCGCGGTCGCGCCTTTGCTTGATCGTTTCCTCACCGATCTCAGTTTCCTTGCCGGGGGCCACAAGCAGGTCGCGCGCCTGGTGGTCGCCGATCGCCGGCGTCCGGCCTTCGCCGCTCTCGGCCCGGGGGCGCTTGACGCCCTTGACCGGGTTGTGGGTGACGGCGTTCCGGTCGCAGAGGTATTCGAACAGCGAGGACAGCGCCGCGAGGCGATGCCGCACCGTCGCGCCGCCGAGCCCGCGGCGCGCGAGGTCGTCGCGCCAGGCGATGACGTGCGCGCGGGTGACCGTGCGGAATTGCTCCGGGTGCTCGACGCCGGCGAAGCGGATGAAGTCGCCGACCGCGGCCTCGTAGGCGCGCCGGCTGTTCGGGTTCGTGATGTTGGCGAACCACTCGGCCTCGGGCGGCACATCGGCCAGCCGCCGGAACTCGGCCGCGGTCAGCGGCCGCTCGGTCGGAACGATTTCGGCGGGCAACGTCCGGTTCATCGGCGCCGATTTTATTCGCGATAAACCGGTTATCGAGAATAAACCCATGGGCGAGAAAAGCGGCTCGATCCTTTGATCAATCAATGGTACGATGCATGCATCAACCAATTGATGCATGAGAACACCCTCATGGATTGCCGCATCGACGCCCACATCGCCCGCACCCAGTTCGGCCAACTAATGGACCTCGCCACCCGGCACAATGACCGCTTCATCGTCGACCGCCGCGGCGAGCCCGCCGTCGTCATCATGAGCGTAGAGGAATTCGTCCGCATTGCCGCGCCGCCGCCCGACTGGCTGGCAAAAGCCTGGAGCGGCGCCAAGCGGCGCGGGCTCGACAGATTGACGTTCGCCGAGTTCGACGCGCACCGGAACAATAAGGCATCCGCCACCTCCGGCGATTCGACGTGATCCGACCCTGCTCGTCATCAACCCGATTATCACGTGGAGCGCAGCACCGGAAATGCACCGGTGGCCGCCTCCACCGGTCAACCGCGGCCGGCCTGACGCAGGACCCGTTCGACCTCGCCGATCGGAACTCCAAAGACCTCCGCGACCTGAGAGACGGTCATGCCGTACTTCACCCAGACGCGTATCCTAGCGACCTGTGACGCCGGAATTGTCGAG
>JBOHMN010000584.1:0-12120 GCA_050730175.1 Acetobacteraceae bacterium | reverse complement strand
GTCCAGGGTGATCGCCGCAGCGCAGAACTCCACCCGGTGCTCGCCGCAAGCCCGGAGGAGCTTGACCATCCGTGCGAAGGCCTCGGGACGGGCTTCGTGCATCAGTGCCGCGCCGACTTCCCAACGCCATCCGCCGATCGGCAGCCCCGCCTGATCCAGCAAACTCTTCATTCAATGTCCCCTTGTCCGCGCCGCCGCGCGCGACCGTCATGCGTGTTGTCGTTGTTTCAGAGCGGCACCGGCTGCGGATCGAGCGGCTTGCCCTTGAAGGGCGCTACCTTGATCTCCCCTTCCCGCTTGCGTGCCTGAGCGATGTCGTAGCTGTTCTGCATCCGCATGAGCGTCTCCATCGATACGCCGAACGCCTTCTCGATCCGAAGCGCCATCTCCGGGGACAGGTGTGCGCGCTCATTCAGGACGGCCGACAAAGCCGCCCGCGTCACTCCCAGCACCTGGGCCGCGCTCGTCACCGACAGCCCAAGGGCGTCGATGATCTCGCTTTTCACAAACCCGCCGGGATGAGTGGGATTCTTCATACGGATGCCCTGCATCACACTCATGTCCACCTCCTGGTGGTAATCCTCGTAGTCCAGGTCGATGGTCTCGATCTCGGCCTGGTCGATCCGAAACGTGATTCGCCAGTTCTTCGTGACGAACAGGCTCCAGATGCCCTTGCGGTCGCCGGTAAGCTGATGCGCTTTCCAGCTCGGCACGGTCCGCAGTTCTTCCTCCCGCTCCATGTCCTGGAGAAAGGAGACAATGCGCCGGACCTTTGGCGTGACGGCGGCCTGGAGACCGGCGGCGGCGTCATCCTCGATGAATCGGCGCAGCCTCTTAATTCCTACTGCGTCACTCAATCTGCTTGAGCACCTACTGACGCGCCCGGCCGCAGCAGGGGCATCGAGGCAGGGCGTGAAGCAGAATGCGTGCGAGGCGGATACGCAGCGAGGCGATCGAGATTCAGTTGCCTTCAACCGCCCCATAGGCGCATTGTCGCCGGGCTCTCGCATCCGAGAGCGGCCCGACGTGGTGTTCGATTGCCGCCGCCGGTTCAGCCCACGAACTTCCCGCACAAGCCACGGGCCAACAGGCCGCCGCGGGGGAACCCGAGGCCCGAGGGAGGCGCAGGTTGAGAACCGTCATCGCATTGGCCGCGATTGGCCTCGCCATGCTCGGCGCGAACGCCGCGCAGGCGCGGACGTGGTTCACGCTCAACCGTGACAACAACGCGTGCGGTACGATGGGGCAGATCTTCGGCAGACACGATTTTCCACTGTCCACACCGGCGGATTTCATCGCCGTCGTGGGCCGCGAAGGGAAGCAAGTGCTGTACGTTAAAACCTTTACGCTCCCGAATGATGGGCGTCAGGTCGACATCAAGCTCATCGGTGGCAGTGGCGACTGGCTATTCTTCTCCAGCCTCGCCGTCTGCCAGGTCAGGCTGGCCACCATCGTTACCCACGGTGGCAATCCGTACGCGGGTTTGACGCAGTAGGACTCAGCGCCGGCAGCATGCGGAGAACCTGCGATGTCCAACTGGCCCAAAGACGAACTGCTCAGGATCGCCGAGGCCGGCGCAAAGCTCGTGCTGGGCGCGCGTCGTATCGACCGCCGCCAGGTGCTCGCCAGGAAACTCTCCTCGGGCAAGGACGCCGCCGTGAAGACGGACGTGGTGGACCGCGCTCAGGTGCAGGCGCTCGTGGACCGCGCCGTGCGGGCGCTTTCCGAGGGGCTGCGGCAGGAGGTGAAGCCCTACAACATCCGCACCACGGTGATCTCGCCTTGCGGTGATCTCGCCCGGCGCAGTTGCAACCGAACTGCCAAACAGCATCACCGACCCGGACACGGCCGCACAGGTTCGCAAATTCACAGAAGAGGTCGCCATCGCTGCGGACTCCTTCGCGCGTGCCGTGGCGTTCGCCATCAGCCAGCCGGAGGACGTGAACGTCAACGAGATCCTGTTCAGGCCGACGCGGCAGGAACTGTGAGCAGCAAGGAGGAAATGGTGCCACATGTCATCGTCAAGCTCCTGACCGGCCGAACAGAGCAGCAGAAAGTCAGGATCGCCGGAGAAGTAACCAAGGCGGTCATGGCGACCACAGGTGTAACGGAGAGGACGCTCGATCGCCAGGGCGTCTGCACCCAGGGTGCAATCGCGGTCACGCCTCGCGTGGATTCTCGTAGATTGCGGTTGCAATCAGCACAGTCTATATCAGCGCCGTCGGCGACGGACTGAGCAGGCACCCACCTTCCGGGAAGGAAATGGCCATGCCCCAGCAATTTGCGCTCCACGTCAACGGAAAAGTCGAGAACGTCGAGGGCGAGCCGGACAGCATGCTGCTTTACGCGCTCCGCGATGACCTCGGCCTGCACGGGCCGAAGTTCGGTTGCGGGCTGGCCGAGTGCGGCGCCTGCACCGTGATCATGGACGGCCGCGCCATCCGCTCCTGCGTGATGCCGCTCGCGGCGGTCAAGGACCGGAAGATCACCACCCTCGAGGGGCTCGGTACGAGCGAGAATCCTGGTCCGCTGCAAAAAGCCTTCATCGACGAGCAGGCCGCCCAGTGCGGCTACTGCATCAACGGCATGATCATGACCGCGAAGGCCTTTCTCGATAAGCACCCGCACCCTAGCGAGGCCGAGATCAAGCACGCGCTGAACAACAATCTTTGCCGGTGCGGAACGCACATGCGGATCGTGCGCGCCGTCGCACGAGCCGCGCGAGAGGGAGCATAAGGCGATGGGTGCGCAGACAAGGGGCAAGCCCGCGGCGGACAACCGGGAAGTCGGCCGGCGCGGATTCCTTCAGGCATCGGGCGGGCTGGTCGTCGCCTTCAGCCTGTTCGCGCCATTCGCGGCCGACGCCGCGACGGGAGCCGGGGCAGCCATGGGCTACGGCGCCGCCCCGGGCGTGGAAAGCGCGGCGCCGGAGGGTTCGTTTGCGCCTCCGCCCGCCGGCCGCCTCTACGCCTGGCTCGCCGTGCATCCGAACGACCGCGTGACGCTCTTCACCGGCAAGGTCGAGCTCGGCACCGGCACGGAGACCGCGCTCGCGCAGATCGCGGCCGAGGAGCTGGACTTCCCGATCGACCGCCTCGACGTGGTGATGGGGACGACCTCCGAGACGGTGGACCAGGGCCCGAGCTACGGCAGCCGCACGGTGCGCTATGGCGGGCCGCAAATCCGCAACGCGGCGGCGGCCGGACGTGCCGTGCTCCTCGATCTTGCGGCCAGGCACTTTGGCATGACTGCCGATCAGCTCATCGTCAAGGAAGGCACGATCTCGGTGCTCGGCGCCCCTGGCCACACCATCAGCTACGGCAAGCTCGTCGCCGGCAAGCGGCTCGACATGGAAATCGGCGCGAGCGGCGAGCGGTTCGCCATGGCGGTCGCGCCGCACGCGCGGACGAAGGATCCATCCAGCTACACGGTGGTCGGGAAGTCCGTTCCCCGCAAGGATATCCCGGGCAAGGTGACCGGCGAGTACACGTACGTCCAGGACGTCAAGGTCGAGGGCATGCTGCATGGGCGCGTCGTCCGGCCCTACGGTGTGCAGGCGAAGCTACTTAGCGTGGACGAGAGCGGGCTCAAGGATATCCCCGGCTTCGTCGGTCTCGTCCGGCGCGACAATTTCCTCGGCGTGCTCGCGGAGACGGAATGGGGTGCGATCCAGGCCGCGGCGAAGCTCGGCTCGACGCTCGCGCCGAGCGATCCCAGCGCGGGCCAGGCGAAGTGGTCGGCCTGGAACGGCCTCCCCAAGATGGACGAGATCTGGGAGACGGTGCGCAAGACCGCGGGCGTGAATTTTGCGGTCGCGACGCGCGGCTCGGTGGACATGGCGCTGCCGGGGGCGGCGCGAACCCTCAAGGCAACCTACAAGACCCCGTTCCAGATGCACGGCTCGATCGGCCCGTCCTGCGCGGTCGCCGACGTCAGGGGCAAGCGCGCGACCTTCTGGGTCGGCTCGCAGATGCCACACGAAACCCGTCGCGACATGGCGAAGCTGCTCGGCATTCCGCTCGAGAACATCGAGTTTCGCTGGCGCGAGGCATCCGGCGGCTACGGCCGCAACGGGCTCGATCACGTGGTCGCGGATGCGGGCGTGATGTCGCAGGCGGCCGGCCGGCCCGTCCGCGTCCAATGGATGCGCTGGGACGAGCACGGCTGGGAACCGAAGGGCCCGCCGATCGTGCAGGATCTCGTGGGCGGGCTCGATGCCTCCGGCCGCGTGATCGCCTGGCGGCACCACATGTGGGTGCCGACCACGAGCGATACGCACCTGATCGCGGCCGAGCTGATCGGCCAGCCCGACGCGACCGGGCAAACCGGTGTCGGTCGCGGCTCGGTCCGCTATGCCTACACGTTCCCGAACGCCGACGTCGCGTACCACGGCGAGGGCGTCGTCGGGCTGCTCTCCGCATGGCTGCGCTCGCCAGCCCAGTTCGAGACGACGTTCGCCATGGAGGCCTTCGTCGACGAACTCGCCACCGCGGCGGGACAGGACCCCCTTGCCTTCCGCCTCGCGAATCTCGAGGACCGCCGCGCCATCGGCGTCCTGAAAGCCGCCGCCGAGGCCTATGGCTGGGAGAGCAGGCCCGCGGGCGCCAAGCGCGCGGCCAACGGCAAGCTCGCGCACGGCCGCGGCATCGCCTGGGTCAACCGCGACGACGTACGCTGTGCCACCATCGCCGACGTCACGGTCAATCCATCGACCGGCGTCATCAAGGTCGGCCGGGTCGTGGTCGCCCACGATTGCGGGCTCGTCATCAATCCGGACGGGATCCGCAACCAGATCGAGGGCAACGTCATCCAGTCGCTAAGCCGCACCCTGCACGAGGAGGTCACGTTCGACCACGCGCACGTCACCAGCCGCGACTGGTACGGCTATCCGATCCTGCGCTTCGAGGAGATCCCGGACACGATTGACGTCGTGCTGGTGAACAACCGGTCGGAATATCCGTACTACGGCGCCGGCGAGCCCTCGACCAACCCGACGGCGGCGGTGATCAGCAACGCCGTGTTCGACGCCATCGGCGTCAGGCTCCGCCAGACGCCGTTCCGGCCCGAGCGGGTCAAGGCGGCCATGAGCTGACCCGGACGAGACGGTCCGGCGGCTTGCGGAGATCCGGCTCGGACCCTGCCATTCAGGAATTTCTCGACGGCAAGAACGTCGAGTAGCTCGAAAAGGTCAGCGACGAACAGTATTGCAAGTGGAGACGATGCGGCATGTGCTCGCGAAACCGTTCGGCGGTCCAGAGCAACTGATCGTCGAAACGACGAGCGAGCTTGCGCGACCCCGGCCTGGACAGGTGCCGGTCGATTCAGGCGCTGCTGTTCCAGGGGAGCATCGGAAAGTGTGGGGTGGCAGGGACAGGCGGCGGCCGACGCCGCAAAACATACCGCAAAAGTCTGTGACTTCCGCGCGGAATTTTTGCGAGGCGCATCCCCTTGAAAAGACACGCATCGAATTCGTCGGAGTTTACCTTGCGAATGTCTCAATTTCCGCGCGGCCGCTTATGTCAGTACACCGTACGATTCAGACGCACGGTCCTCCTTCACCTTGCACCAGCTCCACGGCGTCATTCAGGTCGCAATGGGGTGGGAGGACATTCACCTCTTTCAGTTTTGCCTCCGCGCCGGACGCTATGGTTCGTGGGAGTTGGCAGTGTCTGCGCCGGACGTGACGCCGGCGGCGCTGGGGCTGCGCAAAGGCCCACGGTTCGGGTACGAGTACCCACTGCGCACGGCCGGCTCCGGCGCCTGTCCGCCGGAAGACCGTGTTGGACCGGGCGCGTTCATGGAGCACCGCGCCCGACTGCAGTCGCGGGACAGCTATGACGACGTTGCCACGATGGCCGAAATCATCGACGATGTTGTCCGCGAGTGCGAGCTTGCGATCCGCGACCGCGACGAAACGCGCCGACGCCTGCAGCAGGCTGTGGCGCGCAGCCGGACGCAGGACCGCGCCTGGGGCAAACCGTTCTCGCGGCGCGTGTCAATCGGCATCGAAAAGGGACCCCCGATACGCGTGCATAAAGGACCCTCATGGAGAGGCGGGCACTGGCACCAGGACCGAGCGGATGACGTGCACCTGACCACCTCACCACGGAACCGGGCCGTCGTCGTTCGATAAGGTGCCGGTTGGACCGTTCGCGCCGAGGAGCGCAAGACGCACAGGCTCCCGCGCGGCTTGTTCGACCGTGCGCGTGCCGGCGAAGTTATTGAGGTCCGTTGCCGTGAAGCCAGGGCATGCGGCGTTGACCTTGATCCCGGTCGGCGCAAGCTCGATGGCGAAGGCAAGAGTGATCGCGTTGAGCGCCGTCTTCGAGGTCGCGTAAACTTCGAATACCGAGCGCTGCGCATTGGTGGGGTCTGCTTTACGCATCAGCGAGCTAAGGCCGCTCGACACGTTAACGATGCGCCCGGCCGGTGCTTGACGAAGAAGCGGCAGCATCGCTTGCGTGACGGCGATGACGCCGAAGACGTTCGTTTCGTATACCGCGCGCACCTCGTCCAGCGGCGCCACGGCCAGACGGCCCGACGCTGCCATCTCCTCATACGGCCTGCCCGGTTTCCCCGCATGGGAGATGCCGGCATTATTCACGAGCACGTCGAGACGGCCGAACTCGCTCCGGATGCGCTGTGCGGCGCCGGAGATGGAAGTCTCGTTCGTGACGTCAAGTTGGATGGCGCGGGCATCCGCCCCGATACTCCTCGCGGCCGTCTCCCCGCGCTCGAGGTTACGCGACCCGACGAGAGCGATGAAGCCGTGTACCGCGAGGTCCTTCGCAATTTGCAGGCCGATGCCTTTGTTGGCCCCGGTGATCAGGGCGACGGGTTTGTCGTGCATGGGGTCATCTCCTTCGTGCGTCGCTCTTTGGTGTCGAAGTCGCGTGGCGGTCAGATCGACTGGCCGCCCGAAACTTCGATCCGTTGGGCGTCGACCCAGCGATTGTCTTCCGAGAGCAGCGAGGCGATCATCGGGCCGATATCGTCGGGCAAGCCGACGCGGCCAAGGGCGGTCGTATCGGCGATGCGCATGTTGATTTCGAGGTTGTCCCGAACCAATCCGCCGCTGAAGTCGGTTTCGATTGCGCCAGGTGCGACGACATTGACGGTGATCCGCCGCGACCCCAGTTCTTTGGCCAGATATCTGGTCAGCACCTCGACGGCACCCTTCATCGAACCGTAGGCGGCGCTGCCGGCGTCGAGCTTGAGGGCCACGGCGCGCTGCCCGGCCTCGGCTACTGATGCTGCGACCTTTTCGGCTTCCCGTCTATTGAAATTGTAGGTCAGAATCGAATCGACCCCGCGCTTGGCGAGGTTCAGCACCGTGTTACGGCCGAGCCCCCTGCTGCCGCCGGTAGCGATGGCGATCTTGCGTGTGGTTTCGTTGTTCACCGCTATTCTCCATTGCCTGGTTCGGTGTGAAATCCGGTCAGCGCCCATGCCCGGAGATGAGGCTTCAGGCCTGGTCGAGCGCCGCGATTGCGTCTTGCGGCAAGTCCAGCTCGGCGGCGGCGAGGTTTTCCCGGAGATGGGCGACGGACGAAGTGCCGGGGATCAAGAGGATGTTCGGGGCGCGGCGAAGCAGCCAGGCGAGCGCGGTTTGCATCGGCGTCGCGCCGAGGCGTGCGGCGACCTCGTTGAGGGTAGAGGACTGCAAGGGGGTGAATCCACCGAGCGGAAAGAACGGCACGTAGGCGATGCCGTCGTGGGCGAGATCGTCGATCAGCGTGTCGTCGGCGCGGTGCGCGATGTTGTAGTGGTTCTGCACGCAGACGATCTCGCAAATCCCGCGCGCCTCCGCGACCTGTGCCGGCGTCGCGTTGCTGAGCCCGATATGGCGTAACAGGCCTTGGCGCCGGAGCTCGGCGAGTGCGGTGAGCGGCGCCTCGATCGAGCCTTCGGCGAGCTTGTCATCACGGCCGAGCATGAGCCGGAGGTTGACGACATCGAGAACGTCGAGGCGGAGATTGCGCAGGTTGTCGTGCACCGCCTGCGTCAGCTCTGCGCGCGAGAAAGCGGGGATCCAGGATCCGTCGGCGCCGCGGCGGGCGCCGATCTTGGTCACGATGACGAGGTCATCGGGATAAGGATGGAGCGCCTCGCGGATCAGCTCGTTGGTGACGTGCGGGCCGTAATAGTCGCTGGTGTCGATGTGGTTCACGCCGGTGGCGACGGCCTCGCGCAGGACGGTGAGCGCGGCGAGGCGGTCCTTGGGCGGGCCGAACACGCCGGGCCCGGCGAGCTGCATGGCACCGTAGCCGAGCCGCCGGACGCTGCGCCCGCCGAGGGCGAAGGTTTCGAGACGGTGGCCTTTGGACATTGCGATCTCCTTGCAGGACGGCGCACAGCTAGGAATTGGCGCGCCGCACGATAACAGAGCATAATCCGAACGGGCCGGGCAGGATTATGACCAGTGTCGGCCGATCTCGACGATCTGAATGCGTTCGTTGTGGTGGCGCGCGCCGGCGGGTTTCGTGATGGAGCGCGGGCGGGCGGGGGCAGCGCGTCCGGGCTCAGCGAAGCGGTGCGCCGGCTGGAAGCGCGGCTCGGGGTCCGGTTGCCGCATCGGACAACGCGGAGCGCCGTCGCGACTGAGGCGCGCACGCGTGCATTCGCAGCCGCTTCGAAAGCGGCGTGACGCTTCCCTGGGAATTCGAGCGCGACGGCGAGCTGGTGCGGGTCGAGCCGACCGGACCGCTGATCGTGCGTGCTGGCACAACGACCGATCTGGCCGTCGCGGCGGCGATCGCCGGCACTGGCATCGTCTATCTCTTCGAGGATTGGCTCAGCCCGAATCTCACGAGCGGCGCGCTCGCGCCGGTGCTGGAGGCGTGGTGGCCGCGGTTTCCCGGACCGTTCCAGTACCATTCCGGGCGCCGCCTTGTCCCCGCGCCGCTCGGGGCTTTCATCGATTTCATCAAGGCGGTGGGCAATGAGCGTTGAGAAGATGCAACGTGACGCGGCGGTGCGAGGCCGCGCTTAGGCGGCGGCGAGCGCCGGCGTTCGTTCTAAGATCGATCCGGTGCGCTTCTGGTCAGCCGGCGTAAGCGGATTGTAGACGATCATGCCGAGATCCGGCCGACCATCGACCGCGAAGGCGGAATATTCCAGCGCGATCGTTCCGAGAACCGGATGACGCAGCCGCTTCACCTCCTCGCCGTGGGTTGGCGCGTCGTTGTTGCGCCAGATTGCCGCGAATTCCGGGCTGGAGCGGCAGAGCTCGTCGACCAGCGGTGCCACTTCGAGGTCAGCCCCGGCACGCGCAGCGTCGATCCGGAAGGCACCGACGACGAAGCGCGCCACGCTCTCCCAATCGAACTGCGCAGCGCGTACGCGCGGATCGCAGAAGATCATGCGGAGTATGTTACGCTGCCTGGGCGCGAGGGCGGCATAGTCGGTAAGGATAGCGGCGGCAGCACGGTTCCAGGCGATGACGTCCCAGGTCGCGGTCCGGATGATCGCCGGGCTCGCGGTCATCGCGTCGAGCAGGCGCTGAAGGCGGGGCGTGATTGCGTCGCTGCCGCGGTAGCGGACCTCGGGCGGGCGACCGAGGCCCAGGAGAAACAGGTGCTCGCGCTCCACTTCTGTCAGCATCAGCGCCTTGGCGATGCGGTCGAGCGCGCCTGCCGACGGCTTACCGCCGCGGCCCTGCTCCAGCCAAGTATACCAAGTCGGGCTGATGTTGGCGCGCTCTGCGACCTCTTCGCCGCGGAGGCCGCTCGTTCGCCGTCGCCCGCCGGAAATTCCGAAGGGCGCCGGATCGAGCTTCGTGCGCCGAATCCGGAGATAATCGCCGAGGCGATTGTCGCTCGCTTGAGGCATCGGCAGCCTGTTAAACTCTATACGGGGATAACGTCGCCCATTTAACAGGAAGACGCCGCGCCGCATATCGCCCGCATCGTGATGGGAGAACATGCCATGCGCGTCTTTGTCACCGGAGCAACCGGCTTCATCGGCTCCGCCGTTGTCAGCGAATTGCTCGCGAACGGTCATCGGGTCACGGGACTTGCCCGATCGGAGAAAGGAGCCTCTCAGCTCGCCGCGGCGGGCGCCGAGGCGCTGCGCGGATCGCTCGGTGATTTCGCGACCCTGCGTCGCGGGGCGGGCGCGGCGGACGGCGTGGTCCACGTCGGCTTCAACCACGATTTCGCACGGTTTGCCGAGAGCTGCGAAGAGGACAGGCGCGCGATCGAGATTCTGGGCAGCGCCTTGGAGGGCACCGACCGTCCGCTGCTCGTCGCTTCCGGCGTCGCGTTCCTGGCAAGTGGCCGCGCCGCGACAGAGGCGGATCGTCCGCCCGCCCCGTCTGCAGACTATCCCCGTGCATCCGAGGCCGCAGCGGCGGCGCTCGCCGCGCGCGGCGTCCGCGCGACCGCGGTGCGGTTTCCGGCCACCGTGCACGGCGTTGGGGATCACGGCTTCATCCCGATCCTGATCCGTCTGGCGCGCGAAAAGGGTGCGGCCTATGTCGGCGACGGCGCAAACCGGTGGCCGGCGGTGCACCGCTCCGATGCCGCTCGCGCGGTTCGCCTGGCGCTCGAGCATGGCGGCGTCGATGGGCCTTATCATGCGGTTGGCGAGGAAGGCGTGCCGTTCAAGGCGATCGCCGAGGTGATCGGGCGCCGCCTCGGCGTGCCGGTCGTCGCCAAGTCCGGTCCCGAGGCGGCGGAACATTTCGGTTGGTTCACCCTGTTCGCGGGTATGGACATACCGGCCGCAAGCGCCCGCACGCGCGCCCTGCTGGGCTGGAAGCCGACCGGGCCGACGCTGCTCGCCGACATCGATCAGCCGGGGTACTACGATTAGTTGTGGGGCTTAGCTGTCGGACCGCGCCCGGCGGAAGCCACGTCGGTCCGAAGAGCGGAGACGCAATGATCTCGGAGGCGGTCGCCCGGATATCCGCTTTCGGGAACCGCCGATTGATCGTCGAACGTCTTGCAGGGGTCGAGCCGCCTCTCTGCGCCCGATACATTACCGGCAGTTGTGTATCAGGCGGCCGTGCGGAGATCGGTGTGCGGAAAGTCATCGCCTTTGGACAGCAACGGCAGATCGCGGCTGCTGGCAAGAGCGTAGACCGCGCAGTCGCCAAGGTTGAAACCGGCGCGATGGCGTCCCTTGCCGTAACGAAGAAAGGCTGAGCGAGCAACTTCAGTAAGTGCCGCGTCCTGGGGCACGACCTCCATGCCGGCTTGCGCGACCAGTGCGTCGAGCTCGGTCCAAGAGCGCGCGTCGCCTTGACGCCGTGCGAGGACGAGGCTGGTCTCGAGCAGGCTGACGGCCGTGAGCAGGCAGCCATCCGCTTCGGCGACGATCCGCAGGAAGGCGTCCGCCTCGGGTTCACGGCGCAGGATGGCGATCAGCGCCGAACCGTCGACGACGATCACGCCGGCAAACCGTTCTCATCGTAAAGATCGGCGTCGGTCAGCAACGCGCGGCCCCGCAACCGGGTGGCGCTGCGGAGGCTGATCGCGCGCAGCTCATTAAAACGCGCGCGCGCGTCTGCGCGGCTGGCGGGACGGCAGCGGATGCCATCGGGGATGAACTCCGCGCCAGCCTGCTCCAGCACGGCGCGCACACGAGCCAGCGTGGCGGGCGCAACCCGCGCGCCGCCCTGTTTTGCTTCCAGCCGGCGGATGGTGACGATGGAGACTTTCGCGCGCCCCGCCAACTCGGCTTGTTCCAGGTGCAGGTGGGCGCGGGCGGCGCGGCTCTGGTCCGGGGTAATGTTCATGAGCACAAGATATCAACCATGATTGCTTTCAATTAAGGCGCAGGGCGTCCTGCCCGAGGAAATCACCTCAACCCGATCGATCTTCCCATTCGCAGACGCGGGCCTACTCCCGGTTCTCAGCCAACGCGTGCGCCGTGTCCGGCCATTTTGAGGAGCCACATCGCCGTTCCGGAGTGGTAACTGCAGGTTAATTCTTCAGTTACCGGAGGCGCTCAGGTTTTCCCTTTAGTGGCCCGCAAGGGGCATGAATCAGGTAGCCAGCTTCAATGCAGAAGATCGTGCGGTTCTATTGCAATAAGTGTAGGAATGCCACGGATCAGACCGTCATCGCCGCAGAGAAACAGGAAGATGAAGACGATGAGAAGTGCCTTTATTGGTAC
>JBOHMN010000583.1:0-1927 GCA_050730175.1 Acetobacteraceae bacterium | reverse complement strand
AAGAGCCCCTGCGAAATATCGTTGAGAATGCCGGCGAGGATGCGGCGGTCATCCTGAACCAGGTGAAAGCCGGCAAGGGTGCCTATGGCTACAACGCGGCGACCGGTGAGTTCGGCGACATGCTCGACGAGGGCATTCTCGATCCAACGAAGGTCACGCGGCTTGCGCTGCAGAATGCCGCATCCGTCGCGGGCCTATTGCTCACGACCGAGGTGATGGTTGCCGAGGCTCCAAAGGGCGAAGAGCATGCCCATGGCGGCATGCCGGGCGGCGGCGGAATGGGTGGGATGGGTATGTAGAGGTGCGTGCGCGCTCTGCAGACGCGTTTTGCCACCCCCAGCCCGCCGTAGTGCTTCTGGATCTATGTCGGAGGGTATACCGGAATACGAGGCAGACGCCGTTTGGCAGTCCAGCCTTTTCCGCGGCCGCGCGCACCGGCTCGTCCCAGTCGGAGTGAGCCCAAGGTTTGCCGTCGCCTCGGACGATGCTGCAAAAGGTACGGCGGCGGCTGGTGCAGAAGGGTCTTCCGCCGCCGCTTAGGCGGTCAGCGGGAACGACCGAGGTTCCCGGGAGGCTCGTGGAAGTGCGCGTGGCCGAGGCGATGAAAGAATCCGAGGCGGCAGTGCCAGGCTTGGTGTGCCGGCTACATGCACCCTCTCGAGAAACCGCTGCTCCGCCAGCGTCAGCTCCCCTCGTGACTCTTCGCTCATCGTCTTGCCCTCGGCATGCGGTCGATCGCCGCCGCCCAGAGCATCGGGCCATCGATCAGGGTCGGAAGAACGGGGATGCCGGAGTGCTCTTACGACAATAGAGGACATCGCCGGACCGCATTGTCTGGGTTTTCAGGTACTTGGATTCTTCGGCGGCCCTTGGTGGACACCAGCAGAACACCAAATGGCGGAGCGGACGGGACTCGATGCGTCCTGCTAAGCTGTTGAAAACAAAAGATAGTAGATCCGCTGGATCGGCAACCGTACCCCCACCACGGATTGGCTGATCCAGTTGGGCGCCGGATTGTACCAAAGCGACCGACCGGCCGGGGTCAGCAGGAGGACAAGCGCCGCGCACGCGACGCCGGCTTCGATGCGCACCTGACCAAGCCGGTCGAGCCCGCCGGGATCAAAGCGCTGCTGCGCGATCGCAAGCAATCACAGGTGCCGCCAGGCAAACCTACACTTCCGTCGGGTCGACGCGCGGTGCCGGGCTTGCGCCCGCCAGCATCCGCCTGAGCGGCCAAGCATCTTCCGCATCGGCACGCCGGTCACGATGCCCGACGGGGCCGGCAGCTTCAGCTTTAATCAGTATCTGATCGTGGATGAAATTTACTGCGCGCACTGGCCGCCGCGCCGACCGATTGATTGCGGCTCGCGCGGCGGTTGTGTGCACCTGCTGGCTTCGCATGCCCGTTGTGTGAAGAACTTGCAAGAAGATGCGGGTTACGTCGGGATTCGACAACCTTTGCTGCGCATCGTGACGAACCGAACCGTGAACCGAACCGCACCAGGAGTCGCGCCGAGCCAGGCAATCCGAGCATCAGCTTATGTGCGAAAGATGTTGTCGAATGGCGGCGCGATCGACGTGCGCTCGCTGCTGCAAAAGCGCTAGGATACGCTCGCTTTCTCTCCCTCGTGCAATGCGAGGCCTGCCGGCTGCAGGTGCTCTGCGCCTGGCTCGTAGTGATTGCCGGCATGCTGAAGGACGGAGGGATTTGGCTGGCACTCAATACTTATCCAGGATGGACGTGTCCGCGTTTCGGGCCAAGGCTTGCGACGCGGCGGGCTTATGATTACCGCGAGAGGTTTGTTCATGCTGGGTGGTTGGTACGCCTTGAGACTGTATGGCTCGGGTTGCGTGATTGCAGCGCTGGTGTTGGCCGGTTGCGGCAGCGCTTCGCACGCGGCCCAGTCACAGCCGCAGCAGCCGTTCC
>JBOHMN010000582.1:0-2195 GCA_050730175.1 Acetobacteraceae bacterium | reverse complement strand
GCGCTGGAGAGCGTCCGCGGCCGGGTCTCGACCGCGCCCGTTTCGATCAATCGAGCAGTCAGACTTCTCCTGCTGGCCAGCGCCTCGGCGACATCGCGCAGGTGAAGGAACACGGGAACACAAATCCGGTCTTCCAGCGCGGTATGTGCGGCGAGGTCGCTGCGGGCTGCCCGCGCGGCACGGCGCGCCAGATCCTTCAGCCATTCGCTCTTGCCGCTGCCGGGATTGCCGAGGATCACACCGAAGTTGAGCTTCGGCTCGATGGCGGCGAGGGGTTCGGGCGTGACGTCTTTCGGGCGGATGTCCATCGCGTAGAGAGCGGCCGGACCATCCTCGTCGTGGTCGTCGCCGCGCGCCGGCCGGCGGATGCGGAATTCGCTGCGTGCCGCCTCCTGGCGGCGCAGCTCTGCCTCATGATCATCCAGGCGGTGCGGGATCACCTTCAACGGGATGCGCAGCGCATCGAGCTTCAAGCCGAAGCGATCGAGCAGCGGGGTGGCGCTCAGTTCGGTATCGACCGCATCAAGATAGCGCAGCAGAGCTTCGACCTTCGTGCCATGCAGATCGAGGAGTTGGACCGGTCCGGTCAGCTCCCGAAATTCCCCTTCCATGTCGCCCCCGACAAGTTTCGGCGTAACCGATTACGCGGCGGGCCGTAAAGCTCATCAATGACGCGCCCCAGCGCCCCAGTCGGGACCGCCCGCCGCATCGCGAGCATACGCGGAGCGAGGATCCAGTTACGGCCGGGATCGTGAGGATACCGCTCCTGCCAAAGGAGGTGACTATGATGCGTTATCGTCCCTGCCTGTTCTGCACTGTTGCCGCGCTCGTGCTCGGCTTCGCTCCCGCGGCCGGGCTCCAGCCGAGGGACCCGCCGACCGCCTGCTGGCTCGGCCGACGCTATCGGCCGCTACGCCCACGATTGCGCGCCTGGAGCGCATCGCGTTCGACAAGGCCATCCTGCCCGATGGGAACGTGCTCTACAGCCTGCAGCTTGCCGGCATCAAGTTCGCGCTGATCGCCTACGGCATATCGTGGCCGGCGCCGCCGGCTCGATGCAGCTTGCTGCCGTCTTTTCCGGTGACGGTAAGCTGCGGGCGGACAAGATCGACGCCGTCAACCGCTGGAACAAGGAAAAGCGCTTCCTGAAGGCTTATGTCGACGACGACAATGATGTGACCGTCGAAATGGATATCGTGGCGGTCGGGCCAGTCGAGCCCAGGGAACTTGTGCGCGCGATCTCCGAAACCTGGGCGATGGAGCTGAGTATTTCGCGGTCAGCTTCCGATGAAGATCTGGGCCGGCCAACGCGCCGGCCTCTTTCTCGGCTGTCTCGCGATCCATGTTGCTCCCGAACCCGGAGAGACAACCGATCGGCCCTGCGCCGGTTTCAACCGGCTCGCTTTTACCCAAGCGAACCGGAGGCGCGCGCTATCGAAGAAATGCTGGACGGGGAGGGGAAACCGCGCGCGCTCGATAGCATGGCAAAATCCCTCGACACCATGATGCTGCTCGGGGAACGTGAGGGCGGCAGGACCGATTGGCTCAAGCGACTGACCGTCGCCACCGCCCGAGTCTCGGGCAAGCAGCTGAGGAGCTCCCATCGGCTTCCCCGCGGCGTCTGTCTGCCGATTTTTCTGGAAATCAGCCTGCTGATGAAGGCGTTGAAAGACAAGCGTGACTGCGACGGATACATCAATGCTGCCCAACTGCCGCTATCACCTCTTGAGAGACAGCAAGATGCCCGGCGAGTCGGGGTCGCGCTGCTTCTCGCCGCTTCCCAGAGCTGGAGTTTTTCCGAGCGGGTTGCCCGAATTCTGTGGCGCAAACTGTGGCGCGATCCGGGCACCCCGGATGAGGTGCCGGCCCTGATCGTTCTCGATGATTGGCACGGAGTCGCAGAGAAGGCATCTGCGGATAAAAGCAAACTCGTCGCCTTCTTGAGAGAGGCGAATGCCAGAATTTTCATCGGCTCCAGGTTTTTCAGCCGAGACAAGAGCCGGGAATTCCTTGAGATTTTTGCCGCTACCAGGAAGACTGCGACCCCGAAGGACCGGTGGCAGATACTTTGCTTGCAACCGTATAGGCTCAGGGTTCTCTCCCGTTTCCCATTCGTCCCCATTTCTAGTGGATAGCTTCTAACGCTTGTCTCCCGCGCTGCACGGCAGCGAGGATGGCATCGGCGGATTTGGTCC
>JBOHMN010000581.1:0-2067 GCA_050730175.1 Acetobacteraceae bacterium | reverse complement strand
TAGTCGAGATGCTTGAGCTTGCCCTGGCGCAACTCGCGGCCAAAGGTCTGCCATCGCCGATCCAAGTCGGTGCACAGGGCGTCGAGTTCCACCGCGACGGATTGGCTCAGCCAGGGGATGTTGAGGTGTTTCAGGACCTCGGCCTGCTGATCCGCCTTCGCCAGTTCATCGCTGAAGCGACGATGGTGCAGGCTGTCGTCAACCGCGAGCTCACCGGTGGCAAGCCGTTTGCTGACCTGCCGATACACCCAGAATTCATAACGGTCTCCGCGAAGGCCGATCGGGTTCCCGCCGGCGTCGAGGTTGCAGAGATGATGGCGCAGCTTGAGCGGTATCGTGCAGCAGGGGATTTCGGCGACGGGACGTTGCGAGAGGCGTTGCCCGCGAGAGAACACGTCTTGCATCCAGCAGAGCGCTGCGTGCCACGGGCTCGTCGCCGGCTCCGCCGAGAATTCGAGCACCGTCGCGAGCGGTCGCAGATTCTGCTTGAACCGCACTGCCGCTCGGTCGATTGCCTGCCAACGCAGCTCCAGATGGCTGACAGGCTTTTCGCACAGGCGCTTGCCGGCTGTGAGCAGAGCCGCTCGGGGCAGGATCGTGAAGGCTTGGTTGCGGACTGCACCGAACGGCGTCACGTCGTCGACCGCCTCGTCGACGTAGAGCAGCAATACGCGCCCCACACGGGGCGCTTCCTGCTGCCGCTTGGCCTGGGCCTGGACGTATGCTGTTTCCGAGGCCTCCTTGGTCTCCTGCTGGATCTTCCGCAGGTGATGGTCGAAGGCCTCGACGAGGTTGTCGCTCAACTGCCTGTAGCGCTGCCACGCGTGGCACAGCAGATACAGATGAGATTGCCCTGGCCTCATCCGGCGCAGATCATATATCGTGTAGTAGTGAACGAGGCTGGCGTAGTACTCGACGTTCTGTTGCGAGATGCCGAGCGACGGCAGGAGGTTTTTGGCTGCGTGATTCATGGGCGCCAGCGTGGTGCGCTTCTGCCGCTCGGCGGTCATCATCCGATAGCCGAAATTCTTGGCGTCCTGCTTGAGCACGGCCAGCCCGGACAGCGTGTCTTCGCGCATGAGCAGGTTGCGCAGCGCGGCGCTCGTGTCGGCGTCCAGGCGATTCTCGATCAGTTGCTCGAGGCGCCGGCGCTCGGTGGTGAGTGCGTCGCCGATGATGGTCTGCAGCGTCGTGTAGCCTGGCCGCACGATCTTCCTGGCGTTCATGAACGCCAGCACCTCGATCAGGACAAAGGTGGGCGTCACATCCCGCCGCGCCAGCAGCGCAGCCGTCTCGATCAGGACCGGCTGTTCGGTTCCCGACCAGAGTCGGTAGCCGAACAGTTTGGCGATCTCGGCGCGCTGCGCGTACTGCTCGTATGCCGTCACCGGCTCGAGCGCCACGGGGTTGCCGGGGAAGTACCGCTCGACCAGAAATGCCAGATCCTCGTCCGGCACCACTTGCGCAGAGAGGGCGAAGAAGGCGTTCTTGGCCTTGAAATATCCGATCTGCAACATGCAGTGGAGCTGCTCGACCGGCCCCTTACGCCGCTCAGCCAGGGCACGCTCCGCGTCGGCAAAGGCGAAGTATTCGGCGCGCTGGAACTCGTCGAAATCAGGCAAGCCGTAGAGCGCGAGCCTTTCGGCTTGCGACAGCACTGTCAGCCGCCTGCTATTGCCGGCACGCGTCGGTTGATCGGGGTTCAATGGCGTTGTGCGGATGGAAGCGGGCGGAACTTTCCCTATAAGGCACGTTTTCGGGCAAGTAAGCCACTCCTATATGAGGCTCTGCCTAGCCCGCAGGGCCGCGGCGGGGTTCGCGCCAAACATCAATTTCGGGAAAGTTGGTGCCATGAGCCCACCTCCCAAGGCTCCCAACGCCGATCGGCGCAGCCGGGAGCACCTGACGCCGACAGAGATCGACCGGCTGATCGCCGCGGCGCAGCGGCTCGGACGCCACGGTCACCGCGACGCCACGATGATCTTGCTCGCTTACCGGCACGGGCTTCGTGTCTCGGAACTGGTCAGCCTGCGACGCGAGCAACTGGATCTCCGGCAGGGTCTGTTG
>JBOHMN010000580.1:0-2547 GCA_050730175.1 Acetobacteraceae bacterium | reverse complement strand
GCGGGCCGGTGACGCGGGTGCAGTTGCACAGGAGTTCGCCCGGCCTGGTGGTCGGGAATAGCCAGATCTTGCTGCGGGGAAGCTCGAAGCCGGCGGCATTGGCGGCGTGGATGGCATCGATGACCTCCTCAGGCATGATGGTGTCGTTGCCGTAGGTGCCGACAAAGCGGTCAACCCGAACCCCTTGCAGCCGGAACATCATGGTTGGGTTCTGCACATGGCCCTCGTGCCCCATCACGGTGGCCAAGCCGCCCATTGCGGCGAGATCCGCATCTCCCGTGGCATCGATCGTGACCTCCGCACGTATCACGAGCTTGCCCTCTTTGCTGTAGGCCTGGACACCCGCCACCCGCTCGCCATCGAGCAGCAGATCGGTGACCAGAGCGTGATAGATCACCTGAACGCCGGCCGACCGCAGGAGATCGTCTGCGACTTCCCGCCAGATCAGCGGGTCGTGCACCCGGGTGTAGGTTTTCCCGTATCGCAGCGGCGGAGTGAGACCGCCGCGGGCCTCCATGCGCTCGATGAAGCGGTCGACGAAGCCGAATACCACCTTGTTCGGCGGCCGGTTGGCACCGCTGGCCTCGTAGAGGCCGCAGACCGTACCCGACATCCCGGCAACGGCCCCGCCCCCGCAAAATCCATAACGCTCGAGGAGAATGACTCGAACGCCCTGCTCGGCGGCGGTTACCGCTGCCGCCAGCCCCGCGGCGCCGCCGCCGCAGACCAACAACTCGGTCGAGAGCGTCTCGACCGGGCGGCGGTCGGCGATGGTGCTTGCCGATCTCGCGGACGTTGATCTCGCGGACGTTACTGGGCCCATGTTTTCGTCCTCAACATCGTGCCTGCGGTTGACGGCATCCGATCTAGCCGATATGCTTAAAGTATGCCACTGATATATATGCCGCCGGCAGGCGCGTTGCCCAGTGGGGCGAAGTGGCCGCCACCTCGCCGGGGCGGCTGAGGGCATGCTGCAGATCAGCACAGAGGGCCGCGTCGGCATCCTGCGCATCGATCGGCCGGAGCGGCGCAATGCGATCGGCGCGGAGCTGGTCAACTCGTTGCACGACGCCTTTGCCAAATTCGACCGTGATCCCGCGATCGGGGCGATCTTGATCGAAGCCTCTCCCCCCGGTTTCTGCGCTGGCAGCGATCTCAAGGAGCTCGCTCGGCTGGATTTGGAAGGGATCAGCCGCCATGAGGCGGAGACGGCGACGATGGTGCGCTCCATCGGCTTTTTGGACAAGCCGGTCGTGGCCGCAGTGGAGGGGTTCGCGCTGGGCGGCGGCTTCATCCTAGCGGTGGCCTGCGATGTCATCGTCACGGCCCCCAACACCCGCTGGCATCTGCCGGAGGTCTCGCTCGGCTGGATTCCGCCCTGGGGTCTGAGGGCGCTTGCCGCGCGCGTGGGTCCGGCGGTTGCCCGGCGCCTGACGTGGGGCGGTGAGCCGATCGATGGCGTCGAGGCGCAACGCCTCGGCATTGCCGACCACCTCGCGGACCGTGACGGCACCACGAACGAGGTCGCCGGCGCGCACGCTCGACGCCTCGCCGCGCTGCCCGCGCCTGCGGTCGCGGCAACCAAACGGTTTTTCGCCCCCTTGGTCAGCCGTGATGGCGAACCGCTGGACGCGCTCGCCAGCCGTCTCTTCGAGGAAAACTGTCGCTCTCCGGCGGCAGTCGCGACGCTTCAGAGGTTCGCGGTGAAGGCATGAGCAAAACGATCACCGCGGCCGAGGCCGCGGCACTCGTCCGCGATGGCGATACCGTTGCGAGCGTCGGGGTGATCGGTTGGATCACGCCGGATGCGCTGCTCGGGGCGCTCGCCGACAGGTTCCGCACCGAGGGCCATCCTGGCGGCCTCACCTTCTACCTGCCGTGCGGGACCGGCGATGCGGTCGGTATCCGCGGCATGGATCACGTCGCCATCGAAGGGCTGATGAAGCGCATCGTCTCGGGGTCGTACGTCAATCCTCTGAACCCGAAGACCGGCAAGCGGCCGGAGCTGATGCGGCTGATCCGCGAGAATCGGATCGAGGCCTATAGCTGGCCGATCGGCGCCAGCATGCACTGGCTGCGCGAGGTGGCGCGGCGAAGTCCTGGATACGTGACCGAAATTGGCCTTGGTACCTACATCGATCCGCGCCAGCAGGGGGGGAAGTTTACCGCGCGCGCCAGGCAGGACCTGGTCGAGCTGGTCAGCCTGCGAGGGCGAGAGTACCTGTTTTATCCGACATGGCCGCTCGAGGTCGGCTTCATCCGCGCCTCCGCGGCCGACGAGTGCGGCAACCTATCATACGAAGATGAGCCGCTGCTGTCGGCCAACTCCGCAATTGCGCTTGCGGTCAAGGCGTGCGGCGGCAAAGTAATTGCGCAGGTCCGTCGCTTGGTCGCGCGTCATTCGCGTCCGGCCCATGAGGTTCGCATTCCGGGCACTCTGGTCGATGGCGTTGTCGTCGAGCCGGGACAGATGATGGGGACCGACGTTGCGTTCGACCAAGCCTATCTGGGCAGCGGCCGCGCGGCGGTCGCGTCACTGCCGCGTTT
>JBOHMN010000579.1:0-2869 GCA_050730175.1 Acetobacteraceae bacterium | reverse complement strand
CTCATATGAGTGCTCGGATCAGAGCCCTCAGTTGCCGACGCGCCGTCGATGTCCGCCATCATGACGGGATATGGCAGCAGAATTGCTCATTACCGCAATGTGGCGGCGGCGCTACGCTTACCTTCATTGATGGTGCGGAACGATCGCTCGACCTTGCCCTTCGACCGCGCGGGCGTGCGGCGCTCCGCCTCCGACGGAGGCATGTGGGTAAGCGCGCGCACGCCGACGCTGTCCATGGCGGACTGGAACTCCTTCGACCGGCTGATCGGGCCATTGTCCATGTAGATCGCGGCCGGAACGCCCTGGAACGGCAGCTCGGCCTCGGGCTTGGGGGCCATGGCGTTAAACAGAAAGCGCAGCGCGGACCCGGCATCCTCGCCGTACACGCAGCGATATTCGTCGTAGAGGACACCTGAGCGGTCATGGCCCGCCGAGAACAACATCAATGTCGGCTTGCCAGGTCCGGACTCGCTCCAGAGTGGCAGTTCGGCCTGCTTCAGGTCGGAGGGGCTCATTTCTAAATTCCAGAGCTCGTTCGCACGCTTGGCCTGGAAGCGCACCGCCGCGATCCGTCGGATGATCCGCGCATGGTCGAGGCGGCAACCACGCAAGACGCGATCGACGGTTGCGCACCTGAGCAGGTTCGGCGGATCCCGCACCAATCCTCCGGGTGTCCCAACGCCGTCTTCCTCGAGCGGCCGGATCGCCCTCGCCGCCGAGAGATGGCGCCCCTCCTTGTTCGAGGACTTGATCTTGAGCGCTGCGATGATTTCGACGTTGCTGCTCCAATGCAGCCACGAGCGCCGCACGGGTCGAGCCATGGTCGGAGCGCCGCACCGAGTTCGGCCGCGTCAGATCGCGGAGTGCCCGATAGATCGTCCAGACCGAGACGCCATAGGCCTCGGCGGCACGGCTCATGATCTCGGTGCGGGCCGGGTCGCGCAGCGAGGACAACACCAACCGCCGGGGCAGATCGATCAGCGCCTCACCGGGCGGCCGCTTCGAGCGGTCAGCCACGCACGGCGGAGCTATCCGCGGTTTCGTCGGCGGCGCCCCGCTTGCCGAAATGCCGATAGAGGATAGGGGCCGATACGTCCATGCGCCTGGCGAAGTCGCGTACCAGCGGCTTACCCTCTTTCATCAGGGCACGCGCCGCGGTGACGTCGCCAGCCCTGAACGCCGAAGGGCGCCCGCCCTTGCCGCCACGGCGGCGCGCCTCGGCGAGGCCGGTAGCGCAGCGTTCACAGATCAAGGCGCGCTCGAATTGCGCCATCGCTCCGAACACACGAAACACCAGCACGCCATCCGGGGTCGTGGGGTCGCCGCTCTCGGTCAGCGACACCAACCCGATGCCACGCCCATCGAGGTCCTCGGCCGTGGTAATCAACTTCTTCAGCGACCGGGCGAGACGGTCGAGCTTCCATCCAACCAGCACATCGCCCTCGCGCAGCACGTCGTCGATAACGCGCGCGAGCTCGGGCCGGTTCGCCTTGGCGCCCGGCGCCTTCTCGGTGACCACCTCCTCGCAACCAGCATGGCGGAGCGCGTCAAGCTGCAGCTCAGGTGACTGGCCGGTAGTGCTTACTCTGGCGTACCCGACCCGCATCCCCCGCCCATGTTCACGAAACCCGTTCAAACGGTAGCGTTTCGGAACGAAGCAATCAAGAGCAGTTCCGAGAAGGGAAAGCACCTCGATACACGGCTCCGGACGGCACGCATTGGGGGTCGTCAGATATCCTCGTTTTCGAGAGCCGTTCGCAGAATCGGAACGTGTTGAGACACGCCCGGAGCCGCGATGACCTCCGGGTCACTCCGCCGCTTGACAGCTGACAACCATCGGACTGCTCCTTTTTCCCGCAAGATCGTCGTCTGCGGGAGAAAAGACGTGCTTAAACTTTGGAAAGACTTGTGGGTTCAACCCAAGGGACCCTGCGGTCTCCGGGACTCTTGGTTTGCGAAGTATTACGTGTGGCGGCTCATATATTTTTTCATTGGTGCACTATCCATAGTCTTTCCTGCGATCGCTACCGCTACCGCAGGAAGCGTGAGCTCCTGGTTCGCGGTTGCGGCGACGGTAACCTCGGGGATAGTGGCCTTCCTTGGGGCGAAAGATCAGAAGGACAAGTTCAACGTCGCCTGGCATTTGCTCAAACTAGCCATCGAGAGCGGCGCGGGTGAGGAAGCTCTCCAAGGGGCCATTCTCCGAGGCGAGTCGATCATCAACTCCGAGGCCCTACAGAAGTATGCGCCCGACCTCTACGTTGCTTCTCCGACTCTCAGTAGCGAGGACCGGGCGGTGTAAAAAAACTTGCGGACCGTGCGGGAACTGAATCGCAACGGATTCCGACTCGGGGGCGGCCACTAATACCCCGAATCGTAACTGCCCGGGTCCCGACTGGTGCCGACTGCGACAGGGCGTTGCAGGCGGCGCGTTGCCTCGCCAGAAATGCCCCCGAAGGCTGACCGGTTGCCTCATCAAACATGCACCCGAGCATGCTGCTCTGGGGGCGGTGCCAGGTCGGGACGAGAAAGCAGGCGCGGCGGTCGAACAGGAAAGCAGAGGCCTCGCCCCATCCGAAGCCGCTGGCACCGCTCGATCCGGCCGAACGATGACCGACAAGCCCATGCTCTCTCGGGAGCATCCTGACGAGGCAATGCTCACCCCGCTCGGGAGCCTTCCTGGATGAGACAACACGCTCTCTCACCCGGATCGTCGCGCTATAGGGACATCCGGTCGCTGCACTCGGCCGAAAGCGTCACATGATGACGCAGTATCTCCGCCACGCTCTGTGCTATCACCGCGTCGGCTCCGGCCGTTCGGTTTTGCCCGAACAGGGCGTTTAACCGCATACGCGGTCCACTTGGGACT
>JBOHMN010000578.1:0-19507 GCA_050730175.1 Acetobacteraceae bacterium | reverse complement strand
TTATCAACCAATCGCTGGCCGCGAGGCGCCCAGCCGCGGAGCCGCGTCATGTTGGTCTTGGCCCAAGTTTCGTCGATGAATACCAGCCGTGCGGGATCGATGCGGCCTTGGTAGGTGCACCATCGGGCGCGGTGACGTCTTATGTCGGGACGATTACGTTCGCGGGCGATGAGGGTCTTTTTTTGGCGTGATGCCGATGCGGCGGAAGAAGCGGCTCAACGTCGACGTATCGGCCTTCACGCCCTGCTCGGCCAGCAGCTTCGATCGCACTCACGCCGATTCGGGAATCCCCCGATTCGACCGAACCGCAGCACGCTCCAGTAGCACGACTCCGGGCGGGAGCAGGGCGGACCGGCTCTCCGGTCAGTTCGCTTCCGTCGTTCTTCTGCTCAGGAGCGCCGGCACCGCCCCCACCTCACCTAGGACCCCAGCCGCAATGCCAGTGCTGGAAATTAGCGTCGAAAGTACAATGAAATATCCCGACCGAGAAATCGGCCTGCGCGCCGCCGCGCATACCAGACGGTCCGCCACGATCCGGCTGCACGACCAGCGCCCCGGGTTCAGTTTCGCTGGAGCGCTCGAGGTAGATCCTGCCGCCGTGGTCCGCCACCTGCGCGATCATCGCCTGCAGCGCCCGCGCGTCCTCGGCGGGCAGCGATGCCAGATTGTCCCGCTCGGCGGGTGTGGCTGACAAGTCGCTCAGCAGCAGTTTCACCCAGTCCTGCCTCAGTGCCGCTAAGCGCGCCGGATCGGCCAGCGCTTCGGCGAACCAGCCGTTGATGTTGGCCGTCGTCAGCGGGCGTTTCCGGCCGGCGGCCGGCATGGTCTCCGGCATGGTTTGTGCCCTCCTCTCCCGTCCCGGTTAACGCGTCGTCACCGTCCAGCTACGCAGCAATAGTGCGCTGGTCTGGCGTATGGCCGTCAGCGCCAGCCCATTCATGCTGATGATTTTCGTTTCGCCTACGTTTGGGTTCTGCGTGTCGTTGAACGACCCGCTGCGTGCCAGGCCACCTTCTGTGATCGCGTTCAAGGCGATCATTTCGAAGACCCCACTGCCGTTGCGCATCGTGGCGACCAGCACCGGCGGGCCACCCACCACGCCGACTGACAAGTGCTGTGCGTTGCCCGCCTCGACTTCGTGGTGCCGGGTGAACGAACCACCGCTGCCTAACTGCCAAGGGATCACCAGTAGGCTGCCGTTGCCATCCCGGACCGCGGTCGTGATGCCCTGGAAGCCAACTGCGATCTCGATCTCGCTGACGGTGCCCGCTGTAGCTCCCGGTCCGTCGCGAGTGATAGTTTTGCCGTCGGCCGAGATGGTCCAGCTGATCAACTCCAGGTCGCCGCTGCCGTTACGTACCGCGGTAACCACGCGATGCGTCACGCTACCGCCGAGGAGGGCCATTTTGACGATGCTGACTGCACCCGCCTGATCCGGCTTACCACCCCCTGGGTTGCTGCTGCCGAGCCGGGTGAATGAGCCATCGGTGTTCAATAACCAGGTGATCAGCAGCAGGTTGCCATTGCCGTCGCGCATGGCCGTCGCAAGCAGCGTCGCGCTGAGTGCTACCAGCGCGATGTTCGTCGCTGTACCGGCCGCGCGGCCGCTGTCTTTCAGTCGGGTCACGGTTTTCAGGCCCCGCGGCACGTCCCAGGAGATCAACAGAAGGTCGCCACTGCCGTCGCAGACGGCCGTGACCGCGCGGCGCCCAAAAAGCGCCAGCGTCACTTCCTTGACCGCGCCCGCGCTAGCGCCCGAAACCTGCTTCAGTACGTTGTTCTCGGTCGAGATCGTGAGCAGTTCCAGGTTGCCGTCGTTGTTGCGGAACGCGGTGAGCAGGTCGAAGCTGCTCTCGAACATCTGCAGGCAGATCCAGCTCCCGTTGCCGGATTCACCCTGCGTGACGGGCGCAAAGGTCGTCACAGCCATGCTTGGCTCCCTCGGTCGAGCAGCTTCACGCGGCAATCCATAAACGACCCGGAACATTCTTGCAACGGATAAATCTGGTTTATGAAGCGGGGTCACCGCAGGAAGCAGCGGCTGCCCCGCTTGGTGATGCCGAGCAGCTTGGGCTTACCGCCCGTCGTCGCTTCGGCACCAAGCCGAGCCACGCTGCCAGGTCGTGCGCGGGCGAACGCAACCGCATCGCCGATTGTCGGCGATGGTCGCCATGACCTGGGACGAGGTGACCGTGCGTGTCACCACGGCCTCCGGCTTCCTGATCATCCGAAGTTTTCAACGGGTTCACGGGACCAGCGAACTTCGGGGGGGCGAGACGCTTGCGAGCAGCGGCAGCGGAGACCCCGTCGGGCCCGGGTACACGGTCTGTCGATTTTCGGCCAGTGTCGATTTCAGAAGACGTGTTCAGTGGCGGCCTCTATATTTCAATGCCTTCGTGACCTGACGAAGGGTAAGAGTAACGTCCTGCCGCCGCCGTTTGGTGTTATTTGCAGCAGACGAAACGGGCTAGAGACCGCTGAAATCAAGGCGTCGCTGGCCCGCGCCACGGCTCGGTTGGCGGGCGTTGGCTTCGAGCCGCTGGCGGCAGGGCGGGCGGGACGCTGATCCGGGAGTTTGGTGTGCGCTACATCTCGACGCGCGGGCGGGCGCCGGCGGTTGATTTCGCCGGAGCCCTGCGGGCGGGGCTTGCAGAGGACGGCGGGCTCTATGTGCCCGAAGCGTGGCCGCGATTTTCGCTGCAGGAAATCCGCTCGCTCCGCGGTCTTTCCTATCCTGAGTTGGCGGCCAGGGTGATGGCCCCGTTCGTGAGCGGCGCGGTCGCCGGCCTGCCGCGGCTGACTGCGGCCGCGTATGCGGGCTTCGGCCATCCTGCGGTCGTACCGCTCGTCCAGCTCGAGAGCGGGCTTTTCCTGCTCGAGCTGTTCCACGGCCCGACCTTGGCGTTCAAGGATCTCGCTTTGCAGCTTCTCGGGCGGCTGTTCGAGGAGCTGTTGGACGGAGAATGGGTAACGCTCGTCGGCGCGACATCCGGCGACACAGGTGCTGCCGCCATCGAGGCTTTCAAGGAGAGGCGGGGGGTCACGCTTGCCGTCCTCCACCCCGAGGGCAGGGTCAGTGAAGTCCAGCGCCGGCAGATGACCACGGTTGCCGCGGCAAATATCGCCAATCTCGCGATTGAAGGCAGCTTCGATGATTGCCAGGATCTCGTGAAGCGCATGTTCGCGGACACGGCATTTCGTAGCAAGCAGCACTTGTCGGCAGTCAATTCCATCAACTGGGCGCGGATTGCGGCGCAAATTCCCTACTACTTCGCTGCCGCGGTTGCTCTCGGCGCGCCCGACCGGCCGGTCGCTTTCAGCGTGCCGACCGGTAATTTCGGCAATATCCTGGCGGCCTGGGCCGCGACGGAGATGGGTCTCCCGGTCGAGAGGCTGGTCGTTGCCTGCAACCAGAACGACATCCTGGCGCGCTTTCTGGCCGCTAACGACATGTCGGTTCGCCCCGTCAGGCCCTCCCTCTCGCCCTCGATGGATATCCAGGTGAGCTCGAACTTCGAGCGTCTCTTGTTCGAGCTCTTGGATCGGGATGCTGCAAATACGGCGCGGATCATGCAGGACTTCCGAGCCGGGGGCACAATGGCGGTGCCCGAGGCGGCATGGCGGCGCACGGGAGCGCTTTTCCGCGGCTTCGCCATGGGTGAGGCAGAGACGGAGGCGGAAATCGGGCGAATCTGGCGCACCTCCGGCTATCTCGCCGATCCGCATACCGCCATCGGGATCGCCGCGGCCCGGGCGCGCGCCGCGGCGCCGGGTGTGGCGATGATTGCGGTGGCCACGGCCCATCCGGCCAAGTTCGCCCCGGTCGTCACGCGGGCGAGCGGCGTGCGCCCGGCGCTGCCAGAGCGGCTCGCCGACCTATATCAACGAGCGGAGCACTACACGGTCGCTGCCAATGACCTTGCTGCCGTGGAGGCGAGCGTGCGAACTCTGACCGCAAGGAACCGCACTGAAGGAACTCTGCCATGAGCGAAGAAGCCATCCGCGTGACCCGGCTGGGCTCAGGCCTCATCGTGATCACGGAAAAGATGCCGCGCGTCGAGACGGTGTCGATCGGGGCGTACGTGGCCGCCGGGGCGCGCTTCGAGACCGCTGAGGAGAACGGCATTTCGCATTTCCTGGAGCATATGGCGTTCAAGGGGACGGAGCGGCGCAGCGCCGCGGTGATCGCCGAGGAAATCGAATCGGTGGGCGGGCATATCAACGCTTACACGGCGCGCGAGCAGACCGCCTATTACGTGAAGCTGTTGAAGGAAGACCTGAACCTCGGGGCCGATATCATCGGCGACATCCTCGGCCACAGCACCTTCGAGCCGCAAGAGCTTGAGCGCGAGCGCTCCGTGATCCTGCAGGAAATTGGCCAGGCGAACGATACGCCAGACGACATCATATTCGACCATTTCCAGGAAGCGGCGTACCCGGATCAGCCGGTCGGCCGGCCGGTGCTCGGCACCGCCGCCGTGGTCGAGCGGCTCAAGCGGGGCAGCTTGCTCTCATACATGCGCACCCATTACGGCGCCGGCAATGTCGTGCTGGCGGGCGCCGGTGCGCTGACCCATGAACGCGTGGTTGCTCTCGCCGAGCGGCATTTCACCGACCTGCCGGCGCACCAGTCGCGGGCGGCCCCGCCGGCCGATTACCACGGCGGCGAGCACCGCGAAGTCCGTGACCTTGACCAAGTGCACATCGTGCTCGGATTCCCTTCGGTCGGCTACGCGGATCCCGATTTCTACCCCGTGCTGCTGCTGGCGACGCTGCTCGGCGGAGGGATGTCCTCGCGCCTTTTCCAGGAGGTGCGGGAGAAGCGGGGGCTCGTCTATTCCATCTACAGCTTCAGCGTTCCCTATCACGATGGCGGCTTGTTCGGCATCTATGCCGGTACCGGCGAAAAGGAGGTCGCGGAGCTGATGCCGGTCGTGGTCGAGGAGCTCCGCAAGGTGCAAAGCGAGGTGGGTGAAGCCGAGCTGGCGCGCGCCCGTGCGCAAGCAAAGGCGTCCCTTTTGATGTCGCTCGAGAGCACCGGCAGCCGCTGCGAGCAGCTGGCGCGGCAATGGCAGGTTTACGGTCGGGTCATTCCGACCGACGAGACGGTCGCGAAGATCGCCGCGGTCGGGGTCGCGGATGTCGAACGGGCGGCAGCGCGGTTGTTCCGGGCGCGGCCCACGCTCGCCGTGCTGGGCCAGCCGACGCACGTGCCGGGACTGGCGGCCATCGCCGAGCAGCTGGCGGCATGAAGCCGGCTGAGCTGCTTGCCGATCTCCTCGCTGCCGCCCAGAGGGCCGGAGCGGATGCTGCTGATGCGGTGCTGCTGACCGGCGTCTCGCTGTCGGTTGCGCGGCGGCTCGGGCGGATCGAGCATCTGGAGCGCGCCGAAAGCGGCGATGTCGGGCTGCGGGTGTTTGTCGGCAAGCGCGCGGCCGTCGTCGCCAGCGGACGTGTGGAACAAACGGAGTTTGTCGCCCTTGCCGAGCGGGCGGTCGCGATGGCGCGGGTCGTCCCGGAAGACCCTCACGCGTGCATTGCCGAGCCTGCTCCGCAGCCCGCCTGTGCCGCGCCGCTCGACCTCGTCGATCCGGAGGAGCCGTCGGTTGCGACGTTGATCGAACGGGTAGCGGCGGCCGAGGATGCGGCACTCGCGGTGCCGGGAGTGACCAACAGCGAGGGTGCGGAGGCGAGCTGGGGCCGCAGCAAAGTGGCGCTGGCAACTTCGGCCGGCTTCTTCGGGTCCTACGAACGCACCAGCCATTCGCTGTCTGCAATTGCGCTCGCCGGCAGCGGCACGGCGATGCAGCGCGATTACGACTTCGCGACCGCAGTGCATCTGATCGATCTCGATGACGCCGCAGAGCTCGGCACGAACGCCGGAACCCGCGCTGTGGCCCGGCTCAATCCGCGGCGGCCGGCCACGGCCCGGCTGCCGGTGGTTTATGACGCGCGGGTCGCGGGGAGCATCCTCGGTCATCTTGGCGCCGCGATCAACGGCCAGGCAGTGGCGCGCGGTACGAGCTTCCTCAAGGACCGTCTGGGGGAGCCGGTATTTGCCCCGGGAATTCGGATCGTGGATGACCCGGTGCGCCGACGCGGTTTGCGGTCTCGTCCGTTCGACGCCGAAGGCCTTCCGACCGCTGCCAGGACCCTGGTCTCGGATGGCCGGCTTGAAAGCTGGCTGCTCGACCTGGCGAGTGGACACCAGCTCGGCCTCGCCTCGACAGGGCATGCGGTGCGCGGCACTTCCGCGCCGCCGCATCCGGCCCCGAGTAACCTCTACCTCGCTCCGGGCCCGCTTTCGCCCGCCGAGTTGGTGGCCGAGACCGGCGAGGGCCTCTTCGTGAGCGAGCTGATCGGGGCGGGCGTCAGCACGCTCACCGGAGACTACAGCCGCGGCGCTGCGGGGTTCATGATTCGCCAGGGCCGGATCGCCGAGCCGGTAGCGGAGATCACGATCGCCGGCAATCTCACCGAGATGTTCGCAACCCTCGTCGCAGCCAACGATCTTCACTTTCGCCGCGGCACGGACGCCCCGACCGTCCGCGTGGAGGGGTTGACGATGGCAGGCGCTTGAGGCCCGCTGAGCGCACCCGATCGACGATTCCGGGCGGACGATGACCGCGCTGCTGTTTGCCCGCCATGTGGCGTTCGCCGCCGCGCTCGCCGTGATCTCGGCCGCGATCGTGCGGCTGATGATTATCGTCGGCCCGACCGACCACCCGGACGCGCGCAAGGGACATAAGGCGCCCACGCCGAAATCGGGCGGTGTCGGAATTGCCGCAGCCTTTTTGCTGGGCATCGCCATTCTGTACGGTTTCCGCGGCTTCGCAACGCTTGCCGATCCCTATTTCCGCGGTGTGATTCTGGCTTCGGTCCTGATCGCTGTCGTTTCGTTCCTGGACGATCTCTATGACTGGCCGTTCATCGTCAAGCTCGCAGCCCAGCTCGTCGCGGCAACCGCGGCTGTGGCAAGCGGGCTTTACCTGCGGGAGCCGCGTCTTCCCTATTTCGGTGCCACGGATATTGGCTGGCTCGGTCCGCCTGCCACACTGTTCTGGATCGTCTTTGCAACTAACGCGATGAATTTCATTGATGGACTCGATGGACTCGCCGGCGGTGTCGCGCTCATCGCCTGCCTTTTCCTGGCCGGCGTCGCCGCACTGCAAGGAGCATGGTTCGCGTATTTCGCGGCATTGCTGCTGGCTGCCGGCCTGGTCGGCTTTCTGCCGTTCAACTTTCCGCGGGCGCGCATTTTCATGGGCGATGTGGGCAGCCAGTTCTGCGGCTTCGTGCTGGCGATGCTCGGCGTCGTTGCGGCGCGCTTCGAAACTGTCGAGCTTTCGTTCGTCATGGTGCCGATGCTGCTTGCCGGACCGCTCTGCGACGTTGCCTTCACGCTTGTGAGAAGGGCGAGCGCGGGCCTCTCTGTCACCCGGCCGCATCGCGGGTTTCTCTTCCAGATCGCGCAACGCTCGGGCATGCCGGCGCTCGCGATTGCGGGCGTGCACTGGGGATTTGCCGCGTTCGGGGGATTTTGCTGCCTGATCTTCCTGGGCGCCTCAGGTATCTTCAAGCCGTTGATCACAGTTCTGCCCCTGCTGCCGCAACTGCTCTGGTTTTTTTATGTGCAGCACCGCGCGGCGCGCGCCGGCCTCAGGCCATGGTGCTAGAGCATGTTCAGGTCGACTGAACAGGCTTGCTCTTTGTTTTCTTGAGCAATTTCATCACCCTGACCGGCATCTGGCGATTCCAGTCAGGGCGATATTGCTCTCGGCGGCCGGGGTCAGAACGGAGAGATGATGTTCAGGAGCTGTTGGCCCCAGCTTGGTGTCTGCACCGTGGTGAGCTGACCTGCGCCACCGTAGGAGATGCGCTCCTCGGCGATCTGATCGTCATTGATCGTGTTGATGCTCGAGATGTCCTCGGGCCGGACGACACCCGTGAGCGTGAGCGCTACCAGTTCGCTGTTCACCCGTACCTGCTGGTTCGCGACGATGACGAGATTGCCGTTTGGCAGGACCTGGGTGACGGTAGCGGCAAGGCTGAGCGTTACCGCCTCGCTGCGCTGGATTTCGCCGGTGCCGCCGGAGGAGCCGGTGCCGTTCGTATTGACGAGCGAGGACGGGCTGACGTTCTTGGCGATGCGTGAGAGAATGTTTTCAAAACCGAACAGATTGGTGATCCCCATCTGATCCGAATTGTTGCGGCTCGCCGAGGAGGCATTCTTGAGGGTACCGCTGTCGTTCATCTGCACCAGAACGGTGACGATGTCGCCGGCGCGCGCGGCGCGCTGGTCCTGGAAGAAGCCGCGCGATCCGGAACGCCACAGGCTTGCGGGCTCGGTGGGCGCAGGCTCCGGTGTCGGCATCGGCATCGTGACCGGCCGCCAGGTCGGTGCCAGGGTCGGGTTCTGGGTCGGCGTCATCGGCGGCGGTCGCCCGATGTTCGAGAGCGCGGTCAGCGCGCCGCAGCCGGACAGCAGGAGCGGCAGCAGAAGAAGGAACGAGCGGCGCGTCATTGTACTGCGTACTCCGCGTAGGTGGTGCGCGGGCCGCTACCGGGAGCAGCAAGCGGCAGGCTGCCGGGTTCCACACTGACCTCCCCAGGGCCGGTTACGGTCGCCTCGAGCACCGCGTGGGAGAGCGTATTGAGCACCCGGATCGATGCATCCGCCGCACCTGACTCGAGCGCTTGGCCTTGCTCCGTCAGGGCAAGCCCGCGCGCGTCGAGCGCGATCAGCACCCGCTGGCCGCGCCTGACCAAGGGTGGGCGGCTGAGATCGGCAAGCGGCAGCGGATTGCCGGCGGCGATCGCGCGCTCAAGCTGCATGCCAACCACTTGCGCGTCCGTGCTCGCAACCTGGGTGGCGAGCGAGCCGGTTGGCACGGCCGCAGGCCTCAGGTCGCTGGGCGTGAGAATTGTCCCCGGCATCAGGCCGTGTCGCGCAACGACGATCGGAACCGTCCGTTCGGCGCGGCCGGAAATCGCAAACTCGGCCGCCTCCATTCCCGCGGCGTTGATCGCGAGCACCGCGGAGAACGCACCCGATGTCCGGTCGTAGTCGAACTGGCTGACCGCAACTGCGACCACTGCACCCGGTGGCACATCAGGGGGGTTGAAGTCCGTAAGCAGGATGCGGCTTTCCACCGGAGCGCCGCTGAATTGCAGCGTTTGACGGAGTGCGGCCAGGACTTCGCTGCGACGGAGCGGCCGGCCCGGCCGCTCGAGCACCGCCTGTTCACCCGGCGAGCGCGGCCGCCAGTCGACCCCGAACTCGCTGGCAATTGCCGCAAGTTGGGCGGCCGGCACGGTGATCTGCTGGCCCGGCGCCGGGCCTGGACCGAGCACCGCGTGGCCGGCAGCGCCAAGCCCGTCGAACAGATCGGAAAGCCGCACCACCGGGCCATTGAGGATGCCGAACGGGCGGAGCGTCACGCTTGCCACCGCGTGCGTCGTCAGGCCGATCAGAAGCACGAGCGCAAATGAAAGTGCGCGCATCGCCCACCTCTCAATGCAGGTTGGTCAGAGTGGACAGCATCTGATCCGCTGCCGTGATCACCTGGCTGTTCATTTCATAGGCGCGCTGCGCCGTGATCAGGCTGGTGATTTCGCTCACCACGTTGACGTTCGAAGCTTCGAGAAAACCCTGCATCATGGTGCCGAATCCGGGCGAGCCCGGCGTGCCCGTGACCGGGTTGCCGGAAGCGGCGCTCTGCAGAAACAGGTTGGAGCCTTCGGCGGTCAATCCGTTGTCGTTCGGGAACACGGCAAGCTGGAGCTGGCCGAGGGTCTGTGGCGCAGTCTGGCCATCGAGCGTCACCTGCACCTGTCCGGACGTATTGATGGTTACCGCGGTTGCGTTCGAAGGAACGGCGATGCCCGGCTGCACCACGTAGCCGTCTGCGGTGACGATCGTGCCGTCGGGTGCCAAGCTGAAGGTGCCATCACGCGTATAGGCGGTCTGGCCGGAGGGCAGGGTGACCTGGAAGTAGCCATTACCTTGGATCGCGAGATCCAGGCTGTTCCCCGTCTGCTGCAGCGAACCTTGATCGTCGATCCGGTAAACGCCGGCGGTCTTGACGCCAAGCCCGATTTGCGCGCCGGAGGGAACGATCGTGCTTTGATCGCTGCTGTTCGAGCCGGCAACCCGCAGATTCTGATAGATCAGGTCCTGGAATTCCGCGCGCTGGCGCTTGTAACCGGTGGTCGTCATGTTGGCGATGTTGTTCGAAATCACCTCGACGTTGGTCTGCTGGGCCTGCATGCCGGTGGCGGCAATATCGAGTGCGCGCATGCTGTCTTTTCCTTCGCTCCGGTTGCTGCTTAGAGCAATATCGCCCTGACCAGATTCGCCAGAGGCCGGTCAGGGCGATGGAATTGCTCGAGAAAACAAACGAAGAGCATGTTCAGTCAACCTGAACATGCTCTAGGCGTCGGTGCTCGTGATCTTGGCGATTGCGTTCTGCTTGCGGTCCGATTCCGCCTGGAGGAACTGCACAAGAAAGCCGAACTCGCGCTCCGATTCGATCATGCGCGTGACTTCGCGGATCGGCGCAACATTGGAACCTTCCAGTGCGCCCTGGATCAGCTGCGGGTGGGCTACCGGCACGGTCTGACCGTTTGGCGCGAACAGCGTGGCGCCGGTTGCGGTCATCAGGCTCGGGTTGGTCGGCCGGACGATGTTGATCTGACCAATCACGCCGTTTTCGAGACTGCTCACGGTGCCGTCGCCGGCGATCGAAATGCCGGTATCCTGCGTGGAGAGGGTGATGGGTTGGCCGTTGGTGTCGAGCAGCGGATCACCGTTCTGATCGACGACTACACCGTTGGCGGACAGGCTGAATGACCCGGCGCGGGTGAGTTTGACGCCTTGCGGGGTGCGAACGGTGAACCAGGCATCCTTGGCGCCGATTGCGAGATCGAACGGGTTGCCCGTCTCGCGGAAGGCGCCGCTGGTGCGGTTCCGCCAGGTACCGCCATCGGCGACGAAGGCGACGCCGGCCTCGGCGGAAGGCGCGGGCGGGGGGGCGAGCCAGTCGCTGAACTGAGTGCGCTCGGCTTGATAGGCGGGGGTGTCGGCGTTGGCGATGTTGTTGGCAATCACCGCCATCGCGTCCTGCTCGGCCATCAGGCGCGAGGCCGCAATCAGACTGGCAAGCTGCATGTGCAAAGCACTCCGTCGTGCAACCGGAGCGGATTCCCGGAGCAGTCCGACTGACAAGCAAGCGCCGTGCCGGTGCGATGCGGCTTCGTATTTTCTGCATTCGCCGGGGTGCCGCCGCTGTCTGCCCGGCAGGCTCTGCCAGAGGCGGCTGTTTCTGCCGGGGCGGTCCGGTCTGGGAAAGGCTTCCTTAACGGATCGCGGTCAAGTTTACGGCGGCGCTGATCGCGAAGGGGATAGAATGGCGAGCGCGGCGACTGCTGAACCCGCTGACGCTGAGACCGCCGTGGCGGAAGCGGTCCAGCAGGTGAAGCCCGCAAAACGGCGGCGCCTGATGCTGATCGCAGCACCGCTCCTGCTTGGCGTCGTCGGAGCCGGTCTTTGGTTCACCGGGCTGCTGCACACTGGGGCCGGACGCGCCGACGCGAAGGCCGAGGCCGGCAAGCCGGTCCTGTTTGCGGTGCCGGAGCTTGTCGCGAACCTCGCGGCACCTCCCGGCGTCGAGCGGTACGTGAAAGTGGATATCAGCCTGGTTGCTGCCAACGCCGCAGCCGCTGCCGCTGCACGCCGGGATTTGCCGCAGCTGCAAAACATGTTTCTCACCTATCTGCGCGATATGCACGCCTCCGAGCTCGCGAGCTCAGTCGGCACTTGGCGGCTCCGCGAAGCACTCGTTTCGCGCGCCGCGATTGTCCTCGGGCCCGGCCGCGTGACCGACGTGCTGTTCACCAAGCTTTTGACCCAATGAGCGACACCGCGTCCGGGCCGGCGGACGCCGCCGTTTTCGAAGAGCGCATCGAGAACCCGCCGGTGGTCGCGGCGCGTACGCTTGACCAGGCCGAGATCGACAGCCTGCTCGGGCGGAACAGGGGTGCCGGCGAAGAAGATGATTCGAGCGGGATGCAGCGGATCATCAATTCCGGCCTCGTCTCGTACGAGCGCCTGCCGATGCTCGAAATCGTGTTCGATCGGCTGGTGCGCATCATGTCCACGAGTTTGCGCAACTTTACCGGCGACAATGTCGAGGTCAGCATCGAGAGCATCGCAAGCCTGCGCTTTGGCACCTACCTGAGCAATATTCAATTGCCGGCGATGCTCGCCGTCATCAAGGCCGAGGAATGGGATAACCAGGGTCTGATCGTCGTCGATTCGCCGATGATCTACACGATCGTCGATGTGCTGTTGGGCGGCCGGCGCGGCACGGTGGCAATGCGCATGGAAGGTCGGCCCTTCACGACAATCGAGCGCGCACTGGTCGAGAGGTTGATCAAAGTTGTGCTCGCCGATCTGACGGCAAGCTTCGACCCGCTCTCGCCGGTGACATTCCGTTTCGAGCGGCTGGAAGTCAATCCGCGTTTCGCGGCGATATCGCGCCTGTCCAATGCTGCGGTGTTGGCGCGGATGCGTGTCGATATGGAAGATCGCGGCGGCAGAATCGAACTTCTTTTGCCGTACGCAACGCTCGAGCCCGTACGCGAGCTGCTGCTGCAGAAGTTCATGGGCGAGAAATTCGGTCGCGATTCGATCTGGGAGACGCATCTTGCCGAGGAGCTGTGGAATACGGAAATCGTGCTCGACGCAGTGCTCGATGAGCAGACGATGCGACTTTCCGAAGTGATGGCGCTTGTGCCGGGGGCCCGGATCATCCTGAACGCCGGCCCCGACAAGCATGTCGAGCTGCGGTGCGGTGCCACCGCCCTGTTCGCGGGGCGCCTCGGGCGGCGCAACAGTTCGCTGGCCGTCGAGATCGAGCGCGCGCTGCCGCGCCCGATCGCGCGCTGAAGGGCAGCGCGTGAGCATGCTTGGCGTGCAATGGCTGCTCGAGATCGGCTTGACGGTGCTGCTCGCCGCAACACTTTTTCACGCGCTCCGGCTGGAGCGCGCGCTGGGCATGTTGAAGCGTGACCGGACGGCCCTGGAGGCACTGGTCAGGGACTTCAACGCGAGCACGCGGGAGGCGGATGCGGGAATCGAACGGTTACGCAGCGCGGCAGAAACGACGGCGCGGGATCTCGCCCGCCAGACGGCCGCCGCAGGGCAGGTCAAGGAAGATCTCGTGTTCCTCGCCGAGCGGGCCGAACGGATGGCAGATCGGCTCGATGCGGCAATAGCGGCCGGCCGAACGGCGGATTCTCCGCGTGCGGCGCCCTCGCAACCGCGCGTAGAAAGCGAAGCCGAGCGCGAGCTTTTGCGCGCGCTCAGGATCGGGCGCTGAAGCGATGCTCCACCGAGCGTCGCTGCCGCGTCTGTTGCCGGTTACGATCATCGTGATGGCCGCCCTCCTCGGCCTGAAATCGGTTGCGCTGGTACGCGCCGCGGCGCCATCGGCCAGAGGTGCTCCCGCAACGGCACAGATCGGCCAGGCGCCATCCGATGCACCGATCGCCGCCTGTCCACCTGCGCGAGCCGAGAGCCCCGCCGAGCGCCAGCTTCTGCTCGATCTCCACCAACGCAGTGCGCTGATTCAACAACGCGCTGCCGCACTGGATCTGCGCGAGTCGGTACTCAAGGCGGCGGAGAAGAAGCTCGCTGAGAGGGTCGCTGAGCTTGCGTTGCTGCAGAAGAAGCTCGCTTCCGAAAGTGCCGCGCAGCAGCAGCAGAACGCAGCCAAATGGCGCGCGTTGGTCGCGCTCTATCAAAACATGCGGCCACGCAGCGCAGCAGCGATTTTCGACGGCCTGCCGATGGCGGTGCTGCTTGGCGTGATGAGCCGCATGAACGAGCGCAAGGCAGCGCCGATACTCGCTGCAATGCAGCCGGACAAGGCACGGGCCTTGACCGCACGTCTTGCCGCATTGCCGGACGGGGCGAACGGCGGAGGAACCTGATCACCGCGTGGAGCTTACCATGCGGGTGCGCTTGCGGAGGGCACGAAAATGCGTGCTGAGCGGAATTCGAGCCATATGAATCGACGCGGAACACCCGCGCTCGGCGCGGGAATATGTTCGGTTCTGCTGCTCGTCGTGTTGTTCACTGCGGGTGCGGTCGCTGCACAACCTCCCGTCGATGTCCGAAGCGGGAATCACAGCGGTTACGGCCGCCTGGTGTTCGATTTTCCCGCAATCGTCCCGTACAGCGTTTCGCGCCAAGGCACGCTCGTCGAAATGAGCTTCGCCACTCAGCAGCCGATCGATGCACCGGCCGAGTTGCCGCGCAACGTGGCTGGGTTCCTTGCAACACCGGGTGAGGCGCGCATCACCATCGTGCCGGGCGCTGCGATCAGGGACTTTAGGGTGGACAAGCGGATCGTACTCGATGTGCTGAACGTGACCCGGGCCGACCCTCAGGCGGCCGATGCCGATTCGGCTGCTGCGATGCTGGTGGCCGATCGCAAGCCCGCGGTCGCCCTGCCGATGCCGCCGCCCGCCATTCCGCTTCCCTTGCCGCCGTTGCCCCAGTCGGTCACGCATCCTCCGGCGATTCATCCTTCGGCGCCGGAGCCGACAGCCCAGTCTGCTGCAAAGAAGCCGGCCATCGCGAAGCCGCCGCAGGCTTCCCCGCCTCTGGCTCCTCCTGAGCCGGCGACCCCGACCGCCATCGCCGCGGCAGGCGAGGCTGCTCAGCCAGTTCCGCCCCCGCCCTCTTCCACGGCCACCGTGGCACATCCGAGTCCGCCACCCAAGGCTTCGAACCCGGCCATTCCGGCGATCGAACTTGGGCCGCTCGCAATTGCAGCACAACGCGTCGCCGCACCTCCGGGCGCGGAAGCCGCGCTCCTCGTGCCGTTCGGTCCACGGAGCGGCGCCGCCGCCTTCCGCCGCGGCAACGACGGTGTTGTGGTCTTCGACCAGGCGCGGCCGATCGATATGTCGGGACTCGCCGGCGACCCGGCTTTCGGCGCAGCAACGGTGAGTCTGTTGCCGGCCGCCACGGTCCTTCGCCTGCCGTTGCCGCCGACGCTTCGGCTCCGGCTGTGGCACCGCGACGAAGGCTGGGTCGTCGGGGTGACAGCGGCGCCCCGAACGGCGCGCGCGATTGTCTCGAAGGCGGCGCGAGGGCATCTCAGCCTGAAACGTCCAACCGCGGCAGAAGTCGTGCTGGTGCCCGATCCGGCTAGTGGAACCAATCTGCTTGTCGGGACTGCTCGCGTTCCTGGGGACGCCGTCGCCGTCACGCGCCGGCTGCCAAGTTTCGTGCTGCTCCGAACCTGGCTTGGCGTGGCCGTCGAGCCGCTGACTGATCGGCTCGCGCTCAGGGCCAACCTCGACGGGTTCACGCTCGGCGTGAACGGTAGAGGTGGCTTGCCCCTGTCCACCGAGGCTCCGAATCTTGCTGCACTCGAAAATGGCGCGACGCTCACGCGCCGGTTTGATTTTCCGGCCCGGCCGCTGGCCGTCATGGCGCGCCGGTTGCACCAGGAGCTCGACGCCGCGGTTGCGGCGCCACCGCTCGATCGCTTCGCACCCAGGCTTGCCGAAGCGGAGACGCTGGTCGCGCTCGGCATGGGGCCCGAAGCCGCAACCCTGATCAAGCTCGCCCGAATCGATGATCCACGCCGCGCGAATGATCCGGACGCCAAGGGACTGGGGGCAATCGCCGCCTTGCTCTCAGGGCGGCCCGGTCAATCTTCCGGGCTCGATGATCCGCGGCTTTCCGGCTCCGACGAAATCGACCTTTGGCGGGCGGCGCGCGCTGCCCTCCTGCATCAGGACCCGGTCGGTACTGCTCCAGTGTTCACCGCGACCGCGGGCCTGATCCTCGCGTATCCGGAACCGCTCCGCAATTTCCTCGCGCCGATCGCCGCCGAAGCGATGATCGAAGGCGGGGCGCGTGCAGCTGCCGGGCTTTTTCTCAAGCATCTGCCTGCCACGCCCGCGCTCGATTTCGACCGCGCACTGCTGTTCGCCACCCACGGCAAAACACCAGACGTCCTCGCCGCCTGGGAGCGTCTTGCGCACTCGCTCGATCGGCGGGTCGCTGCCCGCGCCGCGAGCCGCGTGGTTCTGCTTCGTCTGGCGACCGGCGCGATCGGCCCGAAGACGGCAGCCGACGCGCTGTCACGCCAGTTCTACGACTGGCGGGGCGGCCGGCACGAACTTAAGCTCCGGCTGAAGGTGGCAGCCCTCAGGGCAAAGGCAGGTGAATGGCGTAAGGCGCTGGCGCTGCTCAGCCGCACGGAAGAGCTTTTCCCCGCCGAGGCGGCCGCCGTGCGCAGCGCGCGGGAAGCGACCTTCCGCAGCCTGTTCGCAGGTCAGGCGGCAAAGCGGGTTCCGCCGCTCGATCTCGTCAGCCTGATCGAGGACAACGCCGATCTCATCCCGCCTGGCCGCGCAGGGGAAAAGCTCGCCGAGATGCTGGCAGACCGCTTGCTCGCACTCGATCTTCCGGATCGCGCGCAACCCGTGCTGGAGAAGCTGATGGCGGCAGCCCCGGCCGGTGCTCCTGAGGCCGGGATCGGCGCGCGGCTCGCCACTGTGCGCCTGGCACGGGATGATCCGGCAGGCGCGCTGAAAGCGCTTGCCGCATCCCGGGCGGCCAATCTGCCGCGCCCGCTCGCGGTGCAGCGCACGATGATCTACGCCCGTGCGAAGGCAGCCCTTGGGCACACGCAACAGGCCGTCTCTGCGCTCGCCGCCTTGAATGCTCCCTCGGCCACCGCCCTCGCCGCGGATCTCTTGCAGAAGGCGGGAGATTGGGCGGGTGTCGAGGCCGCCCTGGCCGGTCTGGTCGCAACCACCGTGGCACCGGGCGGAACGCTGACCGAGGCCGATCGCACGATGCTGGTCCGCCTGGCAAGCGCTGCCGCACAAGCCGGGGACGCCGCGGAACTGGCGCTGCTGCGAACGGATTACGATGCCCGCATGGGCGGGAATTCGCTCGGCAACATGTTTCACTTACTCACCGATCCGCCGGCCAATGGCTTGGCTGATCTTCCCGAAGTCGGTCGCGAGACGAAGATCGCCGGGCAGCTGCCGAGCGAGCTCAAAGCCATCGGCGCGACGGTCGAAGTCGTGCCCTAGAGCAATGTCGCCCTGACCGGAATCGCCAGATACCGGTCAGGGCGATGAAATTGCCCGAGACGACAAACCAAGAGCAAGTTCAGTCGACCTGAACATGCTCTGACCGGAAAGCATCGCGGATTCTCTCTTGCATCAAAGGCGACGTGTGCCTATCTCGCCCCATCTCGGCCCGCCGGCGCGGAGGTCGCTCCCGCCGAGAGGCTGTCTTTTGGTTGCAGGGGTACGCGATGGACGCACTCGCTCAACTGGGGATGGTCTCAGATCCTTTCCCAGATCATGCAGGTCCTTTCCCAGATCATGCAGGGGAGGGGCACGAAGCGGATGCCCGCGGCGAGCCGGCGAAGGACTACTTCGTCAGCCGTGACGGGCTCAAATTCGCCGGCGCACATCTTTTGCTCGATCTTTGGGGGGCCGAGAACCTGACCGACCCAAAGGCGATCGAACAGGCGCTGGCCGACGCGGCACGGGCTGCGCAGGCGACGATCCTGCACACCCACCTGCACCAGTTCTCGCCCGATGGCGGCGTTTCCGGCGTTCTCGTGCTCGCCGAGAGCCACATTTCGATCCACACTTGGCCGGAGCGGGCCTTCGCCGCCATCGATATCTTCATGTGCGGCGCCTGCGATCCCTATCGCTCGGTGCCGGTGCTGAAGGCGGCGTTCCGTCCGCGGACGATGCAGCTTTCCGAGCAGCGGCGGGGCCTGATCGTTTAATTTCGGCGCCCGCGCAACGCCGATGGTGCTCGATTCCTGGATCAACGAAAGCCTGTACTCTGGCTGGGGCCAGCGGTTCCGGGTGAAGCACGAAATCGCCCGCGTGCAAAGCCGCTTCCAGGACATCGCCATCTTCGAGAGCGAAGGACATGGGCGTGTGCTGATGCTGGATGGTGTGGTCCAGATCACCGAGCGGGACGAGTTCGTGTATCAAGAGATGCTGGTGCACGTGCCGCTGATCGCGCATGGAGAGGCGGAACGCGTGCTGATCATCGGCGCCGGTGACGGCGGCGTGCTCCGCCGGGTGCTCGAGCATTCCACCGTGCGCCGCGCGGTGATGGTGGAAATCGATGCCGAGGTGATCCGCCTCTCGCGCGCGTTCCTCCCTGAGATTGGCGGTTTCGCCTGGGACGATCCGCGGGCCGAGGTGATCGTGGGCGATGGCGTCGCCTACGTGGCGCGCGCGGGAGACGCCACGTTTGATGTGATGATCGTCGATTCCACGGATCCGGTCGGCGTCGGCGAGGTGCTGTTCACCGAGACGTTCTACGATCACGCCGCACGCGTGCTCTCGCCGCGCGGAGTGATCGTGAACCAGTGCGGCGTGCCGTTCATGCAGGCCGCCGAGCTTGCTGAGACCAGCCGGCGGCGGCGGCAGGCGTTCGCGCACGTCACGGCCTATGTGGCCGCGGTGCCGACCTATGTCGGCGGGTTCATGACGCTCGGCTGGGCGGCCAACGATGGCTCGCTCACCAGCCTGCCGGTCAGCGAGCTCGAACGTCGTGCGGTTTCGGCAGGCATTCTCGGCCGAACGCGTTACTGGACGCCGGCGATCCATGCCGCCGCCTTTCAACTTCCGCCCTACATCGCCGAGCTGCTGCCGCCCTGAGCGGATTGCGCTTGACTGGAATCGCGCAGCGATCCCGGAGCGCGTAAATCCGCTCGTTCAGGCGATGCAGAGCATGTCCAGTCAGCCTGAACATGCTCCTGAGCGCGCAATCGTTGGATCGCGTGCTCGGTAGTGCCATGCTGGGGCGTGGCCAGCCCGAGCAAACAACCCGACCCTGAGCTTCTGCACGAGGCAGCGCTCGCGCATCTTGCTCGCTACCCGGCGACACGTGCCGGGCTGCTGCGGGTGCTGGTGCGGCGCATCGCCCGCTGGGCGCGGACGGCCGAAGGCGAGCCGGAGGCGATCGATCGAGCGGTTTCTGCCGCAGAGGGCGCCGCGCGGCAGGTGGTGGAACAGCTGGCAGAGAACGGGATCGTCGATGATGCCGCCTTTGCCGCTGCGCGCGCCCGGAGGCTCGCCCGCTCCGGCAGTTCCAGACGGCACATTGCCGCCCATCTGGCCCGCCACGGGGTTGCCGAGAGGGATCTCACGGCAGCACTCCCGGATGACCCGCTGGCCGAGCTGACTGCCGCCCTGCGTTTTGCGCGGAAGCGCCATATCGGCCCGTTTCGCGCGGGCGCGCCGCCCGACCGGGATGCCAGAAGGCGCGAGCTCGCCGCCATGGCACGGGCCGGCTATTCGGCCGCCATCGCCGATGCAGCGCTCGCCATGCCGCCGCAAGACGCAGTTGCGCGGCTCCTGGCCGCACGAGAGAGAGGCGATTGATGAGGAACGCCGGCTCTCTGCTCGGGCCGAAGCGCAACACCCTCGCAAATTC
>JBOHMN010000577.1:0-11989 GCA_050730175.1 Acetobacteraceae bacterium | reverse complement strand
TTGCTGCACTCGGCGCAGATCCTCGCTGACGGCTGCGAGAAGTTCCGCACCTTCTCGGTCGAAGGCACGGAACTGAACCGCGAGAAGATCGACGCCTATGTCGGCAATCCCCTGATGCTCGTCACCGCGCTTTCACCCCTCATCGGCTACCAGAACGCCGCGCACATCGCCGATCGCGCGCAGCCACTGGGCGATAGAGAACAGCCTCCACTGGGCCTTGGACATGGTGTTCCGCGACGACGAATGTCGGGTGCGAAACGAGCACGCCTCAGGCAACTTCTGCACCATCAAGCACATGGCGCAGAACCTGATCCGCCGCGCACCCGGCAAGGCCTCCCTTCGGCTTAAGCGCAAAACCGCCGGTTGGGATGACGACTTCCTCGCCGGCCTCGTCTCCCGGTACGCACGTTCACCCGATTCCCCCGCAGAGAGGCCCACGGCCCCGGCATTCAGATCGGCGAGCCGTTTGCGCAGACCGATGCCGATCCTTGGCAAGTCGAGAAATTCATCCGGGTCGAGAAAGAACACGCCATCGGCCTGCTGCTCCCCGATAGCGTGGCGATAAAGAAACGTGTCGAAGGCGGTTTCGCCGGAAATCGGCGTGCGGTTCGAGAATACCGTGAGGCGCAGGCTTGCCTCAGCCAATTTCTTCAGAATCTCGACGGTCCGATCGATACTGCCGTTGTCGAGCAGAACGTGATGATCGACGAGACGCGCGTGGTGACGGACGAAAACCTCGATGACATCGTCCTCGTTCAATACGCGTAAGACTGCGATCAGCTTCGCTGAGTACGCTCGCGATGCAACTTTGGGCAACCGGATTTCGTCATCGAAGAACTCGAGGGAAAGAGAAGAGTGCGCGCGCCGGTTCCGGAGAGTAAGAGGGAGAATTTTCCGCCGCTCTCACTGCTCAGCGCGCCTTTGCGACCCGGCTCCGGGGCTCGCGGAGCCGACTGGCTCGCGCGGGGTCAGGATCCTTCCATCCGGCAGCAGCGTCTTGCCGACCGAGCCAAGTCTCGCATATGCAGTGATGTATGCAGAGTCGTATTCGGCCTAACCGCGGACGGCGCAGATCGGCGTCGGAGGAGAATCCGACAAGATTGAGTGCAAAGATCATCGTCGCCCTCAAAGAACGCATCATCACCTGGCGCTACCCGCCCGAGCACAGGCTCACGGAAGTTAGCCTGTGCCGTGAGTTCGGCGTCAGCCGCAGCCCGGTGCGCGAGGCTCTTCGGGTTCTGACGACGAATGGGTTCGTGCGGCGGATGGATAACCGCGGCTATGCGGTGCGCCAGGTGAAGCTAAAGGAGCTGAAGGAGCTGTACGACGTCCGGTTGGCGCTCGAGCTGTTCGCCGTGGAACAGCTTGCCTCGGAGGGCGCCGCCGGCAAAGAGCTGGCGGGAATGGCGAGGGCGTGGAAGGACTTAAGGCGCCGCCCGCCTAGGGATGAGGGGGAACTTGCGAAACTGGATGCTCATTTCCACGAAGAGCTCGCGCGGATGGCTGGCAACGGTGCCCTGCTGCAACAGCTTCAGGCGATCAATGAGCGGCTACTGATTTTCCGCATGATCGACTTTGCCAAACCTGACCGTGTCGAGAGCACTTGCGAGCAGCACCTTCTGGTGCTGGAACGGATCGCCGCCGGCGATGTCCAGGGCGCGCGGCAGGCATTGCGCCGCAACATCGAGGACGGGCGGAATATCGTCGGCATTTCGATCAAGGAGGCGCTGGCGCGCTCTTACATCGGCGGTGACGAATCATGAGCTACCGAGTATCGGCGGGACGCCGATGGCCGCTGCGGCCCCTCGCCCGAAAGCGGCCTCACCCGGGCGTCTCCCAGAGGGAGTGGGAAAGATAGCTGATCGGGAAGCAGGATGCGCGTCGGTGCACTGACCGCGGGGGTCGGCGTGCCGCAAGCGGAGTTTTCCGGTTGCGTTGCGGAGGTGCACGCGAGCGCCTCACTGGTCGAGCTTGCCGACGGTACGTTGCTCACGCTCCTTAGCAGGGAACTCGGCGCCCAACCGCACGGGATCAGCCTTGACGTGCCCACCGGGTTCTCGTTCCAGCCGATGCTCCTCAGAGGCGGCGCGCTGGCAGCGCGGGCCGGAGTGTTGCGCATTTCCGAAAGTGCCCTGGTCGTCGATCTGCGCGGGGTCAGGCCCTGGCGCAGCAATCTCGAAGCCATCTTGGTGGACTTCCGCAAGACCACGGTTCAGGAGGCTTGGCGGGTGGCATGGGTGATGCTCAAAGCGGATGGAAGGAGCGAGCAACTTGTCCGACTCGCCGGCATAAGGATCGCCGCGCTTGAAGCGGCAACGCGGCGTGCCGATGCCAGAGCGGCGCGGCATGCGATGGGAGGACTGATCGGCCTCGGACCCGGCCGGACCCCGGCCGGAGACGATTTCCTGGTCGGCTACCTCGCGGGCCTCAAGATTTCCGCAACGGGCGGGCCGAACGACCCATTCGTTCCGACGCTGCTCAGCAATCTCAAGGAGCTCAATCTCCGCACCAACCGGTTGAGCCGTCTCTACCTCGACGATGCCGCCGATGGTGAGATCTCGGAACGGTTGCGCGATGTCGCAATGGCAATTGCGGCGGGCGCAGCTTCTGCTGGCGTTCGACGTGCGCTTGCCGCTGCGCTCGCGGTTGGCCATTGTTCCGGCGCCGCGGCGGTGCTTGGCTTGTTGCGTGGCTCCGCTGCCGGAAGCGAAGTTCAGTCGGAAGCGGACGCGGCACCTTCGGGCAAGGCTTCAACGACCCTGCCGGCCTGCTCGCCGCGCAGCGCAAACCCCAAGCAGATCACACCGAGCAGCAGATAGCCGAGCGCGACCTTCGGCGACTCGACCCAGGCGAGTTGCGCGCCATGGATGAAGCCGAAGAAGGAAAGTATCGCCGCGGCCAACGCATAAGCGGCAGCCTCGCGGAACTGGCGGTCGATGATGAAGGCGGCGATCGCACCCAGCATCAGGCCGGCCAGCACGGCGCCGCCGCCCAAGAGCTCCATGCCCCGATAGACGACGCCACTATCCATCAGCTTGGCCATGCCGAGCTGGGTGGCGGACGTGCCGGCGGCATTCAGTGCGCCGTCGACCTGGGATTGCCCCCAGGCGGCGATGTTCGGAATGAGCGCCAGCACCACGGCCGGCGCGTGCCGCGAGGGCACCGCCTGGAAGGCCTGGGCACCGATCACGAGGCCGATGTAAAGCAGGATGGGCAGGATCGCGGCCAACGGCACGACGGCAAGAAGAAGCGCCGTCAGTCCAAGGAAACAGACGAGCGCGATCACCACGCCGGTTGCCAGCGAATAACCGATCCGGCCGCCGACGTCCTTCCAGCCCGGATGCCCGATATAGACGGCGGGGGGAAAGGGGCTTCCGAGAATCGAGCCGACGATGGCGCCGATGCCGTCGGCGAACAGGATATGCCGGAGGTTGTACTCGTCTCCCGCAGCGGCGGCGCTTTCGACGTTGTTCATCCCTTCCGTGAAATTGTAGATGCCGAGCGGAATGGCAGTTGCCAGCAATGGCGCGATATCAGCGAGGCCGGAGATCACGTTGGTGCCTGGCCGCGGCAGATGGATGCCGAATTCGGCAAACGAAGCGGCGACCTGCTTTGCGCTCACGACGTCTGTCCAGCCGAGCGCGGTAGCGATCCAGGCGACCGCCGTGCCGATGACGATTGCCGCGAGGCCGCCCGGCACGCCGCCGGGGAGGCGCACGTTCGCGGTCCAGGAGATCAGGACGATAGCGAGCGAAATGAACGCGACCCACGGCACCTCCCACATCTCGAAGGAGGGACGCAGCGAAATGAAGGCAATCGATATGCCGGCCAGGGTGCCGAGCATCGCCGCGCGCGGCGTGAGACGGCGAATAGTGGGGCCGACGAAGGCGCCGATCAGGATGATGACGCCGATGATGAATGCCCAGGCAAGGCCGGCCTGCCAGGCGAGCAGCGGGTTGTGCGTTTGGAGGTAGATCGGCAGCATGATCAGGAAGACGACGATGAACATGTGCGGCACGCTCGGCCCGTACGGCATCGCCGTGACGTCACTGCGGTTTTGGGTTTTCGCGAGCTTGTACGCGAGATAGGCGTACCAGAGATTGCCGATCGGCAGGGCGATGCCGAGGGCAGGCAGGATGCGACCATAAACGACGCTGTCCGGCATTTTGACGACGTAAAGGCAAAGCCCGGTCAGCACGATCACATTGAGCACGACGTTGGTGAACAAGCCGAAGAAGCCGTTCCAGTCTCCGGCCACCCACAAACGGATCGGCTCCCGGCGGGCCTCAGAGAGCGAACCTGACATAGACTTTCCTCCTTCGCGGAAGGCCGGTGTTTTCAGCCTGCGGCTCGTCTCGCTGCGTGCTCCGCCGCGCGGTTGGGCGATGTTGCGCGGGTCAGCGCCGCCAGCAGGTCTTTCGATTCGCCGACCCAGCCGAAGATGCCGCCTTGCGCCTTCACCATCGCCAGCGCGGCACGCTGGAATTCCGGAAAATACGAGCCCACGCAGTCAGCGAGGACGAGGCAGTCATAGCCCCTGTCGTTCGCCTCGCGCACCGTGGTGTTGACACAGACCTCGGTGGTGACGCCGCAGACGATGAGCTGGCGGATCTGCCGGCTGCGCAGGATTGCCTCGAGATCCGTAGCATAGAAAGCACCCTTGCCGGGCTTGTCCACCAGCGGCTCGCCCGCCGCAGGCTTCAGTTCGTCGATGATGTCGTGGCCGTATTCACCGCGGACGAGGATGCGTCCCATCGGCCCGGCATCGCCGATGCCGGTTTTCAGGCGCCCGCGCGCCTTCTTGGCCGGCGGCAGATCGGCGAGATCGGGCCGGTGACCTTCGCGCGTGTGAATCACGAGGAAGCCTGCGGCGCGAGCGGCCGCCAGCACGCGGGCGGTGGGTGCAACCGCCTTGCGCAGCAAGGAGACGTCATTGCCGAGTGCCTCGCCGAAGCCGCCTGGATCGACGAAGTCGCGCTGCATGTCGATGATCAGCAGCGCCACGTGCGCCGGCTCGAGCGTAAACTCGTAAGGTTCGGCGGGAATTGAAGGCATTTGCTGTTCTCCCTCCGCGCGCTCTTTCGTCAGCCGCGGCGACGTTCGAGATAGCGGCGCCAGCCACCGAGATTCGTGATGTCCTCGGCGTTCGCGACGGCGTAGGCTTCGCACAGGAAGCCCTTGACGGTTTCGCCGTCTTCGAGTGCGACACTGCCGATTCCGAGCGGGGCGGGAATGCCGGCAACGAAACCGCCGAATTGGGCGAGCGGCAGTTCCCATACCTCCACCTCGATCGGCCGGCCCGGCTCTCTCCTGACGAGACCCGGGCGGGCCGGGAGGCTGCCCGCAGGGGCGCTGCCAGGCAAGGCGTAGAGGCGATAGCCGGGCGCCGTGCGGCAGGTCCTGACGAGGCGTGCGCCGCGTTCGGCAAGCTCGCCGTTCAGGGCCAATCCGGCCATGTGGGCGCCACAGACGGCGAGCCTGACAGTCTCGGATGTCGGCTTGGTCGCGAGCGGCGGGGTCGCGGCAAGTTCGAGGCCGATCGCACCGACGGTCTCGTTGCCGGCGCGGTGGAGGGTATCGCCGAGGGCTGCGAGTTGCGCGTCATGCCAGGCCGGAGCGATGAGCGTAATCCCGAATGCCAGCCCGTCTTCCTGCAGCCCGGCCGGCACAGCGATTGCAGACAAGTCGAGCAGATTGACGAAATTGGTGTAGTAGCCGAGCGCCGAATTCAGGTGCAGGGGATCGGCGAGCAATTCCTCGACGGTGTACTGCCGCCCGGCGGTCGGGGTGATGATGGCATCGATTCCTTCCCAGAACGGCTCGATTGCGCGGCGCAAGCCCTGGAGGCGGTAAAGCGCAGTGAAGGCGTCGGCGGCGCTCGGAGTCTGGCCGGCCGCGATCACCTGGCGCGTTACGGGATGCAGTGCCTCGGGGTGATGGCCGAAAAAGTCGCGGATCGCAACGAAGCGTTCGGCGATCCAAGGCCCCTCGTACAGCAGCCGCGCCACTTCCAGGAAGGGAGCGAAGTCGATCTCGACGAGTTTCGCGCCGAGGCGTTCGGCGAGGCCGAGAGTTGCCGCGAAGCGCAGCTCGCCCGATTTGTTGCCAAAGAACTCCAACTGATCGGACCGCGGAACGCCGAGCCGGCAGCCGGCGAGCGTGCGCGGAGCGGTTGCGGCGGCAGCGCTGTCGGGCCGGCGTGAATAGGGGTCCGCGGCATCGAAACCGGAGGCGATCTCGAACACCAGGAGTGCATCGGCGGCGGTGAGTGCCAAGATGGATACACAGTCGAGCGATCGGCAGGCGGGCACCACGCCGAGAGCGCTGATCGAACCGCGGGTCGGCTTCAGGCCAACGAGGTTGTTGAAGGCGGCCGGCACGCGGCCCGAGCCCGCGGTGTCGGTTCCCAGCGCGAAGCTCGCGAGGCCGGTGGCCACTGCAACCGCCGACCCGGAACTGGAACCCCCGGGAATGTAGTCCGCATTGATGGGAGAGCGCGGCGTGCCATAGGGCGAGCGCGTGCCATTGAGGCCGGTTGCGAATTGATCAAGGTTGGTCTTGCCGATCGGGATGGCGCCGGCTTCGACGAGGCGCTGCACCGCCGGCGCAGACGCTCGGGGGACGTAGGCGAAGGCAGGACAGGCGGCGGTGGTGGGCACGCCGGCGAGGTCGATATTGTCCTTGATGGCAAACGGAATGCCCCAGAGCGCCTTGCCTTCGGGCCCGGCGGCCTCGAGCGCACGGGCGGCGGTGCGGAGCGCGACCGGATCCGGGGCGGTGATCCAGACATGGTCCGCCCCGCGCGCCTCGATGCGAGCGAGCAACGTTTCCACGAGCCCGAGAGGGGAAAGGGTGCCGGCGCGATAGGCGGCGCGGAGAGCGGCTATATCCGTCCGTTCGGCGGCGGCCGTGGCAGCCGGTGGTTCCGACAGTTCCTGCATGCTGGCTCAGCACTTCCTCGGGCTTGCCGCGCTTCTCGTACTCAGCTTAGTATACAGAACCGCAGACGCAGCGCTACCGGAATTTTTTACCCCAGACGCGCGGAGCAGATGGAATGGCAAAGCTCGCCAAGGTGATGGCGAATTTCTACCGGGACTCGGTCACGCTGATGCAGCTTTCGGCGCGCCTCGCTGCGCTCCCCGGAATCTCCCAGGCGTCCGTCGTCATGGCCTCCGAGAGCAATCTGGCGCTGCTGCGGGAGGCGGGGCTGCTGAGCGGCGAGGTGGCCGCCGGATCGAACGATCTGTTGCTCGCGATCGAGGGCGGAGAGGCCGCGGTTGCCGCTGGCATGGCCGCCGCCGAAGAGGGTCTGAACGAGGCCCTGCCGGCCACCAATGGCGGGCTTCGGGAGCAGCCGCCGCTCAGCCTGGAAATGGGCCTCGAGAAAGCACCTTCGGCGAATCTCGCCCTGATCTCGACACCCGGGGACTACGCCGCGGCGGAGGCGATGAAGGCATTGCGACTCGGCCTGAATGTCATGTTGTTCAGCGACAACGTTCGGCTTGCCGATGAAATTGCCCTGAAGCGCTATGCGGCGGCGCATGCGCTGATGATGATGGGCCCGGATTGTGGAACGGCGATCATCGGCGGCGTGCCGCTCGGATTCGCCAACGTTGTTCGCCGCGGCAATATCGGCCTCGTCGGGGCGTCCGGCACCGGCCTGCAGCAGGTGAGTACCCTGATCGACCGTCTGGGCGCAGGGATCAGCCAGGCGATCGGCACCGGCGGGCATGATCTTTCGGCCGAGGTCGGCGGCATCACGGCGCGGCAGGGATTGGCGGCGCTGGCGGCGGACGAAGCGACGCGGGTGATCGTGTTGATCTCCAAGCCGCCGGCGCCCGAGGTTGCGCCGAGGGTGCTGGAAGAGGCGCGCCGGACCGGCAAGCCGGTGATCGTCAATTTCATCGGCGCCGATGCGAACCCGATCGCAGCACTGGGCCTTACCCCGGCGAAAACACTGGAAGACGCCGCGGTGGCGGCTGTCGCCCTCGCGACCGGCGCGCCAATCGGGCCTGCCGATTGGCCAACGGAAGAGCCGCCAGGCACGGCGGAAGGAAAGAAGAACCGGCGGCGCGGTTATGTACGCGGCCTCTATAGCGGCGGCACGTTCTGCTACGAGGCAAGCCTCCTGCTCGGTGAATGCCTGGCCGACGTTTTTTCCAACACGCCCGTAGGCCCGGTGCGGAAACTCGAAAATGTCTGGCAGAGCCAGGCACACACGCTGGTTGATCTTGGCGATGACGTGTTCACGCGCGGCCGGCCGCATCCGATGATCGACTTGAGGCTCCGCCTCGAACGCCTGGCAAGCGAGGCGCACGATCCGGAGACCGCAGTCATTCTGCTCGATATCGTGCTCGGTTATGGTGCGCATCCCGACCCGGCAGGCGCGATCGCGCCGGCTATCGAGGCGGCGATCGCGGAGGCCCGGATGTCGGGGAGGCACCTTGCGGTCGTCGGTTTCGTCTGCGGCACGGCGGCCGATCCGCAGAACCTCGAACTACAACAAGCGCGGCTGGCTGACGGTGGTATGATTCTCGCCCGCAGCAATGCCGAGGCGGTCAGGCGCGCGGCGCGGATCGCTCTGGCCGAAGGAGCATAACGGTGCAGCTATTCCGCGAGGAACTGACGGTGCTGAATGTCGGCATCCCGGCATTCGCGGACGCGATCCGGCAGGCGGGCGGCAAGGCGATCGCGATCGAATGGCAACCGCCGGCCGGCGGCGATCGCGACGCCGGACGCGCGCTGGCACGGCTTACCAACGACCAAAGGGTGGAGGCGGCCAACCGCTCTGCCTTCGCGGCCTATCTTACGGCCGAACCCGTCCTCGAGGGGATCGGTCGCGCCGGTGATGTCATCTCCGGCATGAACGGCCATGCCATCCTGCACTCCGGACCGCCAATTGCGTGGTCGCAAATGTGCGGGCCGATGCAAGGCGCGGTCATCGGCGCCATCCTGTTCGAGGGCTGGGCGGTCGGCGAGGAGGCGGCGCGTGCGCTGGCGGAGCAGGGCAAGATCGCGTTCTCGCCCTGTCACCATGTGGGCGCGGTCGGGCCAATGGCGGGAGTGATCAGCCCATCGATGCCGGTGTGGATGGTTCGCGATCTGACGAGCGGGCGACGCAGCTTCAGCAATCTCAACGAAGGTCTCGGGAAGGTGCTGCGGTTCGGCGCCAATGGACCAGAGGTGATCGAACGCCTGACCTGGATGGCGACGACGTTGCAGCAGGTCCTCGCGGCGACGCTCGTCGAAGCGGGCCCGATCGCGCTCAAGCCCTTGATGGCGCAGGCGCTGCACATGGGCGACGAAGTGCATAACCGCAATACAGCGGCGACGTCGCTGCTACTGCGCCGATTGCTGCCGCCGATGCTGCGCTCGCCGGCAAGCCGCGAGGACGTTGCCGCCGTGACAAGCTTCATTGCCGGGAATGATCATTTCTTCCTCAATCTGTCGATGGCCGCCTGCAAGGCAATGCTGGATGCCGCGCGCGACGTTGCCGCAAGCACCATGGTGGTCGCGATGACGCGCAACGGAGTCGAGTTCGGGATTCAGTTGAGTGGTACCGGCGATCGCTGGTTCACGACCGCTTCGCCGGTCGTCGATGGGCTCTATTTTCCCGGCTATGGCATCGCCGACGCAGCGGCGGACCTTGGCGACAGCGCCATTACGGAAACTGCCGGGCTCGGCGGGTTTGCCATGGCGGCGGCGCCGGCGATCGTCAGGTTCGTCGGCGGCACGCCCGACGATGCGCTCGCCAACACTCGGGCGATGCGTCATGTCACGCTCGGCCAGAACGGCGGCTTTACGCTGCCGGCGCTGAACTTTACCGGCACGCCAGCCGGGATCGATGCGCGCAGAGTGCTCGATAGCGGCCTCATGCCGGTGATCAACACCGGCATCGCGCATCGCAAGGCCGGCATCGGACAAATCGGCGCCGGGATCACGCATGCCCCGCTCGCGTGCTTCACACAAGCGGTGACGGCGCTGGCCGGAACATTGCCCGACGATTGAGGGCGGCATCAGGGGTTGGGGGAGGAATGGCAACAGACAAGCAACTGGCGGTGGTCGCGATCGGCGGCAATGCGCTGATCCGCGACCGCGGTCATCAGGCGATCGCCGACCAGTACGAGGCCGCTTCACTGACAGTTCAAGGTGTTGCGGAGATGATCGAAGCGGGCTGGAACGTCATCGTGACGCACGGCAACGGCCCGCAGATGGGCTACGTGCTGCGCCGTTCGGAACTTTCGATTCACGAGGTCGCACCGGTGCCGATGGACTACGCAGGCGCCGATCTGCAGGGGGCGCTCGGCTACATGTTCGTGCGTGCCTTCCGCAACGAATTCCGCCGTCGCGGGATGACCCACGAGCCGGTGGCGGTCGTGACGCAAACGCTGGTCGATCCCAACGACCCTGCCTTCGCGGAGCCGACCAAGCCGATCGGCTCACAGATGGATGAAGAGCGAGCGAAGGCGCTGGCGGCCGAACAAGGGTGGACGGTGAAGGAAGATGCCGGGCGCGGCTGGCGCCGGGTGGTGGCTTCGCCGCGGCCGCAATGCATCGTCGACTATCGGGCCATCGCGCACCTGGCAGAATCCGGATTTGTCGTCATTGCATGCGGCGGGGGCGGCATTCCGGTTGTCGAGGACGCCGATGGCAGGCTCAATGGCGTGGAGGCGGTGATCGACAAGGATCTCGCTTCCAGCCTGCTGGCGCGGATGATCGGCGCCGATCTCCTGGTGCTGGCGACCGGTGTCGAGCAGGTCGCGATCGGCTTCAATACGCCACGTCAGCGCTGGCTCGAGCGCATGACGCTCAAGCAAGCACGCTTCTATGATGCCGCGGACGAATTCGACAAGGGCAGCATGGGACCGAAGATCAAGGCACTGATCGAATTTCTGGAGGGCAACGGGAAACGCGGGCTGATCACCAGCCCGGCGAGCCTCGGTCGCGCTTTGCGAGGCGAAACCGGCACCGTACTTGTCAGGTGACCGGGAACGAGCGCAGTCCGATGCCGATTCCTTCACGCCATTGGTCTGCTGCTCCTCGGCGGCGTAGCGATGAAGAAAAGCTTTGAACGCCGTTTCACCGAAAATCAGCGCGCGTTGGAGAACACGGTGGGGGGCAATCTTGCCGCCACCAGTTTCTCGATATCTGCCGGCCAGTTCCCCGGGCTCCAACTTCTAGTGTCCTGCCCCCGAAGTCCGCCGTCTGTTGCGGCGGACGGAGCGGACAAGCAGGCCACTGAAAACAAAAGAGAGTGTCCCGATTCCGGCCGCTCACAGATGATCAGGAACTTCGGCATCGGGACACTAGGCGCGCAACAGGAAGGCAAAGTTGCCGTTCGCCATATCGATCACGGCGCTCGATGCCGAGAAGGGGAAGGTCATCTGGAGCAGCAGGTCTTATTTTGCCCAACAGGATACCAGAGGGACCCCGGACCGGGGCATTGCGGTAGGATGGCTGGCGGATTGGCGGCACCGGAGTGAGTCCGGAATGCAACAGTCGCGGATAAAGCGTGCGCGATAGGCAGATAGTGGCTTCCGACGCGGCCGGTTTGTCACCAACTTCTTCAGCCGATTGCCCTGGTAGTGTGCCGACCAGGCATGTCCATCGCGGGTAACAAGCGTTAGAGTCGGCATACGAGGATGCCGCTACCGACCTGCCGCACTTGATGGCGGAGTTCTACAACAACCGACGCCTGCACTGAGCGCTCGGCGATCTGGCCCCGGCGCAGTGCGAAGAACAACAACGTTCGCTCCCGGTCAAAAGAGCTGCCCGGCCCCGGGAGCCCGCTCCACGGAGATCTGACCATGCCGGATACCGCAACAACTCCTCCCGCCATGCGGGACACGCCGATCGGCCTCTCTGCCACGGGCACGCGCCGCGAGTTCGACAGCATGGGCACGATCAATGTCCCGGCTGATCGTTACTGGGGCGCGCAGACTGAGCGCTCGCTGCAGCATTTCTCGATCGGCAACGATCGCATGCCGAA
>JBOHMN010000576.1:0-2313 GCA_050730175.1 Acetobacteraceae bacterium | reverse complement strand
GCCTTACTGGCAGCGATATGTACCCGCAGGCCTGCGGCCGACCCCACTGTCGGCGGACTCGGTCTCGCTGTTCTTCCGCTACGCCCTATCGGTTACTGCCTGGAAGCGGACACACACCGCGACGTGGTCCCTTCGCGCCAATCCTTCGAGCGGCAACCTGCACCCCACAGAGGGCTATGCGTTACTGCCGGCGGTGAGTGGCCTTCACGATCGCCCGGCCGTTTATCACTACGCTCCGAAGGAACACAGTCTCGAACGCCGGGCCGATTTCGATTCCTCCGTCTGGACCGCAGTGATTGGCGCTTTCCCACCGCAGTCCTTCTTGGTAGGACTCACGTCTATACCGTGGCGGGAAGCCTGGAAATATGGCGAGCGGGCGTTTCGCTACTGCCAGCATGATGTCGGTCATGCGCTTGGCAGCCTTCGGTTTGCAGCGGCCGCGTTGGGGTGGACACTCGAGATACTGAGCCAAGCAGGTGACGCGGAGGCGGAGGAGCTGCTTGGTCTCAATCGTGCTGCCGACTATGGCGGCGCCGAGCGGGAGCTTCCAGAGCTGTTGGCCATAGTCGCACCGAATCGCCGGACACGCACCGCGGGTCGGGAGATCCCCGCCGAGGGCATACGCCAGGTAGCCGCGGCTAATTGGTATGGGACCGCCAATTTGCTTAGCTCAGAGCATGGCCTCGACTGGCCGGTGATCGAGGAGGTGGCACTCGCTACCCGCAGCACAGGGGCCACGATCGCCGAGGAGTTTTCGGGTTTTCCGTCCGAAAGTGAACTGTTTCAACCACTCATTCGATCCGGCTCGTGCACAACCGACAAAGTCATCTTGGGGCGGCGCAGCGCCGTTCAGATGGATGCAGCCACCACCCTTCCCGCGGCGACGTTCTTTCGCATGCTCTGCCGTCTTGTTCCTACCCGGGACCAGCAATCAGTGCCGTGGGACGCGATTCCATGGCGCCCGCGCATTCATCTCGGCCTATTCGTCCACCGCGTCAATGATCTGGCACCAGGCCTGTATGCCTTGGCCCGGGATCCAGGAAAACTCGACCAGCTGAAGGCGATCATGAGACAGGACTTTCGCTGGCTGCGACCCGCATCGTGCCCGCGCCCGTTGGAGCTGTACCTGCTTGAAGAAGGAGATTGCCGGGAGTTGGCAGCAAGTGTCTCGTGCGGCCAGAACATCGCGGGCGATGGCGCCTTTAGTCTCGCTATGATTGCCGACTACCAGGACAGCTTGATGACTTACGGCCCGGCTTTCTACCGGAACCTCTTCTGGGAGGCGGGTCTCATCGGCCAGGTGCTCTATCTGGAGTCCGAGGAATCCGGGATCCGCTCGACCGGTATTGGCTGCTACTTTGACGATCCGGTTCACCTGGTGTTCGGAATCGCATCCCGTGCTTGGCAGAGTCTCTACCACTTCACGGTCGGCGGGCCGGTCGAGGATCATCGCCTGACGACTTTGCCCGCCTACGACTAAGCTCCAGAGTCCGCCGGCCTCGCAAATGTCCGTCTCTGGTCAAGTGCCGCAAAAGGTTTGCCGCACAATCTCGTCGGGCCGCGGCGGATCGGCGTAGCGGCCAAAGGCCGGATGATCCTCAAACGGCTTGGCGAGCACCATCAACAGCTGTTCGAACGGCGTGAGATCCCCGTTGCCCACCGCTGCCAAGATCGCCTCTTCCACCCGATGGTTGCGCGCAATGAAGGCCGGGTTGGCTGCACGCATCGCCGCCCGGCGCGCGCTCGCCGTGGTCCCCTCGTGTGCAAGCCTCTGACGCCATCTCGTCGCCCATGCATCAAACGAGCTCGGATCGGTAAAAAGGACGCGCACCGCCGCGTCGTTGTCGGGGCTCGCCGCCGCATCGCACAGCCGGCGGAAGGTCAAAGTAAAGTCGGCGGCATTACCCGCCATGCGCTCCAGGAGGTCGTGGACAAGCGGTAGATCGTCAGGCTGCGCGCCCAGTAGGCCGACCTTCCGACGGAAGCACGTTAAGAAGGCGATCTCGAAGCGGGCAGGAAACGCCGCGATCGCATCATTCGCCTTCTCGAGAGCAATCCGCTCGTTGTCGGAGAGCAGCGCCAACAGTGTCTCCGCGAGACGGGCGAGGTTCCACTGAGCGATGAGCGGCTGGTTGGCATAGGCGTAGCGGCCATTGTGGTCGATGGAGCTGTAGACCGTCGCCGGATCATAACTGTCCATGAAGGCGCAAGGTCCATAGTCGATGGTCTCGCCCGCGATCGACATATTATCGGTGTTCATGACGCCATGAATGAAACCAAGAGACATCCACTGCGCGACAAGCTCTGCCTGAC
>JBOHMN010000575.1:0-4645 GCA_050730175.1 Acetobacteraceae bacterium | reverse complement strand
CGACACTGGCGGCGCTCAACCGCAACCGGACGGCGCGCAACCGGCAGCGGGCGGCGCGGGCGCGGCATGACATGCGAACGTGGCAGGTTGAGCGTCGCAAACGCACGCGGCATCTGATCGAACTCGGCGGCCTCGTCATGAAGGCTGGGATCGTGGACCTGACCCGCGACGACCGCGCCATCATCTACGGCTTGCTGCTCTGGGCGGCCGACAAACTCAAAAGCGATGAACGCGAGAAGGCGTCGGCGCTGTGGGTCGCGAAGGGAAGACAGGCGTTCGAGGCGGAACGCACCAGCACGAATCTCACCGCCGCGCAGGACCAGCCCGATGGTGTGTGATCGATGGCGGGCGGCGCGGAGACCCCGCATATCGCAGCGCCGCCCGCCATCGCACGGCTTGCCGCGCAAGATTGATGTGGATCAGGAGGTCGGTGTTTCGCGCACCTCGCGCAAGGCCCGGCTGAAAAGGTGATTGAAAATACGATCGCGATCTTCAGCGTTGGTCATGATGATGCTTTGAAGGCTGCTGTCGCGCTGATATTGCTTGATCGTCTCCTCAAGAAGTCGGCGCACGAAAGTCGGGCGGGAGACATCCGGCGGATTGTTCCGCAACACCGCCGCCATTTCCTCATCGAGGGCCTTACGCTTCACCTGTTCGAGGCGGATGAAATCCTCTTCGGTGAACTGCGTCCCGTGCCGGTCATTGAAGGAACGGACAATCTCCGAAAGCGCCTTCGCCTCATCTTCGGTATAGGGCTTGGCCCCAAATTCACTGATTGCGGTGAGCGGGACGGTCTCGCCCGCTGCGAGCGACGCGGAGCCGGCTTCTTTCTGCTGAACGCGGAAGGCGCGCAGGCGCAGCATTTCATCCGTGATCTCGACTTCCGGCGGCTGTTCGCGGTTCGGCAACATCCGGTCCAGCCAATCGGTGTAGGCATAGAGCTTTTCCAAGCTGGTATCTCCCAACCGGACGATTTGCGCGACGAAGCTGTAGAAGCGCTTGTAGCTTCTCAATAGCTGCCGGAATTCTTCCTGCCGGCCCTCGTCATCCTCGGCTTCAAATCGCGCCACGGCATTGCGAACCAGGGATTCCAGCGTCACGCGATCCTGAGTGGACAGCGTTCCCTTGAAGAAGGTCGCGGCAAACCGCTCGATCTCGCTGCTGTCAAGATAGCCGAATGTGCGGATGCGCGTCTCCAACTGATAGATTTGGTTCTTGTCGGAAACCGCTTCGAGGCTGGAAACCTCGTAGAAGGGGCGGAATGCTTCCTTGATATCATCCATCGTGTTCTGGAAATCGAGGATGAAGGTTCGTTCCTTGCCCTGGTAAATCCTGTTCAGCCGGGACAGGGTCTGGACGACTTGCAACCCCGCCAGCTTCTTGTCGATATACATCCCGGACAATTTGGGCTGGTCAAAGCCGGTCTGATATTTTTCCGCGACGATGAGGATTTGGTATTCTGGAGTGTCGAAGCGCTTGGGCAACTCGCCCTCGCCGAAGCCGTTCAACTCGGCCTCGGTGTAGGTATTGCCATCGACGTGCAACTCGCCGGAGAAGGCGACGAGCGCCTTGAGGTCGCGATATCCCTTGTCCTCAATGTAGGTCTTGAGCGCGAAATAATAGCGGAGGGCGCTTTCCCGGCTTGAGGTCACGATCATGGCCTTCGCCTGGCCGTCCAACTCCGGTCTGACATGGCGCTGGAAATGCTCGACCATCACCTCGACCTTCTGGCTCAGGGCGGTCGGATGCAGGGCGGCGAACCGCGCGACCTTCCGTTGCGCGCGCCGCGTGTCCAGTTCCGGATCGTCGTCGATCGTCTTTTCCAGGGCGTAATACGCCTTGTAGGTCATGTAGTTCTGAAGCACGTCGAGGATGAACCCCTCCTCGATCGCCTGCCGCATGGAATAGTGATGAAACGGATGCGGGAGGCCATCGGCGCCCACCGTGCCGAAACGCTCAAGCGTGACGTTGCGGGGCGTCGCCGTGAAGGCGAAGTAGCTGATGTTCATCTGCGGGCCGCGCTGGCGCTGGTATTCCGCGATCAGGTCTTCGATCTCGTCGGGCGTCACAGCCTCTTCGTCGCGGCTGAGGGCGTCGCTCAACGCCTGGGCGCTCTTGCCGGACTGAGAGCCATGCGCCTCGTCGATCAGCACGGCGAACCGCCGCGTTCCCTGCCCGCTGATGACGCGGAGATGGTCGGTCGAAAACTTCTGGATCGTGGTGATGATGATCTTCGCCTGACCCTCGATCGCCGCCTTCAACTGCCGTGAGGTTCCGTCGATCTTGCGGACGACGCCGGGCGTCTGCTCGAACTGGGCAATGGTGTTCTGAAGCTGGCGGTCGAGAACGACGCGATCCGTCACCACAATCGCGGTGTCGAAAATCGGCCGGTCGGACGGATCGTGCAACGTCACCCACCGATGCGCCGTCCACGCGATCGTGTTGGATTTTCCCGATCCTGCTGAATGCTGGATTAGGTAGTTGTTCCCGCTACCGTTGACGCGGGCATGGGCCAGCATCTTCAGAACCGCGTCGATCTGATGGAAACGCGGAAAGATCAGCGCTTCTTTGCCGTTCGTGCCGTCGAGGTGGAGAAACCGCCCGATGATATCCAGAAGGATGTCGCGGGAGAAAATCGCCCGTCCTTCGGGCTGGTCGGCCCAGAGATAGGCGACACGAAACTCCCCTTCGATATCCGGGTTGCCCGCGCCGCCGCCATGCCCGCGATTGAACGGCAGGAAACGAGTCTTTCCGTTCTGGAGGCGGGTGGTCATGGACACGTTGTCCTGATCCACCGCGAAATGGACCAAGGCCCCTCGCTTGAACGTCAGCAGCGGCTCATTGGCGGGCGCCCGGTCATGGCGATACTGGCGTTCGGCATGGCGGAAGTTCTGGCCGGTCAGGGTGTTCTTCAGTTCCAGCGTCGCCACGGGCAGGCCGTTGACGAACAGCCCCACGTCGATGGCGTTCTCGTTCTTCGCGCTGTAGCGAAGCTGATTGATAACGCTGAGAATATTGCTCTCGAACAGCGTCACCAAAGCCGGGTTGACGCCGGACGCCGGCTTGAAGGCCGCGAGGAAGAATTTCAGGTTCGGAACCAGCTTCAGCCCATTGCGCAGCATGTCCAGGGTGCCGCGCTGCTTCAGTCCCTGCTCAAGCTGCTTGAAGAACTCGGCTTCGGCAGAAGGACCGTAATGGCCTTCCAGCTTCGCCCATTCGTCAGGTTGCGTTGCCCTGACGAACTCGATCACCAGAGTCTTGTCGAGCGCGGAGGCGCGGTCATAGTCCTCGGGCCGGCGGGGGCGATAGCCCTGGCGTTCCACCAGCGCTTTGCACAGATGGACCTCCAGCACCTCCTCCCGGTGAACGGTGTCTTCGGAAAAGCCCTTGGCGTAAGGGTGCGAGGTCGATGGCTGTTCGTAATTCATGGCCGATCCCCCCGCGCCATCGTGATTTCATCGACCGCCGAAACCAGCGCCGTGTTGAGCGCCAGCATCGCCGCTTGCAGGTGCGACAGGCTGACATAGGCTTCAAACTCGATCGGCTTGTCGGCCGCGTCGATCAGCGTCCCATAAGCGCCGTATCGGAACGCGGTCGAGCCTGGGTCGATCGCGGCCAGTTCCTTCATGCGCCGCACGATCCAGGTGGGAACGTCCTGCCCGTATCGCTCCTTCACCATCACCACGAATCTGTCGGTGAGGGCGATCAGATCATGAACCCGCTTCGCGTCGGGCATCGCGGCCTTGAGAATGAGTTCGCAGGAATGGCGATAGAGAAACAACGCTGCGTTGCCGATCCGGTAGTCGGCGATGCGCTTGTCCTTGATCGCGTCCACCAGCTCGTTGGCGGCAGCGAAATATTCCTCCGCAAGGGATGCGGCATTGGCCTGCATCATCCCGCCAAGGGCGAAACCGTGCGGCCCGGACCATTCGTCCTCGCGGGCGTGGTCGCCGGTAAGCTCCTCGAAAAGCGGCCGGGTCATGGCCTCTTCGGTGAAGACATCGGCGCGCGTCATGCGAACATATCCCGCGTCATGGTGTGGGCCGTGCGGGGGCCTTGGCCGCGCGGCGTGAGGCCGTTGCGCTTCGTCCATTCCAGCCAATGGCGAAGGTCGCTGTCCTTGAACTTCTTCCCCTTCTCCTCGTGCCATTCGGTCAGGACGCCGTTGACGATCATGGAGTCGTCTGGCCGCCGACCGTCCATCAGCGCGTCATTCCATACGGCATAGAGGGTTGTGATGGCCTCGACCGCCTCGGTGCCGAAATCGCGCAGGAGACCGATGAGACCGCCCAGCGCTTCGGCGCGCGGACCCAGCAGGCTTTTGAGTTCCGCGCTGTGCCGCCCGGCGTTTGACAGCGGGGTATAGGTGACGGTCGTTCCCGCCCCGTCCGCCTGGCTCGCCCTGTAGAAGCCTGCCGCGTCCACCGCACGCTCTGTCTCCTCGATCAAGGCGCGATCGAGCGGCCCCGCCGCCTGACGGAAGTAATTCCCCTGGAGTTCGCCGATGCCGAGATGGGCTTCGGCGAGATAGAGTTCCTTTTGCAGCTTCACCCGCCCGAATTTCGGATTGCTCCGATGCTGGTGGATGATTTCGGCCCCGACGACGAGGCGGAAGCTATCCCGGTCTGACGTGGATATGGCGGCC
>JBOHMN010000574.1:0-1854 GCA_050730175.1 Acetobacteraceae bacterium | reverse complement strand
CGGCTCGCCGCGATCAGCAGAAACGTCAGAGCAACGGGCAACCTCAGATCCGCCGCCCAGCTCCCGCTCAGCGTATTCGGCATCGCCATCGCCACCACCGCCATGACGGCCAGCGGCCGGCGGAATTCCGCCGCCAGCGTGAGCGCGCGCGTGCCGATCGCCCACGTAAGGAAGGTTAGTGCCAGCAGCGCGACGACGAGGTCGAACGGCGCCGGGATGTAGCCGAACGTGAACGGCGCCATCAGCGCGTGCAGCTTGTCGGCCAAGTCGCCATACCGCGTCAGGGTCGGCCCGGCGTGTCTCAGGCTCACATACCAGAGCACCAGCCCGGGCAGGAATTGCGCCCCGACTACCAGCAACGACGAAGCGCCCGCCACCACGGCTTGCCGCTGCCTGATCCGCCTGTCGATCTCATAAAGCGCAACACAAAGCCCGTAGAACCCGAAGGCGAACAGATGAAGAAGAAAAAGCACGCTCGCGGCAGCCGAGAACAAAGGAATGCGGAAGGCAGGCCGCCAGTCCCGCGTCGCCATCCAGCCACTTAACGCGAACAAGGCAACGGCGATCCCGAACAGGCAGTTGAGAAAGCCCCAGAACAGCACCGCATTGTAAACAAAGAGCGCCGACCACAGCGGCCAGACTGCCCACCGCCCATGCAACGCACGGTGCAAGGTTGCGGTGCCGCCGATCAGCCCCACAATCGTGAGGCCGATGAAAACGCGCCCGGCAGCATCGATCGGCATGACCTGCGAGAGCGGCGGGACGATCAGGTCCATCGCCAGGTCGGGCAGGATCCGCCAATGGATCTGGTAGTTCGCGGCCAGCGCCGGTATGGTTCCGTGGCGCGCCAGGATCCACATCCGTGCGAGGTGATCCGGATAATCCACCAGCGCCGGAACCCGAACCCGGAGCAGCGGTGAAACTGCAGCGGCCAGGAACAAGGCGTAGAGTGCGAGCCGTGAGGCGCTTGCCGTCGCAGCCCGGCTGGCCTGCCTCGGTGCTGTGAGAACCCGCTCGGAATTCATCTTCGATTCATCGGCCCGAAGTCACTCCTCACGAGAACACTACTCTCTGAGCGTAAAGCGTATAGTATTTGTTACAGCGCCACGCGCTCGTGCTCGCGTGCCGGACGCAACGCCTTCTCCTCCCCCTTGAATTCGCGCTCCGCAAAAGGCAGGAAGGGCAGGGGGTCACGCGCGCGACAAACCAACCCCGCGCGCGACCCGGAGGCCCGTTCACCCGCATGCTGTCGATCATCCTCTATGGCCGGAATGACAGCTACGGCTACAACCTTCACAAAAGGGCCGCCCTCAGCCTCAATTGCATGGCCGAGCTGCTGGGCGCGGACGGCGATGAAATCCTCTTCGTCGACTACAACACGCCCGACGATTTCCCGACCTTCCCCGAGGCGATCCGCGACACGCTGACCACCCGCGCGCGCCGCCTGCTGCGGGTTTTCCGCGTCCGCTCCGCCCTGCACAGGCGGTTCCAGGACCGCACGCACCTTGCCGCGCTCGAGCCGGTCGCCCGCAACGTCGCACTCCGGCGTTCGAACCCGGCCAACCGCTGGATTCTCTCAACGAATACAGACATGATCTTCGTGCCGCGCACGGATCACTTGCTCGGCGAAGTCGCTGCGACGCTGGAGGATGCGTTCTATCACACGCCCCGCTTCGAGCTGCCCGAAACACTCTGGGAGGGCCTCGACAGGATGGACCCCGTCGCGACCATCGCGAAAATCGGGCAGTGGGGATGGACGCTCCACCTCAACGAGATCGTCCATGACTCCGACCTGATCCTTTACGACTCTCCGGGTGACTTTCAGCTCGCCACCCGCGCCGACCTGTTTCGCAT
>JBOHMN010000573.1:0-1515 GCA_050730175.1 Acetobacteraceae bacterium | reverse complement strand
GATCGAGAGCGTGGAAGGTCTCCCCGGCCTCTCCGTAGTCGGGCTGATTGGCCAGGCGATAGACGTAGTAGTACTCCATGCCGTTCGCGTGCGTGTTCAGGATGTTGTTGACGAAGAGCCCGACGGTCCATCCATGGCGGAAGGCGTAATTCACCTCGCCATTCCACTCCCCGTAGCCGGCACCGTACACTGGGCCGGTGGTGCCGTTGGTGTGGTTGTACATGGGCGCATTGGCGCAGGTGAAGCCCGGCCCGAAGTCCGCGGCGACGGCGTCGTTTGTGCAGGGGCCCGAGGTCACCGGGAAACGGCCGAGGTACCGGTATTCCAGGCTGCCACTCCAGGGGCCGAGATTGTGGACATACATGCTGAACTCGCCCGTGCCCTCCGGGGCATTGGGGAGGTAGTAGCCGTCGTGACCCGACCCGTCGTCGTAGGGCGTCTTGTAGCGGGCATGATCGCCGGAGTAGCTGGCATAGAATTCCAGCCAGCGCTCGGCCTGGTAGGTGATGTTGATTTCATAGCCTCGGCGCACACTGGCCGGTCCGGCGGAATCCTGACCCACGTCCGGGTCGTAGGTCACTTCGGATTGCGCGTTCAATGAGAACAGCGCCGCGGTGAGGGCAATCTTGTGCTCGAGCAGATCCTGGCGCAGGCCCACCTCCTCGCCGGTCTGGCTGGCAATCAGTGGTGCGCCGGGTTCCCCCAAGCTTTTCGCCTGGTTGACGCCGCGCAGATCGTCGCTGTGATAGCCGATACCCCAGCTGGCATAGACTTCGCTATTCGGAGAGACGCGGTAGATCAGGTTCGCCTTGGGCTCGGCCAGCGCGCGGCTGTCCGTACCGCCGTTGGTATATGGGGTATACCCGTACAACCCAGTTTGATGCAACTGCGCAAGCTCATCGATATCCGATCCGCGCTGATAATCCTCTCGAAATCCGAGTACTGTCCGAAACTGGTCGGTCCAATGCGTGGTCGCCTGCACATAGGCCGCGATGGCGTTGAGACGCACCTGGTCCTCTTCCTCGAAATAGGGATCATAGTCAGCCGCCGCGAGCTGCGCGGCCGTCAGGGGAACGCGATCCTCCGACGGCAGGCGCGTGACGTCATTGAAATCGGTGCGTGAGTGCAGGCCCACCAGCCAGTCGTTATCAATGCCGCCGAAGGGTGTCGACCAGCCGTAGCTGGTATCCCCTCCAACCGTCGTGCGGTCTTCGTGCTGTGCCTCCTGATCGCCTTCGATCGGATCGACCAGGAAATGCGTGAAGTCGTTCCACAGCGTCAAATGGTTGCTGATGACGTAGGCGTTGGCCAGGAACGTCCCGTCGCCCAGATGATCGTGGTATCCCCACGAGAGACTCGAGCGGTGCGCATCGCCGCCGTCCGTCTTGTCCAACTGGTCGAAGCGCGAGGAGAGCTGCCCATCGTACAGCGCCTGGAAGGGCACGTCGGTCTGCGAGTTCCAGGTGTCGCGATAGGCCATCGCCGTGAGCGAATATCCCTCGTCGGCATCGCCGG
>JBOHMN010000572.1:0-5031 GCA_050730175.1 Acetobacteraceae bacterium | reverse complement strand
CTTTCGTCTGTAGCGAGGTCTGTAGCTTCTCAACCGTTTCAGACGGTGTTGGTAGACTCATCGTCAATCACCGGGCTCTCGGCCCTTCCCTCGCCTGGGTCGGGTCAGGGCTCCTTCCCTCCGCCGGCGTTACCCGGCCTCGTCGGTAATACGAACCCATCCGCCATCTGCGTCCGCCGGCGCTGGCCCTCACGGGTTCGCCGTTGGCGTGGAGTTGCCACCCCCCACCACGATCGCAGACTTCCCTTGTTGCGCACCATTCGTGTCCCGTGCGTGCTGCCATCACTACCCCGGTGTGATCATCGGCTGCGTGTCTCGCTCGCTTCGCCGACGTCGGCGGCCTTCCCCGTTGTTATGGCGGGTCGGCTCCCACATTGATGGTTTCGAGGCCTGCTCGAGGTTTACTCACGTTGCGGCCCGCACGGTCCGCTGACCCCCTACGGGGCTTTTTCTCGGAGTGCTTCAGACCATTCGTCGCCTCCTGATCCGCCCCGAGTGCTTCCGGCTGGAGCGAGAGTTTGCCGGCCCGGATTTCCACCGGGGAGAATAGTGCGCCTTGTCAAGGCGCACCCAACAACCTGGCAGAGCGCGACGGGCGCATGATGAAGCTGCGGCAAAAGGTTTCCGGCAGTTTCCGCTCACAAGACGGGGCCATGGAATTTGCCGTGGTCCGGTCGCTGCTTTCCACCGCCAGGAAACAGGGATGGGATATTCTCAAGACGCTGACCGACAATCCGCAGCGCTTGCTCGCAGACCTGCGGGTGGTTTGACCGCCCCTGCTACCTGGGCAGTTACCGAAAAATCAGCTTTCCTGGGATACAAGAAGGACTGCGATGCCGAGCGACAACCCATCCACCGAGGACGGCCAGGCTCGGGAAGGCCTGAAGAATCTGCTGCACTTCACCGCGGAACTCCTGGCGCGGCCCGGCAGTGTCGTCTTCGATATCTCGGAATATCCGATCCACCTCACGGCCCGGGACCTGCTGGGCGAAGACGGCACGCCGCTTCCCGGCATCACATTCGCCCCGTCAGACGATGCGGCGTCCGAAGACGTGTGGCTGTCGTTCGCCCGCCTCCAGGAGCGGCGTCCGCCCCCGCCGCCCGATGATCTCCGGGCCTGGCTGCGAAGCGAGGCGCACCCCGATCCCAGCAACGAACCCTCCCTCCTGGCCGAGCGGATTGTCGAGGTCACGCCGGACGAGGCGACCGAGCTAATCGACGCCGGTTTCGCCGACGCGGATGCGGTTTACCAAGTGGATGGCAAGCCGGGGCAGGGCGACCCCTGGGCCGTGCCGCTTCGCCCGGCGGAGCTGCCCGCCGTCGCTGCGGTGCTGGACGCCTACACCGAGGGTTCCTGGCGCGCGTGGGCGGCCTCGGAAGCGCCCCGGCGCAAGGCGATCGGCATTTACGAAAGGCTCTTCCAAGCCCATGCCCAGATTGCGGCCGCCGGAGGCGAGGGCGGCCTGGAACTCGTCGTCGGCATGGGCTTGGCGCACTGGCAGTACAACGGGCGGCGGATCAACGTTCCGCTGATCGAGCAGCGGGCCGAGTTCGAGCTCGAGCAGTCCGACGGCACGCTCGCGATCCTCCCTCGCAACGTCCCGCCTGCACCGGCGCTCGCAGCTTTCTCGGAACTCGGCATCTCCGCCGCCGCCGCTCTGCAGCGCGAGATGGCGACCCGGCTCGAGGAGATCGCCAAAGACCCGGATCTTGTGCTCCGACCCTCCGATCCGTCCAGCTTCCAAAGCGTTCTGGCAACCTGCGCGGCCCGCCTGGACGCCAGCGGGGTCGTGCTGGCGCCGGACGACGAGCTCGGCTCGGCGGGGCAGGGGCTCCGCATCAGCCCGACCTTCTGCGTCATCGTCCGTCCCCGCCGCGAAGATATTCTTCGCGACGACATCCGCCGCTTGGCAGATGGGCTGCTCAACGATACGGTCCCGCTGCCGGAAACCGCGCGGCGGTTCGTGACGCCGCTGTCCGACAAGCTTCCGGGTGCAATCATCTCCCCGCGCGGAGTTGGGCCTCCCGGCGACAGCTGGAACAACAGCGGCGGCGGTTCGGCCGGCGCATCATCGCGGGAACGCATCCTTTTTCCATTGCCCGCCAATGAAGAACAAGAAGAAATCATACGTCGCCTGGAGCAGCCGGACGTCTATGGCGTGGTGGTGCAAGGGCCTCCCGGCACCGGCAAGACCCATACCATTGCCAACATCATCGGCCACTCGATGGCCACGGGGCGGCGCGTGCTGGTGTCCGCGCACACCGCGGAAGCTCTGACCGCGATCCGCGAGAAGTTGCCCAAGGCGCTCGGCGACCTCGCGATCGCCGTAACGCACAGCGATCGCGAGGGCGCGCGCCAGCTCGAGGAGGCCGTGTCGGTGCTCGCCGCGCGGGTGCTGGCCATCAACACGCGCGCGGCCGAGCGGCGGGCGGACGACTTGCTTCGCCGCATCGACCAGGCGGACACGCGGACGGCCGCAATCGACGCCGAGCTGGCGGACATCGCACGAGCAAACCTCACCGAAATCCCCTGGCGCGGCGCGAATCTCCTGCCGCAGGCAATCGCGGCCTGGACCGCCGCCCAGGGCGACCGGCACGACTGGTTCCGCGATCGCCTGGACATCACGGCGCACTACGAGCCGTGCTTTGGCGATCCGGAGATCGACGCAGCGCGCCGGCTTCGACGTCATCTCGGCGAGGATGTGTGTTACCGAGCGGACAATCTTCCATCGGGCTCGGCGGCGTTCCCGGGCCTCGGCGCGGTCGTCGCGGCGCATCAGGCGCTCCGTGCCGCTGCGGAGAAAGCGGTGGCGGAGCGCGACGGCGCCCTTCCCCTCCCAGATCTCGCCGCCGCCGCGCCGGGCGAGCTTGCGGACCTGCTCGACTGGCTGGAGCGGCTGGCAGCTTGGCGGGACGGTTGCCCGTACCACCCTTGGATGCCGGCGGCGTGGGAGGCCTTGGCAGGGGGCTCTTCGCCGGGCGGCATCCCGCCTGCTTTGTTGCTTTCGCTGCTCAAGGAAGCCGCGCGGCTCACCAGGCAAGGTGAGGAGCTCGCCCTGCTCGCCCCGGAGCTGGCGGAGATTGCGGAGGCGGACCGGCTGGCCGCAGCGCTCGACAGGCTTTCCAAGGGTCGGAAGCCGTTCGGCGTGTTTGGCCGCTTCGGCCGAAGTCCGGTCAGGGACGCTATCGATGCCGCGCGCATCGCCGGGGTGTCGCCACGGGACGCCGCCGGCTGGTCGAAGCTCGTCAAACTTCACGCCTGGCGCGAGGAGACACACGAGTTCGCCGCTCGGTGGAACGCCTTCGCCAGAGCACACGGTCTGACGCTATTTCCGGAAGATCGCGCGGCGGCTCGCGAGGCTTTGCCCCGGCTCGGCCAGCCTGCGGAGGAGATGCTCATCCTGGTGATCGAGGCGCAGGCTCGCCTCGCGCGCCTCCGCGTGCTCTTCCCCTACGGCGTGCAAGCCGAGGCGGTGGTGCTGCGCATCGACGTCGTTCTGGCCGTTGCCGTGCTCCGCGCCAACCTCGGCGAGGCCGAACGGGCGGCGGCGATGCGGCTCAGCGAAGAACTGCGCGCTCGCGCGCACGAGGTGGGTGGAACGTTCGGCGAAGCGCTGCTGCAAACCGCCGAGGGTCTTGGGGCGCCAGACATCGATGACGCCGCGGTCGCCACGCAGTGGCAGGACATCCAAGCCGAAGCCGATCGCCTGGCCGGGCTGCAGGACGATCTGCGCTGGCTCTTCGCGCTCGCGGAGCGGGTCCGCGCAAGCGGCGCGGAACGATGGGCCGACCGGATCGCGCGCGAACCGCCGGGCGCAGACGACATTGTGCTGCCTTCGGACTGGCGCGACGCATGGGACTACGCACGCGCACGGGGCTTTCTCGCCCGCGTTGCCGACCGCGCAAGAACCGAGGCGCTGACGCGCGAGCGGGCCGAGCTGACGAAGGCGCGGGAGCGGCACTTCCTGGACGTGATAGAGCTTCGAACCTACCTCGGGCTGCGCGGTCGGCTGACCGACAATGTTCAAGCTGCGCTCCGCGGGTATCTTGCGGCTCTCGCCAAGCTGCCGAAGACGGCCGGCGCCAAGACGGGGGTGCGCATGCGGCGCATCCTGCGCGACAGCATGCGGACCGCGGCGAAGGCGATCCCCTGCTGGATCATGCCGGAATGGCGCGTCTCCGAGCAGCTCCCGGCCGAGCTGGGCGGGTTCGACCTCGTCATCATCGACGAGGCCAGCCAGTCGAACATCATGGCGCTACCGGTTGTCCTGCGCGGCCAGAAGCTGCTGATCGTCGGCGACGACAAACAGGTCAGCCCAACCGTATTCGTCGCACAGGCCGTCGTCGATCGGCTCCGCGACATCTACCTCAAGGGCCAGCCGCTGGCGAACCACATCGATCCCGCCACTTCGCTCTACGAGCTGGGCGGCATGATGTATCCGGATACGGCCGTCCTCCTGCGCGAGCATTTCCGCTGCGTCGAGCCGATCATCCGCTTTTCCTCGCGCTTCTATCCTGGCGGCCTGTTGCCGCTCCGACTGCCCAAGCCGAGTGAACGGCTCGATCCGCCGCTGGTGGACATCCTCGTCGAAGACGGCCGGCGCCGCGATCACGTGAACGAGGCAGAGGCCGCCATCGTCGTCGAGGAGATCAAGCGCACGATCGCGGATGCCGCGGTGAACGCCGCGGGCAAGCGGAGCATTGGCGTGATCGCGCTGCACCGCGACAAGCAGCCCCACTTGATTTACAATCACCTCATCCAGGCTATCGGCCCCAAGGCGATAGACGAGCACCGCATTTTGTGCGGTGACTCCGCAACCTTCCAGGGCCAGGAGCGGGACATCGTATTCCTCTCCATGGTCCATGATGCCGAGAGCGCAAAGAAGCAGACCACACGACCCTACGAGCAGCGCTACAACGTGGCGCTCTCGCGGGCCCGCGATCGGATGGTGCTCGTCCGCTCGGTCACGTCATCCATGTTGAAGGAGGGTGACATCAAGCTCGAGGTCCTGCGGCACTTCCAGGACCCGA
>JBOHMN010000571.1:0-2310 GCA_050730175.1 Acetobacteraceae bacterium | reverse complement strand
GCCATGCCGAGCGCCGCATCCGCCGCAACGAAAGCCCGCTCAGGCGACACCAGAGGCGCCCCGGCCGCGCGCCGAAAGGCGGCGCCGCGCGCCGCCGGCGCCAGCGCGGCAAGCCAGGCGAACCGATCCATCATTGCGACCAGCTCGCCCAGGAATTCGCCGAGCCGATCAAGTGCGCCGAGTTGTGGCGCGAGCACCGCAATGACCGGCGCGAGCCCACGTCCCGCCAGCACCCGCCGCTCCGCATCGCTGAGTGCGAGCGCCGCCTCCTCCACGGGCTCCAGCTCGAAATGTGGTGACAGCTCCGCCTCGAGCGGAAAGCGGCGCAGCACCGATTGGCAGAAGGCATGGATCGTGCTGATCCGCATGCCCCCCGGGAGATCCAGCACCTCGGCAAAGAGTTGCCGCGCGCGCCGCCGCTGCTCCTCCCCAGGTGCTACGCCAAGCTCGGCCAGCGCCCCATCGAGATCCGCATCCGCCATCCCGATCCACGCGCCAAGCCGCCGTTGCAGCCGGAGCGCCATCTCGGCCGCTGCCGCGCGGGTGAACGTCAGGCAAAGGATTTTCGCCGGCTCGCAACCGGCCAGCATCAGCCGGAGCAGACGATCGGTCAAAAGCTTGGTCTTCCCTGAACCGGCGGACGCCGCAACGAAGGCCGAGACCCCTGGATCCGAGGCAATTCTCTGCGCCTGTTCGGCAAGGCCCAACGCAGCCCTTTTGCCAGCGGCCGCCCTGTCGCTCGCCGCTTCGTCCCGCGCGCCCCGCATCACACGCCGCCCGATGCCCACTCGGCAACGCGTGCCAGGCGTGCATAGTCCGAGTATGACGGGAGGTTCCCCGGGTGGGGCTGCGCCAGATACGGCCGCGCCGGCTCGTCGAAAGCCGCGATCAGGCCCATCAGCCCCGCGACCGCCGCATCCTTGAGAGCGGGGATTTGCTCCGGACGCGTGAGGAGCCCCGCTTCACCCGCCGCGTCACGGCCGAGTAGGCGCCAGTAGGTGAGCTCCGCGACCGGCGCCGCAAATTCCGCTCCGAGCGCGCCCGCCTCCGCCATGGCCGCCAACAGGGGCAGTTGCGGCGCGCGCCCGGCGAAAACGTCAGCCGCAACCGGGATGCGCCCCGTCTTGTAGTCGAGAATTCCAATTCGACCGTCGCCCCGCCGTTCGATCCGGTCAGCCCGCCCCGCCAGGATGAACGGCCCCGCCGGGCCCGAAAGTTTCCATTCGCCGCCCCGCTCGACCGCGATCAGAGGCGCCGCTGCTCCGGCTCGCCGCAGCCTCTCCTCTCCATCAACCCACGCCGCAATCCGTGCGAGCCGTGGCTGCCACCAGTGTGCCAGGTGTGGCGGCAAGCAGTGCTCCTCGAGGGCGTCGCACAAGGACTGGCCAAGCCCTTTGGCCGCATCGGCCGGCCACACTCCCGCGACCGAAGCAAAAAATCGCGCGAGTCCGGCATGCACGATCTGCCCGAAATCTGCCGCATCGGCCGCCTCCGCGATCCCTGGAAGCGGCCGCAGTCGCAAAACGTGGCGCGCGTAGATCGCATAAGGGTCGGCGAGCCAGGTCGCGATTTCCGTCACGGCAAGCCGGCGCGGCCGCGCCGCAACCGGCGGCTTGGGTCGCGGTGCGGAAACCGGATGCGGCGCCCCCGCCGGGCGATCGAGTGCGCGTGCCCACAGAACCGCCGGGTGCCGCGGCAGCTCCCGCCCCAGCATCGCCGCCAGGCGCATCAGCCAGCGCGCCGGCACCGCCGGGGCGCCGTCACGTCGACGCGGCGCAGAAAATACGACTTCCGCCGCCGCAAGTGCCGCGGCCAGGAAATCGTGCGCAGCCCGCCCCACCGCCTCTTCCGGCGCCGGTAACCCGAGCACGGCGCGCATCGGCCGGCTGAGCCAGGGTCCGGGGTCTGTCGCCGGCGGCCAGCTTCCCTCACTGAGGCCCCCGAGCACGATCAGCTCCACCGTCTGCAGCCGCGCTTCCAGGAGACCCCAAATAAAGACCCGCGGATGCTCCAGCGCTCCCTCGCCTGCGCCGCGCACGGCACGCCGGCCCCTCACCACGACCCCTTTCAGGGCCGCGTCCAGCAGCGCCGGAACGGCATCGGGCGGCATCGGCAAAAGATGCGCCAGTGCACCAATCAGCTCGGTGAGATGCGCCGCGAGCGCATCGCCTTCCTCGAACGCCCAAAGTCGCTCCGGCCCGCCCGCATCGTCGGTTGCGGCCATCGCCTCGGCGCTTTCCACCAGCGCGCTCAGCGCTGCCTGTGGGGCGACGCGCGCGCGGCCCGTCGCGCGCTCGAGCGCCCCTGCTG
>JBOHMN010000570.1:0-2051 GCA_050730175.1 Acetobacteraceae bacterium | reverse complement strand
TTCATGGAACCGCGTTGCTGGTTTTGACGGTCATCGGGATCTCACGAGGGCAGGGCCGCTTCGGCGAGCAATTGCGCGAAAGGGAAGTTGACGGTGGCGCCGGCAAAATCGGTGGTGACACCCTTCTCATGGAAGGGCCGGCGCAGATAACGGACTTCATGCGATCCATCTGACCCGAACGCGACCATCGCCAGGATGAAATCGTCGGGTTTGTTCAGCGAATAGAGGATCTCGTTTTTCGTCACGGTTACCGTGTCGGCGCTGTCGGCGCGGCCCTTTACCTCGATGAAGCGAAGCCGGCCGGTGCCGGGGACGGCACTTTCGATGTCGTAGCCGAGCTTCTCGAATTCCCGATCGATTGGAACGAAGCCGAGGCCGCGCTCGATCTCCATCACGATCCCCCGCGCCCGCGCTGCGGCGGCCTGGGTGTCGACCACACTCTCAGCGAGCGCCTGCTTCACTCCGTCCATCGCGCGAATGAGGCCCACGGGCGCGATCAGCAAACCACCCTGCACCACCGGAGGCAGCGGCGCCAATTGCCGCTCGCGCTTGATCTCCTCCATGCGCTTTTGCAAGCGCGCCTGCAGCTCGTCCGCCCGCTTGCGGGCCTCGCCTGAATTCAGCCGCGCGTTGGCCTTGCCGGCCCGCTCCTGCTCCTTGAGCTGCTCGGCCCGGAAATCCCAGTAATTGATTTCCTTGGTCAGCCGATCCTTCACCGCCGCCTCGGTCTTCGCGAGCAGCGCGAGCTTGCGATCCCGGATCTCTGCCAGATGCTCTGGCACCACTTGCGCAATCGCATGCGCCAGAGCCTTGCTTTCGAGGTCCCGGCCGATCCATGCTGCCTCGGGCCGGGCGATGATCGCCTCCGCCTTGGGTTCGCCTTCCGCGAGCGGGCGATAGTCGAGATAAGGCGCGTAGTTGAGATGCCGGGCCGTTCCTTCGGCGTCGATCTCGACGAACAGCAGCCGTTTCGAAACTACCCGCCGCTCGCCGGATCGGGTGACGCTCGCATCCTGGATTGCGTGCTCGAGGAAGAACAGCACGCGCGGGCTCGTCCCCGGATCGCGTTCGTCAACCAGCACGGCGCCGCGGCGCAAAAGGTCGCGATAGCGTTCCAGGCTGATGTCGATCACCGCGTTCAGCAGCGGATGGCCCGGGCAGACGAAGGCGGCAGGCGGCTCTCCCTGCGGCGCCACGAGCGCCTTCTCGAACGCCACGCGCTCGTAGCGCTCAAGCACCGGCTCGCCGAAGCCGATTTGCCGGTCGCGGTTCCTGACCGGCGCGGGCACGTGCGTGATCTCGTAACGCCGCTGCTCGCGCTGGCGGATACTGCCGCCCAGGCGCCGGAAGGCTGCGAGAAAGAAGGATTCGACATAATGGGGCTGCAGCCGGCGCGCCTCGGCTCGCTCCATCTCCTCACGGATGCGGTAAACCCGCGAAGCGTCCATCGCGTCGTGCGCCAGCGCGCGGTCTTCGAGCAGCTCGCGCAGGGCGTCTTTGTCTAAGGCGTTCTCGACCACCCTGGTCAGCCGCGACCGAACCTCCGGCAAATCGCCGTAGCGAATCGCCTCGATCAAGAGATCGCGCAGCGACTGGCCTTCGAACTGCACCTTGCCGAGCACGTCGAAGACCTGGCCGCCCAGCGCGCTGCGCGCCTGTGCGAGCTTCTCCAGAAGCTTGTGATAGACATCGCCTTCGCGGGTTTCCCCGGCGACCAAATTCCAGAGATGGCAGACCTCCGTCTGGCCGATGCGATGAATGCGCCCGAAGCGCTGCTCCAGCCGGTTCGGATTCCAGGGCAGATCGTAATTCACCATCAGGTGGGCGCGCTGGAGATTGATGCCTTCGCCCGCGGCGTCGGTCGCCACCAGTACCTGGACCTCGGGATCGTGGCGGAAGGCTTCCTGCGCCTTCATACGCTCCTCCCGGCCCATGCCGCCGTGGATCGCGACAACCGCCTGCTCTCGCCCGAGCAGTGTGCCGATCCGCGCCCGGAGGTAGTGCAGCGTATCGCGATGCTCGGTAAAAATGACCAGCTTCTGATGCGGCGA
>JBOHMN010000569.1:0-2867 GCA_050730175.1 Acetobacteraceae bacterium | reverse complement strand
GCACGAGCTCGTGCTGCTGTACTACCTGCTTTTCCGCGTGCGCCCGAACACGCTCGTGATGATTGATGAGCCAGAGCTCTCGCTTCACGTGACATGGCAGAAAAGATTTCTTCCTGACCTGCTCCTGCTCGTCTCGACTGTGGCATTCGATGCGCTGCTCGCCACGCATTCCCCATTTATTATCGGAGATAGATCGGACCTCGCGCTCGCGCTCCCGGCCGCGGAATCGAGCGAGGAGCAGGCCTGACGCGTGAGCTTGCTCGTCCCTCGGGCCGTGGGCGACCTGGTCGCCGAAATAACGCTTAGTCGGGCCGTTCTCGCTTCGGGCATTTTGGTTGTCGAGGGGGACCGTGACTCGAAATTTTTTCGGCCGAGGCTGGCCACCGGACCTGAGCAGATCCTGGTCGGGGGGGGGAAGCAAAACGTCTTGCTCGCGGTCGAGGAGGCCTGCCGACGCGGCCAATTAGGTGTGCTTGGCGTCGTTGATGATGACTGCGATTCGATGCTTAACGCGCAGCCCTCGTGCGTCCATATCGTGGGGACTAGCGAACGCGACCTCGACACGACACTCCTGCGCAGCGCGGGGCTGGAGGCGGTCATCGCGGAGGCGAGCGACCCGCGTCTGCTGGCCGATCTGGAGAAGACGGAAGGAAGCGTGCGGGCGGCACTCGAGCGGAAGGCGCTCATCTTCGGGAAAGTTCGGCTGCTGGCGCGCGTCAGCGGCTGGGGCATTGACTTCCAGCGGCTGAACCCGCGCCGTTTTATTCGACCTGGTTGGCGCATCGACGAATTGGCCGTAACGCACGCGGCCGCGAGCCTCGCCGGCGTCGCCGAGAGCGAGCTTCGGCGCGAGCTAGACGCGCTCGACGTCCCGGAGACGGAGATCTACAAGGTCCTGCACGGCCACGACACGCTTGCCGTGCTGGCGGAGGGCCTACGATTCATTGGTGCCAAGGGGTTTTCGGAGGAGGGCTTAGCGCACGAGCTGCGCCTGGCGTACACGGAGAGCACGGGGTCCGTGCGCGGCGTTCTCACGGCGATAAGGAAGTGGGAGGCGCAAAACCAGCCGTTCAAGGTTCTCCGATGAGGCTTCCCTCCGGCAATTTGCTCCCGCGGAGAGTGGCCGGCTGTACCGGCGCCGGCCCGCGCCGTCAATCTAGCATTCAAATGGCCGGACACACCTGCTGTGTGGGCGCGGCCACGCCGGCGAGCGGAAAAGGAGAGGGGCGGCCTGCCGGGGGCATCGGCGATGCAATTCCGCGCGAGGTCGGGCCGATCACGGACCCGCAGCGCGACCTGCCCCGGATCGCCAAAGATGAGCACCTGATGGGCCTGCTCCACCGGGCGGCGGCGGGGCTGCCGACCGAACACCGTCTCTGCCGGGCGGACGCCCGCGAGGCGGGATGGCTCGGCGACGAGAGCGTCCACCTGATCCTGACGTCGCCGCCGTACTGGACGTTGAAGCAATATCGGCCCAACGCCGGGCAGATGGGCGATATTGCCAACTACGGGCGATTCCTCGTCGAGCTTGATCGAGTCTGGGCGCACTGCTACCGGGCGCTGGTGCCGGGTGGGCGGCTGATTTGCGTTGTCGGGGATGTTTGCCTTTCCCGGCGCAAGAACGGCGGGCGGCATACTGTGGTTCCGCTGCACGCGTCAATCCAAGAACGCTGCCGCGCTATCGGGTTCGATAACCTTGCGCCGATCATCTGGCACAAGATCGCCAACGCTGCCTATGAGGTTGAGAACGGGTCGCCGGGGTTCCTGGGCAAGCCGTACGAGCCGAACGCGGTCATCAAGAACGATATCGAGTTCATCCTGATGCAGCGCAAGCCAGGTGGTTATCGCCAGCCGGACCTGTCTACGCGATTGCTGAGCCTCATTTCCGCGGAAGAGCACGGCGCATGGTTCCGGCAGATTTGGAGCGACGTGACCGGGGCGTCAACCCGCGACCATCCCGCCCCGTTTCCCCTCGAGCTGGCTCAACGGCTGGTCCGCATGTTTAGCTTCGTGGGCGATACCGTTCTTGATCCGTTCCTTGGCACTGGGACTAGCACCGTCGCCGCCGGACTGTGTGGGCGCAACAGCATCGGGATCGAGGTTGATCCCCATTACCTGGATTTGGCGCAGAAGCGCATCCACCGTGATCTGCTCAGCCTGTTTAGCACGGCGACGGTTCGGGTGGAGGCGGCGTAGGGGCAATGGCCCTCGCGGCGGATATCGAGACCAAGCTGCGCGAGGCGGTGCGGCAGTTTTGGCTGGTCCGCCGGGCGCAATCGGAGAAGCAAGGCTCCGTTAAAGGCGCGCGGGATGCGGGCGAGCGTGCCGCCGTGACCGGCGGGGCTCAGATGGACGGCTTCGTGGGCCTGGTTCGGGATGTGCTTTGCGAATATGGCCTGCCCCGAGCCAGCGTTCATTGCGAACGCCATCTCGAGCTGCCGGGCTGGTACAGGCCGGAAAAGCAGTGGGACTTGATCGTGGTCACTAACGGCAATTTCCTGGCCGGGATCGAGTTCAAGTCTCAGGTCGGGCCCTCGTTCGGGAACAATTACAACAACCGCACGGAGGAAGCGCTGGGTAGCGCGACGGACCTGTGGGCGGCATACCGCGAGGGCGCATTCAGCCCGTCTGCCCGTCCTTGGCTCGGTTACCTGATGCTGCTCGAGGATTGCGCCAATTCCAACGCCCCGGTTAGGGCCCGGGAACCCCATTACAAGGTGTTCGATGAGTTCCGCGACGCTTCCTATGCCAAGCGGTACGAACTTCTGCTAACGAAAATGGTGCGCGAGCGGCTTTACGATTCCGCCTGTCTGCTGCTGGCAGCGGGCGAGCCGAGCCGCTACGGGGAGTTTCGTGAGCCATCCGCC
>JBOHMN010000568.1:0-19752 GCA_050730175.1 Acetobacteraceae bacterium | reverse complement strand
CCCGGGTTGCGAGGCGAGCTGCGCCTTCATCGTCTTCGGGTCGAACAGGATGCCGCCATTGGAGCGGTATTCCTGCAGGAAGCCGAACTGGTTGCCGGGGCTGCCGAACTTGCGGAAATGCACCGCTCCATACACCTTGGGCGCGAGCTGGTCGGTGATGAACTGCGCCACCTGTGAGTATTCGTCCCAGGTTGCCGGCACGCGGAAAGGTTGCTTGTACTTCGCCTCGTAAGCACTCTTCAACTTCGGATCGCCGAACACGTCGGTGCGGTAATAGAGTTCGAGCTGATCCCCGTCGTCGAAGAAGCCCCAACGCTTGCCCTTGTACATGGGCAGATACTTGTAGAGCGGATGGTAGTCGTTCAGATCCGCCTGGTTCATGTATTTCTTCACGTATTCGTCAATCGGCGCGATCACTCCGCCATTGGCAAGCGAGGGAATCCATGCCGGTTCGATATCGAGCACGTCGAAAGCGCCGGACTGGGCGATATGCTCGGTAATCGCCCGGGAATAGAGATCCGGGTGTGCGAGCTCCTCCACGCTGTAGTGCATGCCGGTCAGTTGCTGCCAGAGCGGTCCCGAGAAGTTGCGTGGCTCGAGCGCCTGCAGGCCGGCTTCGTAGGTGAGCGCGAGCGAGACCTTGTTGAATTTGCCTTTCGCCGCCGCGACCGACCGGTAGGCCGACCCATCGGCCGGCGCCGTAGTCGAGGCGGCGATCGCGTCTGCCTGCGCCTTGCCGAGCGGCGTGTCCGGAGACGCGATCTCCACAGCCGCCTGTTCCAGCAACGGGTTGTGCTGCGGCGCCGGGAAGCCGGCGCGGCTGGCCGCGCGCGCGGCTGCCGGCAGAACCGCACCTCCCATCCCGACGCCGAGCAACGCGGCGAGGACATGCCGCCTGGAACGATCGCCGGCCAGCCAGGCATCCAGCTCCCGGCCGAGCGCGCGCTCGTGTTCTTCGTTCGGTATCATTTCATTCATTGCGGTCTCCTCCCCTGATGGCCGGGGCGATCAGCCCGACCCGGCGGTTGCGTTCGCTTGCAGCCACTCTTTGAGCCCGCGGTCCTCCAGCACGTCCCGGTTGACCACGCCACGCGGCGCTTTTCCGGAAAAGACCGCGCGGATCCCGTTGAACCCGCTCTCGGCAATGCCGCTGAAGCACTGATCGGTCCAGCACAATGCATGCGGCGTCACGATCACGTTCTCCATCGTCAGCAGCGGGTTGGCCGGATCGACCGGCTCCTGCTCGAACACATCGATTCCCGCCCCGGCAATGCGCCCCGCCCTAAGCGCCGCGATCAGTGCCGCTTCGTCCACGATCGGGCCGCGCGCGATACTGATCAGATAAGCGTCCGGTTTCATCAGCGCGAGTTCCGCCGCGCCGATCAAGTGCCGGGTCTCTTTCGTCAACTGGCACATGACCACCACGAAGTCGGATTCGCGGAGCAGCGTCTTGAGATCGACCGCCCGCGCGCCCGCCGCCTCGATCTTCGCCGCATCGACAAATGGATCGTCCGCCAGGACCGTGAGGCCGAACGGTTGCGCCAGGCGGATGATCTCCGAGCCGATATTGCCGGCGCCGATCACCCCGAGCGTCCGCCCGATCAGACCCCGCCCCATATGGCCCACCTTCTCGGCCCAGCGCCCCGCCCGAGTGAGACGGTCCTTGATCAAAAGCTTCTGCGACAACGCGAAGACATAGGTGAGTGCGACCACCGCCATCGGCCGGCGGACGCCATCCGGCTGGATGGTCAGGATCACGCCATGCGCCGTGCAGGCGCCGACATCGACCGTATCGAAACCGACCCCGTGGCGCGCAATGATCCGGGTGCGCTGCACATTGCCTGTGAAGCTCGCCGGTGTCACTCGCGGCATGCCGATATAGAGCGCATCATATGTCGCGATCTCGGCAGGAGTGATCTCTTTCACGTCCGTGGCCAGGACCTCCCAGGCGATCCTCGGGTCCTTGCCAAGCGCCTGCAGCGTCTCCTCGCCGAACGACGGCTTGCCGCTGGCATCCATCAAGTCGCGCGTGAGACCAACCCGGAACTTTGTCATCCGTGGGCCCGCCCCTTGCCGGTCCCGTGCCCCTGCGCCGCCTCCCGCATCGCCGCCAGTCCGTGCGAAAGCTCATGCTGCAGCATCATCAGGTCCATCCCGTATGCCATCATCCGGAATCCCTTGCCGAGGTAATCGCGCGCCCACTTCTCATCCACCGGCATGAAACCTGCGCTCTTGCCGTGCCGGCGCGCGGCAGCAACGATCTCCTCGACCGCTGCCAGGTACTTGGCGTGGTTGAATTCGCCGGGAATGCCGAGAAAGTTCGTCAGGTCGAAATGCCCGAGCCAGACGACGTCGATGCCGTCCACCGCGGCGATCTCGTCAACGGCGGCCGCGCCCTTCGCAGTCTCGACTTGCGCAATAACAAGCGTGCGCGCCATCGCCGCCGTGATCTTCGCAGCAACCGGTCCGGCCTCGTAATCGTCATGCGCAACACCGAATGCCGCGCCGCGCCTGCCCTGCGGCGGATAGCGCGTCATTGCCACGATCTCGCGCGCCTGCTCCGCGCTTTCGACCATCGGCACCATGATCCCCATGGCACCCGCATCGAGCGTACGAGCGATGAAATGGTACTCGGTGGCCGGCACCCGGACCAGCGGCACGATCCCGATGCCGCGGCAGGTCGCCATCTGCTGCTTGATCGTCTCGATGCCGACCCCGCTGTGCTCCATGTCATAGAGCACGAACTCGGCACCGGCGGCGTGGACGATCTGCGCGATTCCCGGAGTGAAGAACTCGAACACCATGGTGCCGAAAGCATAGCCGCCGTCGGCTAGCCGTTGCTTCAACGGATTTTCGCGCATCGCTTCCTCCAGATCAGCTGCCTTCGCTCCAGCGAACGCCGAGCGCCTCGCACTCGTCATACCAGTGCGTACAAACAAAGGTGTGTCAAGCCTCGCCCACCGCGCGCCGAGGCAACGCGTGATGCCGCTGGCGCGCCTTCCGCTGCTTCCTCGGCGGCAATTCGCAGCAACGAAAGCGCAACGCGGGGGTCGGAGCGGTGCTTCCGTTTGCGCGAAGCTGCGGAGGGCCTTCTCTCGCGGTCAGGCGGTGGTCGCACTGGCGCGGGATCCGGTCCACGCCGCACGCTCGGCACGCCACCAGCCGTTAGCATCTGCCGGAGGGACGGGCGCGACGTGTGAGGTCCATGCCTTGCCCGGGCGGCAGGCGATGATCGCCGAGAACGTCCGGCGCGTCCGCCGTTCCAACCGCGTCGACATGGCGGGCCAGCCTCTGGCGTTCCGGAAAGGCACGGGACGCAATATGCTCGGCCCCGGAGGCAAAAAGTGCTGGACGTCGTCGGCATGATGGGACTTCGGTCGCGCGAGAACCTCACTCGGGTCATCCACCGTCCCGACGGCAAGCGCGATCAGGCAACCCCGCGCTCGCGCGTCGATCGGATCGACGAGGCCGCCTCTTACCGCCACGACGGCACTCTGCAATACGCGCTGCGTGGCGTGGCGAACGCCGCCTGAGCGGCCGCCTGCTGCCGCGCCAGACCCGGACACCGGGCGCGCCGCCCGGGCGGCCGGCAGCGCCCGCCGAACTCGCGCGCCCTCCGATCGTCTTCGCTCCACGGGCCCTCAGCATCCTCGAGGGGCTGCGCGCCGCGCTCGCCGTCGCGGCGATCGTCGCGCTCGGCACGACGATGCGCCGCCCGGACCTGATGCTGACCGCGCTCGGTGCGATGCTGACCTGTCTCGCGGATCCCGGCGGGCTTCTTGCCAGGCGCGCCCGGCTTTTGATCGGTTTCGGACTGGCCGGCGCCGTCATACTCGGTGGCTTCGGCTTACTGCGCGGGCTCTCGCCGTTGATCGAACTGCCGCTTGCGGCGCTCGGTCTGTTCGCGCTGAGCTTCGTTCGCGTCTACGGGCTGGCCTTTCAGGCGCTCGGTAATCTCTTGAGCGTCGTGCTGATCCTGGCGCTCGACGCACCATTGCCCGGCCTCGCTGCCGCGTTCTCCTTCGCCGGTTATTTCCTCGCCGGCGGTGTCTGGGCGCTTGTCCTGACGCTGGTTATCTGGCCCGTGCATCCCTATGCGCCCGTCAGAGAGGCCTTGGGCTCGGTCTGGCAGGAGCTGGCCGCTCTGGCGCACGATCTCGGTCGCATCTGCAACGCGCCGCCCGGCGCGGCGTGGGAGGACCACGCTCGTGTGCACCGCCGCGCCGTGCGCACCGCGATCGAAACGGCGCGGCCCCTGGTCACCGACGCGATCGCGGCCCGAGGTCGCAGCGGCGGCCGTGCCGGGCAGAGCCTGATCCGGCTGGAAGCCGGCGAGCAGGCGTTCGGCGCCCTGATCGGACTGTCGGAACTGCTCGAAGAGGCGGATCCCTCCGCCCGCCGGGCGGCCCGCCGCCTGCTCGCCTGGAGCGGGGCCATGTGCGCAACGATCGCCCGGGCGATTCGCGCCGACCATCCCCTCGCTCCGGAAAAGGTGAGAAGAATGGCCGCCGCCGTCGAAGCCGGCATCTCCGCCGGCGACACCGGGCTGCCAATCGCTCCGTTCGCGCGCACGATCGCCGAACGAATCGTGCTCGCCAGCACGGTCTCCGCCCCGACTGAACTCGCGCCTGGGGCCGCCATCGGTGCCGCCCCCTCCGCCGGCTGGCGGGCCCGGCTAATCGGCCCTCTTTCGGCCAACCTCCACTTCTCGTCGGCAGCTTTCCGCCACGCGCTCCGCGTCGGCGTGGTCGCCACGCCCGCGCTCGCCGCCACCGGCGCCTGGACCGGTCCGCTCGGGCACTGGATCACCATCGCCCTTCTGTTGACCATGCAGCCCTATTTCGCCCTCACCTGGGTACGCGCCTTCGAGCGCATCGGCGGCACGGTGCTGGGCGGCCTGCTCGCCGCCGCTGTCGCCACTTTCGCCCAAAGCCCATTCGCCGTTGCCGCGGCCCTCTTCCCCCTCTCGGTGATCGCATTCACTTTGCGCCGCGTCAGTTACGGCATGTTCATGGCCGCCTTGACGCCGATGATCGTGCTGTTGGTCGACGTCGCGATGCCCGGCAGCAGCGAACTGACGATCGCACTCGACCGTGCCATTTACACGCTGATCGGGGGCTCGCTCGCGGTCGCCGGCACGCTGATTCTCTGGCCGAGCTTCGAGCCTGCACGGCTGCGCCAGGAACTCGCTTCGGCCGTGCTCGCGCACGGCCGTTACGGCACGGCAGTGCTGTCTCTGATGATCGGCCAACCGAAGGATACGAATGTCGAAGCGGCGCGTCGTGCCGCCGGGCTCGCCAGCAACAATCTGGAGGCATCCCTGCAACGCACCCTCAACGAACCGACCCGCCGCCGCCAGGCCCGCTTCGGAGTTGCCCTTCTTGCCGATGCAACGCTGCGCCGGATTGCCGGCCGGCTCGTCGCCATGCAGCAGGACCCCGCACTTCCGGCTCTCCTGCCAACGGCACAATGGATACGCTGGCGTGACTGGCTTGCCCAGGCAATGCAATCTGCGGCGGCAGGGCAGGCGCCGCCGCCCCGGCCGACACTACCTGCGGAGGCCGCGGAGCACCGGGCCGGCCAGGCGTTGCTCCGCATCGCCGGCCAAGTTGAACTGCTCAGCAACGCACTGGCCGGGGGAAGCGGATGAGCGAGCGGAGACTGGGCGCAACCGAGCTGATAGCGCCCATCTCGATCGGCCTGATCGTGATGCTCGCGCTCATCATGGTGACGTTCTTTCGGGAGCTCATCGTGCCGTTCTCGCCGCGCCAGGCGCGTCCGAGAGCAGCCTGATCCTGATCGGCCTTTCCCTGGCCTATTTTGCCGTGGTGGGCAATCTCGTGATGGTGGCCGCACTGGTTGGCTACGGCGGTTTCATCGCCCGCATCAAGCTGAAGCTGATCGGCTCGATCGTTGCGATCTCCAGAATCTGCCTGCTGGAGAGCTTCATCTATCCGGCCCGTTTGCAGATCCGCACAACCTTCCGGCAGATCGCCTTTCAGGCGGTGATCGTAATCTGCGGTCTGCTGCCCACCGTGATGGATCGTCTCGGTGGCGACGAAGGGAAAGAGACGCATCGATCGCGTTTCCCCAGCATGACGAGTTCCGCCGGACGCCCGCCATTGACATCGACTGCCCGATTCCCGATTCTCGGCGCACCGAGGGGAGCCCCGACAGGGGGCTGAGATTCTGCCGGTCCGCATGCGGAAGGACAGCGCGGTGACCCTGCAAACCTGAACCGGGTCATGCCGGCGGAGGGACGGGCGCACTGCATGAGACCCCTCCTTCCTCGGCACCCACCCGCAAGGAGGAACCGATGACCGCCCAGGGTAAGTCCACGACCCGCCCGACGACCGTCACCGCCGGACCAATCGCCGGCTCGCGCAAGGTTTATGTTCCGCCGCCGGATCGGCCCGATCTTGCCGTCCCGTTCCGCGAGGTGCTCCTCGATCCGGCATGCGGGGAAGGGGCGTTCCGCCTTTACGACACCTCCGGGCCCTATTCCGAGCACGCCGCGGCGATCGATCTCGCCCTCGGCCTGCCGCCCATTCGCCGTGACTGGATCGCCCGCCGCAACCCCGAGGCGGTCAGCCCCCGCCCCGTTCAGGCCGCCGACAATGGCGACGTTACCGCCGAGCACCTGCTGGCGCCCTGCCCGGCCCCGCGTACCATTCACGCCGGCCCCGCTCACCAGCCGATGACGCAGCTCGAGTTCGCGCGCCTTGGCGTTATCACCGAGGAAATGATTTACGTCGCGCACCGTGAGAATCTCGGCCGCGCCGCCGCGCCAGCAGACGCCGCGGCGCGGCGGGCCGACGGCGAGGATTTCGGCGCCGAAATCCCGCGCTTCATCACCCCGGAGTTCGTCCGTTCGGAGGTCGCGCGCGGGCGCGCCATCATCCCCGCCAACATCAACCATGCCGAACTCGAGCCCACGATCATCGGCCGTAATTTCCTGGTGAAAGTGAATGCCAATATCGGCAATTCCGCCGTCACGTCAGGTGCCGCCGAAGAAGTGGAAAAGCTGGTCTGGGCCATCCGCTGGGGCGCGGACACGGTGATGGATCTCTCCACCGGTCGCAACATCCACAATATTCGCGGCTGGATCCTGCGCAATGCACCAGTTCCGATCGGCACCGTGCCGATCTACCAGGCGCTCGAGAAGGTCGATGGCAAGCCGGAACAGCTTTCCTGGGAAGTGTTCCGCGATACGCTGATCGAGCAGGCCGAGCAGGGAGTGGATTACTTCACCATCCACGCCGGCGTTCGCCTTGCCTATGTTCCCCTCACCGCCCGCCGCGTCACCGGGATCGTCTCGCGCGGCGGCTCGATCATGGCCCGCTGGTGCCTTGCGCACCACCGCGAGAGCTTCCTCTACGAGCATTTTGCCGACATCTGTGACATCATGCGCGCCTACGACGTTTCCTTCTCGCTCGGGGATGGTCTGCGGCCAGGCTCGATTGCCGATGCGAACGACGCCGCCCAGTTCGCCGAGCTCGACACGCTCGGTGAACTGACCAAGATCGCCTGGGCCAAGGGCTGCCAGGTGATGATCGAAGGCCCCGGCCATATCCCGATGCACAAAATCAAAGTGAACGTTGAAAAGCAGCTCGCCGTCTGCGGCGAGGCGCCGTTTTACACGCTCGGTCCGCTCGTCACCGATATCGCTCCCGGCCATGATCACATCACGTCAGCGATCGGCGCCGCAATGATCGGCTGGTTCGGCACCGCGATGCTCTGCTACGTCACGCCGAAGGAGCACCTCGGCCTGCCCGATCGGAACGATGTGAAATCAGGCGTCATCGCCTACCGCATCGCCGCGCACGCCGCCGATCTCGCCAAGGGCCATCCGGCCGCGAAGCTGCGCGATGATGCACTCTCCCGCGCGCGCTTCGAGTTCCGCTGGGAAGACCAGTTCAACCTCGGCCTCGACCCCGAGACTGCGCGTGCCTACCACGACGAAACCTTGCCCAAGGATGCCCACAAGCAGGCGCATTTTTGCTCGATGTGCGGACCGCAGTTCTGCTCGATGAAGATCACCCAGGATCTGCGCGCCGAAGCCGAGCGGTTGGCCGGCCTTGACGCGAAAAGCGAGGAATTCCGTGCGCTGGGTGGTGCGCTCTACGTCGCGCAACCAAACGCCGCCGGCTGAATCTCCCGCCCGGATGGCGCGCATGCTTAAGGTTGCGGTGCAGATGGATCCGATGCGGTCCATCAAGCCTGACGCCGATTCGACCTTTGCATTGATGCTGGAGGCAGAGGCCCGCGGCTATCTCCTCTGGCATTACGAGGTGCGCGACCTCGCGTTCACGACCAGCGGCGCGGCGGTCGCGCTCACGGCCCGTGCCCGCCGTGTGGCCGTCGCCCGCCCGCCGGCAGAGCTCTACCGATTCGGCCCGTCTGAAACGCTCGATCTTTCGGCCATGGACGTGATCCTGATGCGCCAGGATCCGCCGTTCGACATGGCCTATATCACGGCCACGCACCTGCTGGAGCAAATCCATCCCGCGACGCTCGTGGTCAACGATCCGCGCGCCGTGCGCAACGCTCCCGAAAAGCTCCTGGTGACACACTTCCCCGAGCTTTTGCCGCCGACCCTCATCACCTGGGATGTGGCGGCCATGCACGCCTTTCGCGCCGAGCACCGGGAGATCGTCGTCAAGCCACTGTTTGGCAACGGCGGCGCCGGCGTCTTCCGCATCCGCCCCGACGACGAGAACTTCAACTCCGTGCTCGAGATGCATTTTGCCCGCTCGCGCGAGCCATTGATGCTGCAGCGCTACGAACCAGCCGTGCGCCAGGGGGACAAGCGCATCATCCTGATCGACGGCGAGGCGCTCGGCGCCGTCAATCGGGTCCCCGCCGCAGGCGAAGCCCGTGCCAACATGCACGTTGGAGCCACGCCGGTAGCGGCGACCATGACCGCCCGCGATCGCGAAATCTGCAGGCGCATCGGCCCTACCTTGCGCGAACAGGGACTGATCTTCGTCGGCATCGACGTCATCGGCGACTGGCTGACCGAGATCAACGTCACATCACCGACCGGCATTCAGGAGATCGCACGCTTCGGCGGTCCGCACCTCGAGGCCGCCATCTGGGACAGCATCGAGAGCCGCATTGCGGGGCAGGCCGAGACCCCGGCACTCTCGCACGCTCCGCTGGCTGGGCGCTGATTCCGGGGCGCTGATTCCCGGGCATAGGATCGTCCGCTATTCCGCTGCCTGGAAAAGGTGCACGTGCTCCGGCCGGATCAACGCGGCAGCCGTTGCCCCGGCGACCACCCCGCGCGTTGACGCACTGCGCGGCAAAAGGATGTCGAGCACGATGCCGCCGCGCCCGGCAACGCGCAATGCCAAGCCCTCTTCACGAACCGTGACGAGGGTGAGCGCAAGCGTGTTGCACCCTTCGGGCTGCGCATCCCGCGAACCGAGCGCCACGTCCTCCGAGCGAATGGCGATTCCGACGCGTTGCCCCGCTTTCGCCCACGGCGGCGCCGATGCCTTGAGCCGCGCACCCGCGAGCGCAACGATCGCCTGCCGATCGCTGAGCGTTTCGATCACGCCATGCAGAAGATTGCGATAACCGAGCAGTTCTGCCGCACCGGAATTTACCGGGGCGCCGAACACCGCACGCGGCGTGCCCTGCTGCACGATCCGCCGGCCAACCATCAGCGCCATGCGATCCGCCATCGCCGCGAGATGCACATCGTGTGTCACCGCCAGGGTCGGCAGCCCGATTCTCCGGACCTCATCGACCAACTCGCTGAACACCGCATCCCGCGTCGCGGGATCCAAGGCCGATGTCGGCTCGTCCAGAAGCAGCAGTTCAGGTTCGCGTCCGAGCGCCCTGGCGAGAGCCACACGCTGCCGCTGGCCGCCTGAAAGGGCGTGCGGGAATTGCTCGGCAAGTCCGGCAATGCCAAGGCGCGCCATCAATGCCACTGCCGATGCGCGCCGGCCGGCCCGTTCCGGCAGCGCGAAGGCAACGTTTTCCCAGGCCCTGAGATGCGGGAAAAGCGCGTAGCCTTGCGGCAGGTAGCCGACCGGCCGGCGCTGCGGTGGCCGGCCGCCGTACGGTTCACCCTCTGCCGGCAACAGGCCGGCAATCGCCTTGAGAAGGCTGGTCTTGCCCTCCCCGCTCGCCCCGGCCAGCACCGTGAAGCCGGCAACCGTCAGCCGCGCCTCGATGTGAAGCGGCTTTTCCAGCCGATAGTCGATCTCCATACCTCAGAATATGCCACGCCGGCGCGAGACAATCCCAAGCCAGAGCGGCAACGGCAGCGCCACGAGGAAAAACAGCCAGAGCAGCGGATAGATCGCCGAAAGTCCGGAATCCTCCAGGTTGACCCAGAGCTTCACCGGAATGCCGTGCGGGAAGTAGGCGACGATCAGCACGATGCCGAATTCCCCGAGCGCCCTCACCCAGGCCAGCGCCAATCCGGCCACGATCCCGAGTCTCGCCAGCGGCAAGCTCACGGCGAGAAAGACTTGCCAGCGCTCCTTGCCGAGCGTGAGCCCAATATCCTCGAGTTCGCGCGGCACCGATTCGAAAGCGACTCGCGCGGTGATCACGTAATAGGGCATGGCGCCGTAAATTTGCGCCAGCACGAACGCCGGCGCCGTGTTGGTCAGCACCAGTCCCACGTTTCCCAAGAGTGCTCCCGCGGGTCCGTAGGGGCCATAGAGGGAAGCGAGCAGAATTCCGAGCGCGAGTGGCGGCGTAAGCAGCGGCAGCAGCACCGCGACCTCGACCAGCCACTTCCACCGGAATGTCCCGCGTGCGAGCCACCAGGCAAGCGGTGTGCCCATGAGGGCGATGATCGGCAACGCAACAAGGCTGTAGACTACGGAAACGAAAACAGCAGAGAGGTCGCCGGAAATGAAATGAAACTGCCGCCAGCCGGTCGCAAAAGCCAGCGCCGCGAACGGCGCAATCAGGAACAAGAGCGCAGCGAGCCCGACACTTGCCGCAACAGGAAACCCGCCACGCGTCTGCATTGCTCGCGATCGAGCCTCGCTCAGGCGCGTGGCGGTGCTCATCGCAAGCGGCAAGCCGCTCTTTGATATTGCCGCGAGCAGACGCGCGCGCTGTGTCGGCTGCGAGTGCGGTACGCAGCCCTCCATGATTCCCGGCACGGCTTCCCGCTCATCGAATGGCGCGACCCAATGGCCCGCCGTACCCGGCTTTGGCGAACGCGGCCTGGCCCGCGGAGCTCAGCAGGAAACGTACGAATTTCGCCGCGAGTGCCGGATCCGGCGCGTCCCTGAGCACCGCGGCGTAGAACACCAATGGCTCAGTATGCACCTCACGCGGCTTGCCTTCGGGCCCCGGCAACGCGAAATGGACCGTGCCGTACCACTTCTTTTCCATCGCCGGATTGCTGAGATTGATCTCGTCTGGCAGCCGCACGAACGGCAGGTGATGCGAACGGGTTGCGCTTGCATAACCCGAGCTCGCGTCGAGCTGGCCGGCCTCGAGCCGACTCAGGATCGAAGCCTCCGTGAAGATTTGCCGATGATTCAGCAGTGGGCCGAGGATCCGCGCGGCAAGCCCGGGCTGGTGGTAGTAGCGCGCGGCCAGCAGCATCGTGAAGATGATATTCCGCCCTTGCGGATCGGTCGTTGGATCGGTCCGTCCGAATCTGAGGCCGGGACTCTCGAGTACCTGCCACCACGGCTGGCCGCGCGCGAACAGTGCGGCGAATCGGCTTTTTGGCGCGTAGGCAATCACCATGGCCGTGCTCGCCACCGGCCCCGCCTGCTCGATCAACCGCGCCTTGAGCAGCACCTCAATCGGCCCGGGCGTGATCGCGACAAACACATCGCAGGCCAGCCGCTTGCCCGCGATCAGCCGAGCCAGCGCATAGGACCCCTGGCCGATTCCTTCGAATGTAACGCTGTTCTCCTTCGCGAACGCGGGACCGAGATCATGATCCATCACCACGCCCATCGAACCCGCATATGCCACCAGAATACTGCGTGCTGCGGCGGTTTGCGGGAGAAATGCGCCGAGCAGCAGAACGAAAACGAGAACCGGCCGCATTCGCCTTCCTCCCATGGCCGCCGTCGATATGTCCAGTGGACGATATCGACGGCGGTGCATAACGTCAAACCGGCGGCGGCTTGGCTGGCCGCTCGCTAGTAGAGCATCTCCATGAAACGACTCATATGTTGTGGGCGTCGGGCCTCCGGTCCCACCCTCACCCCTGCCCCTCTCCCAGAGGGAGAGGGGCACGTAGTGAAATGAGCACTTTCGTGGAATCGATGTACTAGAGCGCGTTCAGGCTGACTGAACGCGCTTGGCTTGCTTTCTCGAGCAATTTCACCACCCTGACTGGCATCCGGCGATTCCAGTCAGGGCGATCTCCCTCTAAAGGTATGAAACCGGCGAAAAAATCAGGCGAGAGCGCGATCGCCGGAAGGCGTCTCGCGCGCGGTCCAGCGTGCCGCCGCGGCCGCATCGGCCGCCTGGGCAGCAACCCACGCAGCCGTCCCGTCCGTGAAGTGCTCCTTCTTCCAGAACGGCGCTTTCGTCTTCAGCCAGTCGATCAGGAAAGACGTCGCAGCGAGTGCCGGCTCGCGGTGCGGTGCGGCTGCCAGCACCAGGACGATGTGCTCACCCGGCGCGAGCCGGCCGACCCGGTGCAGAACGGTCACGCCGAGCAGCGGCCAGCGCCGCATGGCCTCAACGGCCACGGCGCGCACCGCCCGCTCGGTCATCGCCGGGTAATGCTCGAGCGTCATCGCGGTGATGGGCCGCCCGCCCACCTCGTTGCGCACGATGCCGAGGAAGCAGCCGATCGCTCCTGCCCCACCGGTTCTTTCGCCAAGCCGGCGAAATTCGGCCCCGGGATCGAAGTCCCCGGTCTCGATGCGCACCGCGATCCGCTCTGTCATCGGCCCCGCTCAGCCGCCGGTCATCGGCGGGAAAAACGCCACCTCGTCGCCGTCTTTGAGCCTGGTTTCCGGCCCGGCAAACTCCTGGTTCACCGCTGCCCGGATCACACCCGGTCCGGCGAACGGACTTGCGCCTCTCGCTTCTCGCGCATCAAGCCACGCCATCAGTTCGCCGACTGTCCCAATCGAAGCCGGCGGCGTCACCTCTTCCTCGGCGCGGCCGAGGCGCTCGCGAAGCCAGGCGAAATAAAGCACGTGCATCTTCAATGCGGCGTCTTCACCGTTTCGACTGATCCGTCCGGGCGGATGATGGTGCTCGTGCCGTTGCCGTTGGGTACGAGAATCCCGCCATATTGGCCGCCCGACGTCGTGAGAGTGAGGAAATTTCCTGTTCCGCCGGAGATCTTCTCCGGCCCGCGCGACGTGGTGATCGTCGTGCCGATGTTCACGCTTGGCTGAAACTGCGAAGCCTGCGGTGCTCCCGTGGTCGATGGAGCGCCGGGCGCCGGCTGGGCAGCCCCAGGTGGCGCAACGGCCGGCGCGGGAAAGCGCTGCGGTAGCGGCGCCGGCGGCGTCAGATTACCCGGCATGGGCGGCAGGGTGGTGGGGATTTCCCCTGTCTCAGGCATAGTTTTCGCGATGTCCGCGATCGATGGCAGCGGCTTGATCTGGCCCGGCCAGACATCGCCTGGCTGGGTCGTGATCGGGGTTACGCTTACCACGGGGGCACCGTTCGCGCGTTGTATATTTTCGGCGGTTCCGATCGGCCGGTCCGGGTCCCCGCTGGGGCTGAACGTGCTACCGAGGAAGCCGCCGAACCCGCTGCAGCCGCCCAGCAGCAGCAAAAGACCGAGGAACGCGCCGCTCCGTATCATCATGGCTCCTTGGCCCGGCCTCCGCTTCCCCCGCGCGGCGGTAGCGACGGAACCGGCATCACATGGCTCAGCCCGGCCTCAACATAGCCCCAACCGGTCACCAACGTCAGCCCTGCCGCGATCCAAAGCAAGACCATTCCGATCGCCGTCACCGGCACAGCGCCAATGCCGATCAGGTGCGCCGCCGGGTCACCGGCCAGGAGCAGGCCGAGCGCCGCCATTTGCGCGGTTGTCTTCCACTTCGCGAGCGGCGTCACGGGGAGCCCGACGCTGAGCCCCGCCAAATACTCGCGCAGGCCGCTGACCAGGATTTCCCTGAGCAGGATGACGATGGCGGGAAATAAGCTCCAGCGGCCAAGCTGCCCCTCTCCGGCCAGGATCATCAAGGTTGCGCCGACCAGGAGCTTGTCGGCGATCGGATCGAGCATCCGGCCGAATTCCGAGAATTGCCGCCGGTGGCGGGCGATCCGGCCGTCCAAATAGTCGGTCACCGCCGCCGCCGTGAAAACCAGGCAGGCAGCAAGGTCAGCTTCCGGCCGCCTGACCGCCGCAAGGGCAATCACGAGTGGGACCGCCACAATGCGCGAGATCGTCAGAAGGTTTGGCAGATCCGTCAGCATGCACCTAGTGGTCCGACTCTAACGTTTGTTGCCCATGCCCGGTCCCCAGTGGCGGACCACTAGCTCGTTATTTTCAGTCGCCTGCTCATCCCCTTACGTTTGCATCCGTGGCTGTAAACGACGGGGGCAGAACACTGCCAACGTAGTGCCGCCGGAGCGATCAGGGAACGTCTGGAAGGTGCGCGCCGGGATGAAAATGTGCATACACCCGTCGCGCGATCTCGTGCGACACGCCCGGCGCCGCCTCGAGATCAGCGAGCCCGGCGCCTTTGATCCCGCGCGCCGAACCGAAATGGTTCAGGAGCGCCCGCTTACGGGCCGCCCCGACGCCGGCGATCTCGTCGAGCTCACTCTGCCTGAGACCCCGCGCCCGGCCGCTCCTGTGGCTGGTGATCGCGAACCGGTGCGCCTCGTCCCTGAGCCGCTGGAGGAAGTAGAGAACCGGGCTTGTCGACGGCAGCTGAAATGGCGCCCGCCCGGGAACATACAGCCATTCCCGCCCCGCATTCCGATCCGGCCCCTTGGCAATGGCCGTCAGGGCGAGCTCGGCAAGTCCCAGCCGCTGCAACACTTCGCTCGCCGCGGCAAGCTGTCCCGCGCCGCCATCGATCAGCACAAACCCCGGAGTTGGCGGCTGTTCGCCCGCCGTCCGCTCCGCGAGAAGCCGGCCGAACCTCCGCTCGAAGACTTCTCGCAGCATCGCGTAGTCGTCTCCCGGGGTGACCGGTCCGCGAATACCGAATTTGCGGTAGGCCGCCTTCTCGAAGCCGTCCGCGCCTGCCACCACCATCACGCCATAGGGATTGGCGCCCATGATGTGGCTGTTGTCGTAGATCTCGATGCGCGATGGCGGCTCGGGCAGATGAAACAACTCCGCGACTTCGGCGAGCAGCTTCGCCTGTCCGGCAGCCTCGGCGAGCTTACGCTCCAGCGCCTCGCGCGCATTGGTTTCGGCGTGCACAACCACTGCGCGCTTCTCGCCGCGCTCGGGAACCAGCACCGAAACCTTCCGGCCGGCCTTCAATGTCAGCGCCTCGCCAATCAGCACCTGCTCCGGCGGCGCATGGCTCAGCAGCAGCACGGGCGGTGGCGGCTTATCGTCATAGAACTGCCCGACGAACGCGCCGATCACCTCGCCGGCTGCCGCGCCCTTCACGTGCGCCGGGAAGAAGGCGCGGTTACCGTTGTTGTGCCCGCCGCGAATGAAGAAGACTTCGATCGCTGTCTGCCCCGCCGCCTGCCAAGCGGCGATCACGTCGGCGTCGCCGATGCTCGCCGGATTGACGACGCCGCTTCCCTGGACATGGGTCAGGCCCCGGATACGATCGCGCAGGCTGGCCGCCTGCTCGAAATTCAGGGCGGATGCCGCCTTTTCCATCTCTGCAGCAAGCGCTTCCTGCACCGCCGCGCCACGCCCGGACATGAACGCCTCGGCCTGGCTGACGAGCCGGCCGTAATCGGCTTCGCTGATTTTCCCGACGCACGGGGCCGAGCAACGACCGATCTGGTACAAAAGGCAGGGCCGCGTGCGATGCGCGAATACGGTATCGCTGCACGAACGAAGGAGGAAGATGCGCTGCATCGCCGTGACCGACTGCTTGACCGCCCAGGCGGATGCGAACGGACCCCAGTAATCTCCCTTCCGGACCTGCGCACCACGATGCTTGGTGATCTGGGGAAATGGATGATCCTTGGTCAGCAGCAGCCACGGGTAAGACTTGTCGTCGCGCAGGACGATGTTGAAATAGGGCTTCAGCCGCTTGATCAGGTTGGCTTCCAGCAGCAGTGCTTCGGCCTCGGTGTGGGTGACGACGATCTCGACCCCGACCGTCTCGGAGACCATCCGCCGCAGCCGCTCATCCAGGCGCGCGGGCTGCGTGTAGGCAGCCAGCCGCTTCCTGAGGTCGCGTGCCTTCCCGACATAGAGAACGTTGCCGCGCCGATCGAGCATGCGGTACACACCGGGCGCCTGCGGCATGTTCACGAGCGCCGCCCCGATCGCGGCCGCCCCACGCAGCGGTTGTGCGCTCTCACTCATCACTCAGCATCGCACATCTGCAATAGAGTCTCGGATCGGCGTCCCGCCGGCTCAAGCCCCTTTGGCCTTCATTCCTGAAGTCTCACCGGAGGGGCTACGAGCCTGTGGACAAGCTTGTGGGGGAATTCCGGGTGGCCCGCTCCGGACCGCATCTCGACGATCGGTGAACAATTTGCGCCGGCTTTGCGTCCCACGCGTAAGCTATTGAATTTTCTTAGTTTATTCGTCACCAATACGTTACGCTCCCAAGAACACCGGCCATCCGATTGAAACTGGGCACGCTTTTCCCCGCGGGGGACAACTTCGCCGCCGCAGGCCGTGCCGCCACGTCAGAAGATCTTGTTGATCAGGTCGTCGCCGATGCCGAAGCCCGCGCCCATTTCCAAAGCCCGGCCCAACCCCGAGGTGAGGAAGCCTCCCAACATGCCACCAAATCCGCCACCCATTGGCGCAGCACCGTAACCAGCGCGGTAGCCGGGCGGTTGCGCCGGGTTGCCCCACGGTCCTCCTTGCTGTGGCGGCGCCTGCATGACCGCTTGTGCCTGGTTCGAAACGAAGCCGTGAATCGCCTGCAACAGCAGCCCGACCTGGTTCTGCTCGGCCTGCATGGCCAGGGCAACGGATTTCAGGTCGAGCAGCCATTCCTTGGCATCCTGATTGCCGCCTTGCGCCGCAGCAGAGAGCTTCCCGGCGAGGTCCTTGAGCTCACCGATGGTTTGCTGCGCCTGGCTCTGCAGCTGCTGGTATTGCTGATCGATGGTCTGAACGTCCATGTCGACTCCTCGGGCCCGGATTTCGTTGCCTGATATTCTCGGCTAGTGTTTCAACCGTGGCGCTTGGGACCCAATGACGTGCGTCCGCGGTTGACACACCAGCTTGTTGTTTGCGGCGGTCGCTTGATCGCCTGTCGTTCGCAGGCAGGAGCCGCCAGCGAAAGCGAAGGTCAGACTAGCACCAACGCCAGACGCGGTGCAGCACTCCTGCCAGGAGCGGGTAGCATCGCCGAGATGCCGCACCCGCTGCGGGGTCATGCGGGAGAATCCCCGATTGCGATCGCAGCAGGTCTCGGGACGCGCATATGAGCAGTCGCGTCGCTGCCACACGAGAGCGGCTGGCAGCCAGCGACGCCGCGCCGCTGCTCGGCCTCTGCGTGCTCGTCGTCATCTGGGGGCTTTCGGTGCCGGCGATGAAACTCGGCCTCGAATCGCTGCCGCCTTTCACCCTCGTGGCATTGCGTTACGTCGTCGCGGCGCCCTGCTTCATGTTGTTCCTCCTCGGCCAGCCTCTGCCACCGCGTCGTTTGCTGCTCAGCATGGCCGGCCTTGGCGTCGTCGGTGTCGATCTCGGCCAGGCGACGCAGATCGTGGGCCTTGCACACACCTCCGCTGCACTGGGCACCGTCATCACAGCGTCGATCCCGCTGTTCACCGTGCTCCTGGCCGCGACCAAGCTGCGCCAGACGCTTCTGCCGCGGCACATCGCGGGCTTTCTCCTGGCTCTGGCGGGCATTGCCTGCGCGGTGATCGACGCACCGGGAGGACTCGCCGGCGGGGGGCTTCTCGGGATTCTGCTGCTCCTGGTCGCCTCGGCGAGCATCGCGCTCTACTACGTGCTCGGCACTGCGATTGCTCTCAGCACCAACGCGCTCGTCGTTTCCGCGTGGAGTTCGCTGGCTGCGGTGCCGTTTCTCGCGGGGCTCTCCCTCTTCGAGCTCCGCAGCGCGCCATTCCACCCGTCTTTCAGCGGGCTCGGCGTCGTGCTCTATCTCGGCATCCTCACGACCGTTGCCGGCATGTGGCTTTGGTTCACGGGGATGCGCCGGCTGCCGGCGCGGATTGCCGCGAGCACCCAGTATCTGCAACCTGTCATCGGCGTTGCGGCCTCGGCGGCCCTGTTTGGGGACCGTATCGGGCCGCTCTTCGGCGCCGGCGTCGCCGCCGTCCTGGGCGGCGTCGCGCTCGCCTCCTGGCCCACGCGAAATCAGGCAACCAAAAGATGCCGCCGATAGAACGCCTCGTCGTCCTGATGCTCGAAAACCAGTCCTTCGACCGGCTGCTGGGCGGACTTGCTCCCCGCATCCGGGGTCTCGACGGGGTGAAGCCCGATGCGCCGCTCGCCAATCCCGACTGGCCCTCCGGCGGGCCGATTTTCCAGGCACCCACCACGACACGTACCATTGCCCACGATCCCGGGCACGATCTCGACAATGTGCTGCGCCAGATCGATCGCGGCAGCATGGCGGGCTTTGTTGCGGATTACGCGCAAATGTACCCGCAATCGAGCGCCGCCGAACGCGGCGAAATCCTCGACTGGTATCCGCCGGGCTTTCTGCCCGCGCTGCATCTCCTCGCCGAGCAGTTCGTGATCGCGGATCATTGGCACGCCTCCGTCCCGGGTCCGACCTGGCCGAACCGATTCTTCGCGCAAAGCGGTACCTCGCTCGGCCATACCGACACGCCGTCTGGCATTTTCCACCCGGACCTCCACCTTTACGACCAGCGCACGCTCTACGATGAGCTCAATTCGGCAAAGGTCGAATGGTGCATCTACTATGGCGACTTTCCGCAATCACTCGCCTTCACCCATCAGCTCGAGCCCGAGAATCTCGCACGCTACTGCCGGTTCGAGCGCTTCGCGGCTGACGTCGCCGCGGCTGATCTGCCGCCGTTCGTCTTCATCGAGCCCGCCTATCTGGAGCCCGAAGAAAACGACCAGCATCCGCCGCAGGATATCCTCCGCGCCGACGTGCTGCTGGCCGATATCTACAACGCCCTCCGGGCCCAGCACGCACTCTTCGCACGCACGCTCTTGATCGTGTTGCATGACGAGCATGGCGGCTTCTTCGATCATGTACCGCCACCGCCCACGATCGCTCCCGATGCACACGTGCAAAACTTCTTCTTCACCGAGCTCGGCGTGCGCGTTCCAGCCGTCTTCGTTTCGCCGCTGCTCGACCCGGGCGTCATTGCCACGCTGTTCGATCACACCAGCCTGATCCGCGCCGCCGGTGATCTTTGGGGCATCGCGCCCCTTGGCAAGCGCGCGGCCGCGGCGAATTCACCCATTGCGGCGCTGACGTGGCGGGACACGCCGCGCGCGTCTCTGCCGCCGGCGCGACGTGCCGAAGTCCTGCCGGGGGCACCGGTGGCATCTCTCAACACGATCGCGGCCTCCTTGTTCGCCTTCAGCCAGCATATCGAGAGCCTGATCGCCGACGGAGCGGTACGCGAGCGCCTCGCCGCTGAAGCCAGCGCCGCCACGCGTTCCGCCGAAGCAGCCGAGAGGCTCGCTCTTGCCCGTCTCGATGCTTTCCTTGCCGACGC
>JBOHMN010000567.1:0-3463 GCA_050730175.1 Acetobacteraceae bacterium | reverse complement strand
CGGCGAGGCAATCGTGGTTACGGTCAGGCCGAATGCTGCCCACGAGATCGGCGCCTACATGTCGGCAGTCGGGCAATTCCTCGGCAGCAACGATCCGAGGGTCCTGGCCCCGTTTCGACGCAAGTGGATCACCGATACGTCGGGCAAGGCGCATCCCTTCGAGACTGATCCAAACACCCTCTATGAGCTCGAAGGGACAGGAGCCGAGACTTTCGAGGATGTCTACCGGATCGTTGCCTGAGGAAGGAGAATTCCAATGGATGATTTCGCGAAGCGCAAGGAAGCACGCAGGCGAAAGGCCTACGAGCGGCTTGGCTCGACAAATTTCCGTTGCGTCACTTGCGGGGAGGACAATCCGCATTGCCTTGAACTGCATCACCTCGCGGGCCAGAAGTTCGGCACTGAAGAGGTCCCGCTATGCCGGAACTGTCATCGCAAGCTCTCCGACGATCAGAAGGATCATCCGAGGCCGATCAGCGATGATCCCGATTGGGTGGAGCGGATCGGACATTATCTCCTCGGGTTCGCCGATATGCTGGTGTTCGCCGCCGAGACCCTGAAGGAATTCGGGCGGATGTTGATCGAGAAGGCACGAACTATCGCCACGGAGGGATCGCACTCGTGACCGACGCACCAACGGTGAAGGACCCGCTGCCGATCGCGGTCCGCGCCTTTCTCGACGATGGTGCGTGGTCGAGCAGCAGCGCCACCGGCCCGAAGTGGCATCGCTCGGTCCCGGACATCGGTCCCTCGGATCGGACCTTGATCTTCGACACCGAGACCACGATCGACGCGGCGCAGCAACTTCGGTTCGGCTGCTATCAGCTCCGAAAGGGCGATCAATTGGAGGAAGCCGGCATCTTCTATGATCCCCAGAGCCTGACGAAGTCCGAGCGAGCCCTGATCGTGCAGTATACGGCGGCATCAGCGCGGAAGGTCATGACCACCGCTGAGTTCATTGAGGACCTGCTCTATCGCGTGGCCTATCAGCTCGGTGCCACCGTGGTCGGGTTCAACCTTCCGTTCGACCTTTCGCGCCTCGCCATTCGCCATGCGTCGGCCCGAGGCAAGACCATGCGCGGCGGGTTCTCGCTACAGCTGAGCCCGGACCCGCATAACCCGCCGGTCCAGGTCAAACATCTTTCGCGCCGCGCGGCACTCATTCGGTTCGTGGCCAAGCGCGGACAGCGCACGCCCCGCGGGATGCGTCGCCGTCGCCACAGGGTGGGGGCACGCCGCGGTTATTTCATCGACGTGAAGACTCTCGCCGCGGCCCTCACGGCCCGCACTTTCGGCCTCGGCACCCTCGCGGAATTTCTCGGTCTTTCCGAAGTAAAGTTCGCCACCGAAGAGCACGGCGGTCCACTGACCGAAGGCTATCTCAGCTACGCGATACGAGACGTGCAAGTGACCTGGGAGTGCTATCGGGTTCTGCGGGAACGTTATGCCTCACATAGGCTGGCCGGCACGCCAGTCTACCGCGTCCTGAGCGAAGCGGGGATCGGCAAAGCCTACCTCAATGAGATGGGCATCAAGCCGTGGCACAAAGTGCAGCCCGGCGTGCCCGGCAATCTCATTGGCGCGATCATGAGCACGTACTACGGCGGGCGCTCCGAGGTCCGCCTCCGCCGCGTCGTCCGCCAGGTCGCGTATTGCGATTTCCTGTCCATGTACCCGACGGTATGCACCTTGATGGGTCTCTGGCGCTTCGTCATCGCCGACGGCATGACATGGCACGACGTCACCGAAGAGGCCCGGGGGTTATTGGCGAAGGTAGCGCTCCGCGACCTGCAAGTGCCGAACTCCTGGCAACGTTTTCCGACGCTGGTACAGGTTGCGCCCGAGGACGACCTCCTCCCAGTCCGGGCAAAGTACGGAAACGAGACGCATTACACGATCGGGCTGAACCAGCTGAGCAGCAAGGTCCCTCTCTGGTTTACTTTCCCCGATTGCCTTGCGGCCAAGATTCTGACAGGGAAAGCGCCGCGTATCATCCGCGCCATCGGGTTCGCGCCTGGCACGGTTCAGAACAACCTCAAGTCGGTCGCAATCGCGGGCAACCCGTCTTACGTCATCGACCCCGTACACGACGATTTCTACCGCCGGCTAATCGAGCTCCGGAGCGAGGTGAAACGCGAAATGCGCGCAGCGCAGGGAGCGGATCGCGACCGGAAGGACACCGAGCAGCTGGCGCTGAAAATTCTCGCGAACGCTACGAGCTACGGCATCTTCGTTGAGCTCAATGTGGACGAGGCGCCCAAGCCGGAGGATGCCATTTGCCACGGCCCAGACGGCAATGGTTTTCCGGTCTCGCTATCCCAGATCGAGACTCCCGGGCGTTACTTCCATCCGTTGCTCGCGACGCTTATCACCGGCGCGGCCCGGCTAATGCTCGCGATTGCCGAACGGCTTGTTCTCGATGCCGGCCTTGAGTGGGTGTTTTGCGATACCGACAGCCTGGCGGTCGCCAAACCCGAGACGCTGAGCGACGGGGCCTTTCAAACGAAGGTCTCCGCATTGCGCGATTGGTTTGTGCCGCTCAACCCGTACGCCGCCAAGGGATCGCTGCTGAAGCTCGAGGATGCCAATTTCGCTATCGGCCGAATCTCGGAGCTCGAACCGCTTTTCGCCTTCGCTGTATCGGCCAAGCGGTACGCCCTGTTCAACCTCGACGCCCAGGGCCGACCCATCCTCCGCAAGGCCTCTGGCCATGGTCTTGGGCACTTGCTCGCCCCTTACGCGAACGAGGAAGCCGACGCAGCGCGGCACGTCGCGGCGCCCCGCGTTGACCTCGCCGAGATTGGCGTTGACCGCTGGCAGCATGATTTTTGGCATCGGATCGTTTTGGCGGCGCTCGATGGCAATCCGGACCAGGTCGGGATCGGTGACTTCCCGCATTTCGACGCGCCCGCCCTGAGCCGATACGCGGCGACCACGCCGACTCTGTTGCGATGGTTCCGCCATTACAATCGCCGCAAGCCCTACCCCCAGCAGGTGCGTCCATTCGGCTTCCTGCTGGCATTCCAGGCCAAGAGGCCGACGGGCTTGGAGGATTTCAACTCGGAGCCGGCCGGCAGGGCTGGCGGCAGCCCCTCGATCAATGGCGACAAGCCGCGGACCAGGGCCTTGCCAGATGCTCCCCGGGCAGTTGCGCCGTTCGATCGGGATCCGGCCAAGGCTGTGGGACGGTGCTTCGACCGCGAGACCGGCAGGCCGGTTCCGGTGCGGCAGCTGAAGACTTACCGGCAGGCCTTGCTGCGCTACCACCTGCACTCAGAGGTGAAGTTTCATGGGGGGCGGTATCTCGACCGCGGCACCACCCGCCGCCGGCATATCGAAGCTGTCACGGTGCAGCTTATCGGCAAGGAGGCGAACCGTTGGGAGGAGCAGATCCACCTCGGCGCCGACCCCGAGGCGCAGAACGAATACGGGATGACTCCGGAGGAACGCGAGCGGGCAATGG
>JBOHMN010000566.1:0-1988 GCA_050730175.1 Acetobacteraceae bacterium | reverse complement strand
GCATACGCAAATGCCCAGCTCCGACGGGCCATTGAACACGGTTTCCCCGGCTACCGCCCCCTGTTGGTCGCGCCCTATATGACGCGAGCCCTCGCCGGCCATTGCCGAAAGCTCAAGCTGCCTTTTCTCGATATGGCCGGCAACGCATACCTGGAAGCGCCTGGCCTCTTCATCTACACCACGGGGGAGCCGCGGCCCGACGCGGCCCCCGTGCAGGCGCACCGCGCCACAACGGCGGCGGGCGCACGGGTTGTCTTCGCCTTGATCTGCCGGCCGGAACTCATCCAAGCGACCTACCGCGAACTGGCGCTCGCCGCCGGCGTCGCGCTAGGAACGGTCGGAGGGGTTCTGGATGATCTTCAGGCACGAGGATTCTTGCGGAAGGGCAAGCGCGCGCCCCACCTGCGCAATACGCGCCAACTCGTGGACGACTGGATCACACATTATGCGGCTACGCTCCGACCCAAGCTCCATCCACGCCGATTTCAGTGCGAGCCCGCCTTGCTCCTCGCTGCGGATTTCAAGCAACTCCACGCCTACTGGGGGGGAGAAGTCGCGGGCCAACAACTGACCGGATACCTGAAGCCCGAGCATTTCCTGATCTACCTTGCTGGCCCGCTCAACCCGCTGCTTGCCCAGGGCCATATGCGCTTGGCCGACAATGGCAACACCGAAATCCTCGATGCCTTTTGGCCCGAAGCCCTCATCGTCAATGCCGACCATCCAAAGCAGCGCGTCGTTCCACCGCTGCTTGCCTACGCCGATCTGATGATTACGGGAGAGGGGCGGAACCTTGAAACGGCGAAACTGATCTATGACAAATTCCTTGCCCCCGTTTTCGATGCGTGACGACCGCCCCCTGGAGGCGACTGAGGCGGAAGTTCTAGCTGCCGTTCACCGGGCACTGACTGCTGCGGCCTGTCCCTATTTTCTGGTGGGCGCCATGGGCCGCGATCTCCTGCTCAGCCATGTCTTTGGATTGGCCGTTTATCGGGCCACACAGGATTTCGATTTTGGGGTGGCGGTTGAATCGTGGGACCGATTCGCGGCGGTCAAGCAGGCCATCGTTCGGAGAGGATTCGAGGCGCACCCGAGAATCGCCCACCGGCTTCTCTACAAGAGAGACGACAATGAGCAGTCGTTTCCGATAGACGTGATCCCATTTGGCGGCGTGGCGACGCCCGAAGGTACACTGGCTTGGCCGCCAGACGCGGATTTCATCATGACCGTCGCCGGCTTCGACGAAGCTTTGGTGGCTGCCGTGCGCGTCCATGTCGGAGACGATCTGGATATCCCGGTTGCCTCGCTCGCCGGTCTGACCCTGCTCAAGCTTTTCGCATGGCGGGACCGCCATACATCCAACGACAAAGATGCCACCGACCTTTACCGCATCATGAGCAGCTACGCCGACGCTGGCAACGTTGATCGCCTTTATGGCGGCGAGTTGCACTTCCTTGAGGCAACGGGCTTTGATCTACCAATCGCCGGAGCGCGACTTCTCGGTCACGATACTGCCCTGCTCTGTGCCGCCCCGACGCGAAACATATTGGGTGCGTTGCTGGCTGACGTTTCAGCCATGGAACGGCTGTCAGAACAGATGGCCGGCCGGCGCGGATGGGAAGATGAAGTGCATCAAGAGCTTGTTTCGCACCTTTTGAACGAATTTCGAAATGGATTTCGGCCAGCACCCTAAGCGGACAAAGCATGGAAAGGGGCTTGCCTTGCGGCAAACCGCAGCGCCTTGTTTTCTGGGCATTCTGTTGATCGGCAGACAATCAACGCCGACCGGAATGCCGAATTGCGAGAGTTGCAGGAACGGGCGCTGGTGACGTTTCGATGCCGCCGCGGGTTCGACGTAGACTCGCGGGCGGTCATCAGCCAGGCTCGCCAGCGCGTGCGGCCTCGATTGAGGCGATGTCAATTTTCCGCATCGTCATCATCGCATTCATCGCGCGCTTGGCGGCGGCACGATCCGGGTCCTGCGTCGC
>JBOHMN010000565.1:0-2328 GCA_050730175.1 Acetobacteraceae bacterium | reverse complement strand
CGGGTGCGCACGGGCTTGTCCCCGGCGCGGTGGACAACGGGGCGACGCGGCGCGCGCCTGGTCATGCCGGTCCGTCCCGGTAGCCGCGGCGGCACTTGGTGCGGGCGAGCCGGGCGAGGGCGTTGATCGCAGCGCCGGCGTCTGGCTGCGGGTCGAGCCGGATCCGCCCCGGCGTGCCGATGCGGCCCCAGTGGCGGGCGAGGAGGGCTCGGCCGAAGAGGTCGGGCCAGACGGCCAGGCGGTAGTACCGCCACTCATTCCGCTCGGGGCGGATGCGGACCAGGGAAGCCTCTTCCGGGAACAGAGGAAGCTGGATCGGCGCCGGCAGGCGGGCGCGGGATTTTCGGGGTTCGGGCATGATCTCGCGAGAATTGTATCAGAATGGGCGACCGAAGTACAGCGCCACCGCCGTGCCCCAGCGCCGATCTCGCAGACCGTTCGCTTCTTGCACTCCCTGTGTCTGGCGGCGTTTCCAGGCACCGGGGCTAGCTTCGGTGACGCTGCTCCGCCGGTAGCCTGGCGGGCTCACGGGCCGCCGCCCTCTGGCTTCTGCCTGATACACTATTGATCATAGTGTATCACTCGAGGGGAATCATCCGCGGCATGGACGGCTGCAAGACCTGTTCATCGCCGAGAAGGTCTCCACAATGACGCCTAAGAGTTTGCTCTAGTTCCCATCCGATCTGCCGCACCGTGGCAAACTGTACACCGTACTCGGGACGCAATAGCACAGCGCCTGACCGCATGATCCAGGCGCCCGGATCGGAGCGTGCGAGATCAGCAAAGGCTGCAGACGCCATCTCATCGAGCCGGTCGTAGCCCTCACTGACATGTGCGCCACCCATCTTGTTCCGAAAGAAAAAGGTGAGGTTCTTGCGGGAGAAGCTCCGGCGCTCCCGGTCACGAATAACTGTCGCCTCCCACCACGCACTGAACCGGGCCTCCTTATTGCCAACGATGGCCAAGGTCTCGTCGCGTGCCGGCCTATAATGGAAATGCTCGCCTTCCGGACCGGCAGTAACCTGAACAAGGGCCAGGGGAAATTCGGTAAGCACATTCCTCGGGTTCATAGGCACACCAGTGTCGCGAAATCCAATAGTATCTTTGCGCCGCGCCAACGACAAAAGCGAGCGGGTGTTCCGCCCCTTGTCATGGCAAAAAAGATAGACAAGCGCTGCGATCGCTAGCGCGTCGGAGCAATGACCGGCGTCGTAAGCCAGCTCGGCCCGTACAAGCCTTTCGAATGCCACCGCGAAGTCTCGCCTGATCTCCGGTTCGGCCTTCGGGATGTAGTCGCGTTGGCTCATGGCTCCTTCATCTGGCAAAGGACATTATCATATATAGAGAGACAGCACACGTCCGCCTCGGACCGTTCGAACTCGCGTCTTGCCGACGCGCGCCTACTTGCCTTTAGGCTTCGGCCTCGATTTTGCCTGAGCGAGATCGGAAGCGGCGATCTCCTTTTCCTTCTTTGTGCTTTTTGGATTGCCCAAGATCTTGCCCGCATCCGAAGCCGGCTTTTTCCCTGTCGCCATGCCCTAGCCTCCAAAATGGAATCGCCCAAGCTGGTTCTCTACCGGCCCGGCATCGATTCCTTCAAGCTCGATATGCTGCTAGCCGCCGACTTGGCGGGATGCGGAGGCAGCGCCCTGTCCTTTCCCCGACCGGCAGCGCTTGAGACCGGTGGGTAAGGGCAAGCTCGGCTGGGATAGGTTAGTACGGGCTGACGCAGGCCGGGATCGGACAGCCATTGGCCTCGAATCACCGCTCATCGATCATAGGCTAATCCGAAAGCAATGGCTCCAACTGGTCGAGCAGCTACCTTCGCGCCAAGCTCCTTGAGTTGCGCGCCTCGCGGCCTCATCGTGGGGCAGGCTTGGGGAGGTTCGGTTGGCCATGCGGTGCTCGGTGGAGGAAGCGGTTGCCTACGGCCACAGGCTCAAGGAGGTTTCCGATGGCCTCAACGCAGCTGCGGCGACGCAACTCGGCCGCGCGTTGGATCGGAAGCCCCGAGACCGGGAAGCGAACGATGTTGAATACACGTACCTGATTTTCAGCCTGTTCGATGTTGGGAAAGCGCTGCAACAGGTCGTGAATGCATTGGACGGTCATCGCGAAACCGGCGGGACCGTCGATTTGAGCTTGCCGGTGATACAACAGCTTGCCCTCTACGGGATCATTCCACCTCTCCAGCCGGGGCACGCTCCGCTAGGCTAGTACCGCCTTTTCTTCTTGGGTGAGTCGTGATTCAAGCTTGGGATGATCCTCAAAGCGATAGAAGTTCGGCTGAAGCCGAAGGTGCGCAAGGTGCTTGAGGCGCGCTTGCGG
>JBOHMN010000564.1:0-2398 GCA_050730175.1 Acetobacteraceae bacterium | reverse complement strand
GGGCAGAGCCCCGCATAACCGGGAGAGACGCGGGTGGCGCATCGAAGCGACAAATATGTCATTGCGCCGGTGGTCGGAGCGTTCGATGCGCTGGAATTCGTCCTCGCCAGTGGCAGGCCGGTCTCGGCTGGCGAAATCGGCCGCGGATGCGGGCGTAACAAGACGACGATCTACCGCTATGTACAGACCCTCCTGTTCCTTGGCTATCTGCAAGAAGCGGCGGGCGGCGGCTACGAGATCGGACCGGCCGTGCACGCCCTGGAAAGCGATGAGGCACGCGAGCATGCCGTGCGCGCTCTGGCAGAGCCCGTCATCCGGGAGCTCAACAGCGCGCTCAAGGAGACGGTCAATTTCGGCGTTCCGAAGGGCCGGCGCGTCTATTACCTCGCGATCCTCGCCGGCGCCGATGACGGCGGCGGCATCGCCCAGGTCGGCGATGGGGATTATTTCCATTCCACCGCACTCGGCAAAGCCATCCTGGCGTTCCAGAGCCCCGAGCTTCGCGCCGCCCATCTCAGCGAGAAGTTGCTGCGGCTGACCGACCACACGATCCTCGACAAGCAGCGTCTCTATGCCGAACTCGGCGAAGTCAGGCGTCGCGGCTATGCCGTGGACCGCGGCGAGAACGAGTCCGGCTACTGCTGCTTCGGCGTTCCCGTGCGCGATTGTCAGGGCGTGCCGATCGCCGCGATCAGCGTCTCGTTGCAATCGAAAAGAGTGACGCGAACAAGGGAATTCGAGGTCAGCGAATGCGTGATGGCGGCGGCGCGCCGCATCGAAGCCAAGCTCACGCGACGGCGGAATGCCATCCGGCGCACTGAGGCCGGTTCGCAAGCGGCTCGCCCATGAAATTGACGATGGTGGCCGAGCCGCCTACGCCCCGGCACTTGGCGCTGCTGGCGCAATTGGGCGTCGAGCACGCCGTGCACTACGACATGCATGGCCTGCCGGACGATCGCGACGGCCTGACCGCGATCAGGCGTCTCTACGAGAACGCCGGACTGGCCTGGAAGATCAGCGAACCCGGCCCCGCGATCGACCGCATCGTGCTCGGTCTCGAGGGCTGGCAGGAGCAGATCGCGGCATGGCGCCGGACCTTGCCATTGCTCGGCGAACTCGGCGTGGAGGTGATTGCCTACAACTTCATGCCGCAGCTCGGCGAGGACGCGATGGTCGTGCGCACGAGCCTCGATGCGCCGACGCGCGGCGGCGCGCTGACCAGCCGCTTCCGCGCCACTGAGCTTTCGCCCGACACCTTCGCCGGCCTCGCCCGGGCGCTTCCGGTGGAGCAAATGTGGTCGCAACTGGAACGTTTCCTCGAAGCGGTGCTGCCCGTGGCCGAGCGTAGCGGCGTGCGGCTGGCGATGCACCCGGACGATCCGCCCTACGGCCCGATTTGCGGCTACCAGAGGATCATGGGCTCGCCCGAGAATTTCGCGCGGCTGTTCGCGCTTTCGTCCAGCCCCAGCAATGCCATGACGTTGTGCGTCGGCTGCTTCGCCGAGCGCGGTTCGGACATTCCAGGCCTCATTCGCCGCTTCGCCGGGCGCATCGGCTTCGTGCACGTGCGCGACGTCCGCGGCACGCTGGATGACTTCATCGAGACATTCCCCGATGATGGGCAAACCGACCTCGCAGCCGTGTTCCGCGCGCTCAGGGGCGCCGGTTACACGGGCTACGTCCGCAGCGATCACGCGCCGTTGCTCGCGACCGACGAAGCCGTAACGAACGATGGCTACGCGATGCATGGACATATCTTCGCGATCGGCTATCTGCGCGGCCTCCTGCATGCCGCCGAGCGGGGTGGCGCGTGGGGCTGAGGGGGAATCGTCGCCCGTTCGGCGATCAGGAATCCGTAATCCTACTGCGTCACTCATTCTGGTCGACCGGCGTCTGCGGCGTACGGCCGCAACAGGGGCATCGTTGCAAGGCATGGATCAGTGTGCGTGCGAGGCGGATACGCAGCGCGGCGATTGAGTGTGGCATGTGGCGTTGCGAACGCAGCGGCAGATTCTCGGGATCGGTAACCAGCGGGAAGGGCAGGTCCCGAGCGTCGCCGGGCGAAGGCAGTTGCTGAGGGGAGAATCGTCTCCTTCTCGGAGATCAGGAATCCTGTACCGCACCCGGTTTCTTGGACACAAGAGACGACTAAGCGGCCATCCTGAGATTGGCCTGGTTCCAGGCGGTTCTCGCAGTGAAGGGTTTAGGAAGCCGTTCTTCTCGAGCAGCCAGGAGGCGTTGTACTGGGTGATGAAGTCGCGGCCGGCGGCGCGGAGCGCCGCGTTGTGCTGGAAGATCCGGCCTTGGACGATCTGCTCCTTAAGGGTTCGGAAGAAGCGCTCGGCGACGCCATTGGTCTCGGGTTCGCCGACGAAGGCGTAGCTTGGCGTCATACCCC
>JBOHMN010000563.1:0-7659 GCA_050730175.1 Acetobacteraceae bacterium | reverse complement strand
CGCGACTGCGAGATCGTGGTGATCGATTGTCCCGGATCGGATACCTATCTGAGCCGGCTCGGTCATGCGCACGCCGATACGCTGATCACGCCGATCAATGACAGCTTCGTCGATTTTGCCATGCTGGCGAAGGTCGATCCGGACCATCACGACGTGGTGCAGCCGAGCATTTACAGCGAAATGGTCTGGCAGGCGCGGAAGGCGCGCTTCGCCCGGGATCGCGGGCGGATCGACTGGATCGTGATGCGCAATCGGTTGGGCGCGATCGCGCAGCGCAACCGGCGGGATGTCGGCGCCACCATTGAACTGCTGGCCAGGCGGATCGGCTTCCGCACGGTCAAGGGCTTCGGCGAACGGGTGATTTTTCGCGAGCTTTTCCTCCAGGGGCTGACCTTGATGGATGTCCGGGATGCGGGTCTCGGCATCGCGCTCGGCATGAGCCATGTCGCGGCCCGGGCCGAGGTGAGGGCGCTGATCGGGGCGATCAAGAAGCCGGCCAAGGCGTTGCGGGCCGCCGATTGCGAGCCGGCCGGGCAGGCGGTATAGGCGCGGCCCGGATGCCGACGTAGCTCAGCGGTAGAGCAACTGATTCGTAATCAGTAGGTCCTCGGTTCAAGTCCGAGCGTCGGCACCAAGTAAATCAATAACTTGCCATCTCACGCGGTCTCGCGTCACACGTTCAAACGTCGTTCTAGTGACCAGGCTAGTGACCTTCAGCATGGCTTAAGGACCCGGGATCGGGCGCGTGAAGCTCCTTCCGGCCATCCTGCTCGGAGCACCGGTCCGGGAAGCGTCGGGCCAAGCACGTGGTGCTGCCGCGTCTTCGAGGTCAGGCTCCCTTGCGCCCATGCGGGCTTCCGGCCGCCCGCTTCGCCGCCTTGCGCTCGCGCTTCCAGAAGGCCCGCTTCCACCGTCGCAGGTGCTTCCACCAATCGGCCGGGTTCGGAGCGGCGGTCAGGATGCCATGCTTGCGGGTTGCCATCAGAACGTCCCGGCGGCCGCGAAGCGCGTCACACGCTGGTGAACCACGCGGTTGTGTAGGGAGGTCGGGCACGCTCGATCCGCGCACCCCAGAGCCACCGCAGCGCAGCAAGAGCAGCGCAGCACACTGAAAAATGCCGCAAGATCAGACGCTTCTGTGGTGCAGCCGGAGCCCGACCGTTGACCGTCCGGAGAGCCCGCCCGGGCACCGTCGGGATCGTCGTGTGAGTTCAAACCACCCGCCACCCGCATTCCCCCCAGAAATTTTCCGGGACAGTTCCGCGCCCGGTGGGCTGGTATCTGCTCAGGCGCCCCGTTGGGAGAGCGCTGGGGGCGGGTCCTGGCTGCTCGCGCTCTGGCTGCGTGGGCGTGTCAGCGGTATGCCTCGCGCCGGTGGGCCACCCGGATTACCAGGATCAGCAGCTCGGCCGCCGTCAACGTGTAGATGATCCGCCAGTCGCCCACGCGGAGGCGAAAGAGGCCGCCGCCGAGCGCTTTCACGTTGGCGGCCCGGAGTGGATCGCCAGCGAGGAGATCGAGTCTTTTCGTGATCCGCGTCCGGATCTGAGGATCAAGCGAGGCCAGCTCGGCTTCGGCGGCGGCCGCAATGGCGACGTGCCAAGTCACGCTTCAGGGGCGGCCAAGTCGATCCCGTACTTGCGGGCGAAATCCTCAAGCGAGATTCCGGCCGGCCGGCCAGCGGCTTCCCATTCGGCGAGCGCCCTTTGCGCCTCGGCCGCATCCTCCGCGTCCTCGATGGCTTCCAGGGCCTCAACATCCTCGATCGGCACCACCGCTGCCACCGGCTTGCCGGCGCGGGTCAGCACCACCCGCTCCTTGTCGTGCTCGGCCTGTTCGGCCAGGGCGGCGAGGCGATCAATGGCGGCTTCTGTCGGGATGGGGCTCTTCATTGCAGCGGACATGGAACGGAATATACGCGCCGAACCCCCTCACGGCGAGAGAATTGGCGTCTCATGACGTTTCACTGCGGTTCCCGGCGTTTCCTGTCGGTCTTTGTGCCCGCGGCGCCAGGGCTTGCTCTTCACCTCGTCCGGGATCGGGAAGTGTTCCGAGTAGCGGCATGAGAGAGGAAAGCGCCAACGCCGCAGCACCGTCTCGACTTCCCCGCCGGACCGGCACACGGCCCAGCGGCAGCCGGCCGCCGCGAGCGCCGCAAACACGCGCCGCTGCGCCTTGCTCGGCCGGCCCTTCGTCTCCGGGCTCTTCAGCTCAACCCAGTAGGGCCGCCGGCGGCGGATGAAGAGCATGTCCGGCGTGCCCGACTTGCAGCCCCGCCATTTCCTGAAGAACGCCGCCCTGCTCGATGTCATGCCGAGGTCGATCGAACTCCACCACGCGCCGCTCTCGGGTGGCAGCGCCACATAGAGCCAGCACGCAATCGCCCCCTGCATCTTGTACTCGGCGCTCTTCCGACCAGGCTTCCGCAAGCACTGGCAGGGACTTGTATCGTGTCCCTCCTCCTTCGTCAGAAGGACACTCGCGCGCCCGTTCTCTGTCTGGCCGCCCTCCTCGTCGGGCCAATGGTAAGCAAGGGATCCGCTCATTCGTCCCCCTCACGCTCGGGTTGGGTGGGCGCCATGAAGACGCTGCGCGGCACTGCAGGCAGGACCCCGGCGGCGAGCAGGGCCGCCTCGGCGGCGCGGTAGCGGCCGTCCCGGACGATCGGGGATCGGTGCAGACGTGCTCCAGCGCGGCGAGCCAGGTCATCCAGCGCCGGCGCACCTCGGCGCGAATGGCCTCGATGCATGGATCGAGGTCTGCGGGCGACAACGCGGGCGGCGCCGTGGCGACCGGGTCGCGGACTTTGCGCTTGCCGGTCATGCCCGTTGCTCCCTGCGGCGCCGTCTTCGGACACCCGGAGTGCAGGGTCGTGCAGGGTTTCCCATTATACCCGTCACGTGTGCGCGCGCGCATGCGCGTATAACGGGGGAAACCGCAAACCCTGCACGACCCTGCACTCTCACCACGCCCCGGCCTCCGTCGGCAGCAGCCAGAGGTCGAGAAAAACCATGCCGCGATTGGTCTTTTTCTTCCCAGCGTGACGTTCGAGCTCGGCCGAAAACCGCTTTTCGGTCCCCGCCTCCTCCCCGCGGGCGAGCGCCCATGCCTTCCAGTCGAGGAAGGCCATACGACAGCCCAACTCGGCGCGTGGGCGGCGCTCGGTTCGCTCAGCCACCCAGGTCGCGATTGAGTCCTGCTCGGCAAAGTACGAGTCCGTCGCCTCCCGCACCGCCGGCGGCGGGTCGAGGCCACGTTGCTGCCACGCGAGGCAGCCCTCGATCGCCCAGCGCAGGATGCCGGGCATCTCGACGCGCAGCCGCTCGGGCAGGACGAGGTCCGGCTTCAGCGGAACGAAGGTCATCGGCACCAGGTGCAGACGGCGCCGCATTGCCGGGTCGGGGTTCCGCAGTACTGGCCGATGGTTGCCGGCAACCCACAACTTGAGCACGGGGGAGAAGTCGAACGGGTCGCCGCGCATCACCCGCGCCGAGATGCGATCGCCGCCAGTCAGGCTCTTGATCCGGTTCTCCGCCCACGGCCGGCCCTCCTCGACCTCCGAGACCGTAACGAAGCGGGCGCTGCGGAGTGCCGCGATATGCGTCGGGTGCTGATCGTTGTGCGACGCCGCCACCACGTCCGGCATCGCGGCGGTCGCATAGTCGCCGAGCAAGCCGCCGACGGTGCCGAGCAGGACCGACTTTCCGTTGCTGCCTGGCCCGTGGAGAAAGAAGAAAGCGTGCTCTCGAATATCTGCGGTCAGGCTGTACCCAATGGCGCGTTGCAAGAACGCCACCATCTCGGCATCGCCTTGGGCGATCTCGTCAAGGAACGTCAGCCACCTCGGGCAATCCGCGCTGTCGGCCGGCGCGACCGTCGTGGCCTTGGTGAAGAGGTCCGCGGCCCGGTGCGGGCGCATGTGGCCGGTGCGCAAGTTCACGACGCCGCCCGGCGTGTTCAACGCCCAAAGGTCGCGATCGAACGCATCGGCCGATCGGGCATGCCGCGGGTCGCACCGGGCCAGCCGCTCAACGGCGGCGATGGTCGAGGCACCTGCGATCTTTCGGGCAAGGGTCTTGACATTTTTGCCGCCGGTCGCAGCCGCTTCCGTTGCCGCCTCGCGGCAGATGGCGCGGGCGGCGTCGAAGACGTCCAGCGTTTGGTCGCGTGCCCACCGCACGCCATCCCATCGCAGCCAGCTCGACCAGGCCGGGACATAGAGCAGCCTGCCGTTGTGGCGATCGGCGAAGGCGAGCGCGAGTACATCATCAGAGAACGCGGGTGGACGGCAGGCGTCGCCAGAGGTTTCGGCCTTCGGCGGCTCGGCTGCTTCACCATCGCGCTGCGCCGTTTCGGCCGCCATCCGCTTCAGCTCCTCGACCGTGCCGCCGGCAAAAATCCAGTTGGAAACATCGCCTTTGGGTGACAAGCCAGGCAGCCGTAGGATGCGGACCGTGCGAGCGATGCCGTGTAACTTCCGCGCCACGTCGAGGGCGTGCCGCTCGCCTGCGTCATCGTTATCGGGCAGGATCACCACGTCACGGCCCGACAGATGCGCTGACATGGCCGTGACCCACTTGCCGGCGCCGCCGGGATTGCAGGTCGCGACGAGGCCGAGGGTGCGCAGCGCGTCAACGTCCCTTTCGCCTTCGGGAAGAAAAACCGTTGCAGATACAGGAGAGTTCAGAAGCTCTTGTAGCCGGTATGGAACGCGCTTGATGCCGGCCAGGTTCCATATCCAGCCGCCGTTGCCGTCCGCCTGGCGCTGCCGGAAAGCCTTCGGCTCGAACCGGCAAACCTGGAAGAGCAGCGCGCCGCTCGTATCGCGATAATCGTAGGCGATGACGATGCGGTGCTCGGAGCAAGGCTCGACTGGGATGAAGCCGTGCTCACGAAGCCAACTGACGGCCTCGCCGTTCGTGCACCGCGTCTCGCGCGCGATCAGGTCGAGCGTGCCGCCGCCTACGCCGTCCTCGTGGTCGAACCATCGACCGTGCTTATCGCCGCCGATCTCGACGGCGAGGCTGCCATGATTGCCGAAGCGCAACGTCCTCGCGGTCGAGAGCGCGGAGTTCGGCTCCCCCAGCAGGTGCCGCGCCACCGGCCCAATCAGCACGGCGAAGTCGATGCCGGCGCTGCCGCTCATGTTGCACCTCGCGGGACTTGCAGGGTGCGTGCGAGAACAGTAAATGCGGGGGTGCTGCTGCGTTTCCGAAGACCGCTGCCCTCTCCGCGGGGGCGGCGGTTTCGTCCAGGGTCAGACCGCGGAAACATCGACGGGTCGTGCCGCCGGCGCGGCAGGCGGAGGGGTTCGGCGCTTGACGGGCGCTGGCACGGGTTGCAGATTTGCCGCCCGCTGGCGGATCTCTTGCAGCCGCCAGCGGACTGCGTGCGTCCCGACTCGGACCCGATGCGGGAACTTGCCATCCGCTTCGAGGCGCCACCGATGGGCCCGGGAGAGCCCCGTCAGGAGTTTTACTTCCGGCCCGGCAACGAGCCGTTCGTCTTGGAGTGTGTCAGCCACGTGCGAGCGCCTTTCCGGTGACGCTCGGATCATGCCGCTGTTTCTGCGGCGGTTTCCGACTCCCGCGCAGATTTTGGTCGCGCGGTAGTGAGGCAGCACCCCGGCCCGGCTATCGGGTGTGTGCCGTCTTCCGATTGGGAGCGTGCCGGAGGACGCCCTCGACCTTCTTGGTGCTGATCTCTTCGGACAATGCCGCGCTCGCCAACCTGGCAATCACGCCATGGGCGCGCATGCCGAGGAACAGGAAACAATTTTCCGCAAGCTTGTGGATCAAGTATCGCTCCCGATCGTTTCCCTCCAGGAAGAGATCGAGCTCCGCTTGCGTGTGCCGCGCCAGGTGCTCTTGGACCTCGGCTCTGACCAGGCGTTGTGCTTCGCGCACGCCCGGGGTGAGCCACCGGCAGAGGTTCAGCTCCCTTGCTGCGGCGTCCAGGTGCTTAAGATCAGCATCTACTGGCATGGCGGCGATGCGCGCAGCTTGGCAGGCGAGGTCGCCGAAGGCGACTATCCGCAACCCGTAAAGGAGCGTGTCCTCGTCCAGATCCGGCGGCACTCCATCCGGCCACTGCCTGCCGGTGCGTTCTGCATGCTCCTTGAGCCCGGCTAGGAATTTCGGTTTGGCGAGAAGCGGGACGGGTTCCTTCTCATTTGCTATGCGGGCGGTCAGGATTTCCTTGAGCGCCGCTTCCAGCTTTGGATCGCGGAGCATGAGGCGAAGGACGGCTGCGGCAACGTTCTCGCCGCTGTCGAGCATGCGTTGATGTTCTTCGCGCAGCAGCCGGAGAAGCACGGGATGTTTCTGCAACCACGGCGGAAGGGGGAGTGTCCCCGGCTCCGAGGGCGCGCTTTCGTGCCGAGTATCGGCCATTGGTTCCCTGTGGTCGGCCATGTCCCGGGCGTTCGCAGCGCGCCGGGACTTCCTTTTACGCCATTTGCTGCCGGGGCCAATCTCACAACTCCGACGTTGCTCAAGCTGTGGTCAGCCATGTGCGTTACCTTGCTAGCCTGCCGAACCTGAACGTAATTCGGGTGCCGTCGTTCAGGGTGCCCGAGCCTGTGCCCGCTTCAAGATCTGGAGTCCGCGTGATCGTGAGATCCCCGTAACGCCCATCCGAACATGTTACGGGCGCCGTTATGACCCTCGAAAGGCTGAGGTCATCGTAGGTGCCATTACACGCCACGCCATTATTGGCGGTGATCTGAAATGTCCCACCCGATAATGCCGCGACGGCGGCCCCAGTGAATTGGACGCCTTTGCTTGTTGATCCCACTACCGGAAAACTCTCTGCGCAGCCGGTAAGCAGCGCGACAGCCGCTACCACGATCACGGGCTTCCTCATGGAGCATCTCCTGCAACGTTGGATGGCGCCGCGCCCCTCGGCGCCCGCTCATCGAGCCCACCACCGGCGAGCAGCATTAAGATTTCCGTAAGCTTGGTCACCCGCGCTTCTTCCCCGGCAAGCTTGAGATCTGCCAGGACGCGCTCGGCGATCCGGCGCGCCGCTTCGACCGGTATGCTATTTGGGTCCTCAGCCATCGGGTGTCACTCCACTCGTTGGTCAGGGAGGGTTGGCGGTTTGCTCCGCCGGCCTTCCCGCTTGCCCGGAGCCGCCGGGCGCGGTGCTTATGCGGCGTGCAGTCCGGCCGCCGGCAACGTCACGATGTTGGTCGCCTCGGCCGCGCCGCCGGCGAGGGCCAGGACATGCCGCGCCCACGCTTCGAGCGCCGTCCGCTTCTCGGCCGCCCAATCGTGCCGCTGATAGATGCCGACTACCCCCGCCCGGCTGCCACTCACATGATTCAGCACCGCCTCGGTGACTTCCAGCCGGATGCCAAGCCTCTGCAAGCCGGTGGCAACGGTGCGGCGAAAGTCGTGCACCGTCACGTCCGGGCCGAGGATGCGCTGCATGGCATCCAGCATCCCGTAGATCGTTACGTGCCCCTTGCCGCGCGCTGCCGGCAGCACCCATCCCTCCGCGCTCAGGGTGGCGGCTTCGCGAAGAACTGAGAGCGCCGGTTCGGTCAGCGGCATCCGATGCTCGCGACCGTTCTTGGTCCGCGCCGCCGGCAGCATCCATTCGGCGGCATCGAGGTCGATCTCGTTCCACGTCGCGCCCGCCACCTCGCTCGCCCGG
>JBOHMN010000562.1:0-3084 GCA_050730175.1 Acetobacteraceae bacterium | reverse complement strand
GGCCGCTACCGCCTCCCGACCCCGCGGCTCGGCCTGCCTCTCGCGGACTTTGCCGCCGCCGCCATGGATATTTCCGACGGGCTCATCCAGGATCTCGGCCATCTCTGTCGCCTCGGCGAGGTTGCCGCGGAAATCGACGCGACCGGCGTGCCACTCTCCGATGCCGCGCGCGCGGCCGGCTCGGCCTCTCTTTCGCGGCGCCTGACCGGCGGCGATGATTACGAGCTTCTCCTCGCCGTCCCGCCGGAGCGGGAAGATCGGCTGGCCGCGGCAGCCGCGCGCTCGGGAATACACTTCACCCGCGTCGGCCGCTTCGTCGCCGGCTTGCCCGAGGTCCGGGTCCGCGGGCCAGACGGCCATTGGATGCAGTTTGCGCGCGCAGGCTGGAGCCATTTCTGACCTCCATTCCGCGCTGAGTCGCCTCCTGCCATGCACCGGGACCGCGGTGATTTTCGAGCACCTCGTACATGCTTATGTTCCTGCCGGAGCAGCGGCTCTGACGGATCGTTCGGCGATCCTGCCACGAGCCGCGCCAATGCAATGCACTGTTGAGGAGCCCGCCGATGCCGCGGATGGTATTGCCTGATCAAGCCGTCGTCATTGCCATGGACCATGCTCGCACCCAGGGCGTGGTGCCGGGCCTGGAAGATCCTGGCCGTACGCTCGACGCCATGCTCGCCGGCGGCGCCGACGGGATCATGACCTCCTACGGCGTGATCAAACGTTACCGCGACAAGCTGATCGGCCGCGTCCCGACCTTCCTCCGCCTCGATGGCGGCCCGTCGAGCACACGTGAGGACTGGCTTCGCTACACCGAATGGCACCTGCTCCACACCGTCGAGGACGCACGGCGCCTCGGCGTCGACGGGGTCTGCATCATGGGCTTCCTCGGTGGCGCGGTCGAAATGACAACCTACCAGATCATCGCCCGCGTCGCCGGCGATTGCGCCGCCGATCGCCTGCCGGTGATGGTCGAAGCGCTGCCGTCCCTCGATGCAGACGCGACGCGCATCCCCGAGCCAACCGGGGCTGCTGCCATGGCCGCCGCGAGCCGGATCGCCTTCGAGCTCGGCGCCGATATCGTCAAGACCTACTACACCGGCTCGCCCGAATCGTTCCGAGCCGTCACCTCCGCTTGCCCGGTCCCCTGCATGATCGCCGGCGGCGTGCGCATGGATACCCTCGAAGCGACGCTCGACGTCGTGCATGGTGCGATGGCGGGCGGCGCGAAAGGCGTCGTCTTCGGTCGCAACATCTGGCAGCACAAAGAGCCGGCGCGCGTCGTCAGGGCCATGCGCGCGATCGTCCACCAGGGTGCCTCGGTTGCCCACGCACTCGCCGCCTGAGGCCACGTGCCCTCGGGGCCGTCTGAACATGCTCTAGTCGGCATCGACGCCGGCACCTCGGGCATCCGCGCCGTTCTGATCGATGCCGAGGCGCAGCCGCTCGCAACCGTTGAGCGGCCGATGCCTTGGGCGAAGGGCGGGGCAGGGCCAGTCACGCTCGATCCCGATCTCCTCTGGCAGGAGACCTGCGCCGCCTTGCAAAGCCTCGCGCGGCCGGGGATCGTCGGCATCGCCGCCGCCTCGTTCGGCGAAAGCGCGGTCCTGATCGATCGCGCAGGCGAGCCGGTGGCCCCGGCGATCGCCTGGTTCGACCGCTGCACCGAAGGCGAAATGGATGGCCTCGTCGCGCGCCACCGCGCTGAGGCCCTCTACGCCGCTTCCGGTCTACCGCCCGATCCCACTTACCAGCTTCCGAAGCTGCTCTGGATGCGCGCCCACGCGCCGGGATTTTCCCGCGCCGTTCGCGTCCTCAATGTTGCAGACTGGATCGCGTTGCGTCTTTGCGGTGAAGCCGCTACCGATTTTTCGCTGGCTTCCCGCACGCTCGCCCTCGACCTCGCGCGTGGCGGCTGGAACGACGCGCTGCTCGAGGCGGAAGGGCTCGCGCATCTGCCCGCGCCGCTTCTGCCTTCAGGAACGCGGATCGGCACAGTCAGCCCTCGCGCGGCCGCGGAGTCGGGGCTGCCTCCTGGGGCAGCAGTCGGCGTCGGCGCGCACGACCATATCGCCGGCGCGCTCGCCGCCGGAACGATTGCGCCCGGCATCCTGCTCGACAGTCTCGGAACCGCCGAGGCGCTGCTGCGCACGCTCCCGCAACCGATCGCCGATCCCGCCGCCCTCGCAGGCGGCTTCGCCCAGGGTGCAATCCGCGTTGCTCCCGGCGATTCACTCAACTACGCGCTCGGTGCGATCCCCGTCTCCGGCGGCGCCGTCGAATGGCTGCGCTCAGCAACCGGCAGCACGGCGCACGCGACGCTGATCGCGGAAGGAAGCGCGGTTCCCGCCGGCTCCGACGGCGTCGTGTTCGTTCCGCACCTCGCCGCGGCGGCCGCACCCGAACCGGACAGCGCCGCCCGCGGCGCCCTGCTCGGCCTCACTCCCCAAACCTCGCGCGGCGTTCTTTATCGCGCCGTGCTCGAAGGTCTCGCCCATCAGTCGCGCCTGATCATCGACGCTATGGAACGCCTTCCTGGCGTCACGCGCGCGCATGAAATTCGCCTCATCGGTGGCGGCGTGCGCAATCCGCTGTTCCTTGACATCAAGGCAGACGTGATCGGCCGTGAACTCGCCGTGATGGGCGAAGTGCAAAGCGCGGCCCTCGGCGCAGCGCTGCTCGCCGGAATCGCCGCCGGCGTCTGGCCCGATATCAAAACCGCTTCCTCTCGCACATCACAACCCGCGTTCCACCGCGTTCCGGGCGCCAACGTTCCTCTCTACGCAGCCCGCCACGCCGCTCTTGCTTCTCTCCACCGCTCTCTCTCGCGCATTTATCGCCTGCCGACGCCGGCCCATTCATCTTCTACGCCGACATGAGAGAACGGAACCCGCCACTTCCGAAACCCGGCGCCGGGGCGTCGCACCCGTTTCGTTCAGACGGCGGCCGTGATCATCGCCCGCCGCGCGGCCATCCCGCTGATCGAAATGCATCGATCCGCCGCTACCTGCCATGAGCGGTCTAGAGCAATATCACCCTGACTGGAATCGCCAGATGCCAGTCAGGGTGATGAAATTGCTCGAG
>JBOHMN010000561.1:0-1517 GCA_050730175.1 Acetobacteraceae bacterium | reverse complement strand
GTCCAGGCCGCCATGCCGTTCTGGCCGTTCGTCCTCCTGCTCGGCTACACCTACGTCGGCTACCCTCTTGCCATCAGGCTGCAGGCGATCCGGCGCGGGCGCCGGCCCAGGCCGCCCGCGGCGCGCGGCAGACCGGGCACGGTCGACCACCGATCGGACGCCACGGTCGATGGCGCGATGGCGCCCGGCGTCAGCCTTCTTGTGATCGCCTACAACGAGGAGCAGCGGATCGACGCCCGAATCGAGAATCTGCTGCAGCTCGACTACCCGCCCGGCGCGCTCGAGATCGTCATCGCCTCGGACGGGTCGACCGACGGTACGGTCGGGCGCGCGCGAGCTTACGAGCCGGTTGGCGTCCGGACCATCGCCTTCGATCGGCGCCGCGGCAAGCCGGCCGTTCTCAACGAGCTCGTCCCGCGGATGCGCGGCACGATCGTCGTGCTGGCCGATACGCGGCAGCGCTTCGAACCGGGTACGCTCAAGGCGCTGGTCGAACCGTTTGGCGACGCGCAAGTGGGCGCGGTGAGCGGCGAGCTCATTCTACGGCGGGATCGGCACCGAACCGGCGTCGATCGAGGCGTCGGCGTCTACTGGCGATACGAAAAATTTCTGCGTCTCAACGAAAGCCGCGTCGATTCCACGCTCGGCGCGACCGGCGCGATCTATGCCATCCGCCGCGGACTCTTCGAACCGATTCCCGACGACACGGTCCTTGACGATGTGGTGATTCCGGCGAGGATCGTGCGGCAGGGATACCGCGTGCTGTTCGAGCCGCGGGCACGCGCCTTCGACGAACCGTTCGGGACCGCGTCAGCCGAATTCGCGCGGAAGACGCGGACGATTGCCGGCACGTTTCAGCTTTTCGCGCGCGAACGCTGGCTGTTCAATCCGCGTCGCAATCGGATCTGGTTTCAAACGGTGTCACACAAGGGGCTGCGGCTGCTGCTGCCAGTGCTGCACGCGGGAGCGTTTGTCACGAATGTGGAGCTGGCCGTCTCGTCGCCGTTCTATCAGGTTCTCCTGACCGGACAGATCCTGTTCTATGGCGCCGCGGCCGGAGGCGCGCTCACCCGCCGGTCGCGGCTGCGCACGCCGGCGCTCGCCGTGCCATACGCTGTCTGTCTTCTCAACTGGGCGACGATCGTCGGCTTCGCACGCTTCAGCGTGGGCCGGCAGCGGGCCACCTGGCAGAAAGCCTCGGACACGATGTCCGGGCGGAGGGCGTCCAGCCCTCCGCCCGCACGTGTTCAGTGAGAGGAACCGCTGCCGCGGTTGACCGCACCGACGGTCCGGGCCACGGCGGTACCGACCGTGTCGCTCGTCGAACGCAGGCTGGTGGTACCCGTCGATCCGACCCCCAGCATCACATTGCTGGCAGTCGACTGTATGCTGAACAGCACGACGCTGGCCGCCAGCGGATAGCTGGGCAGCTTGCTGCTTTGATAGAAGGTGACGCCGTTCTTCTGGTAGAGCACCGCCCCTTTTTCGATATCGATCGTCAGGGTGTCGCCGACGAC
>JBOHMN010000560.1:0-1929 GCA_050730175.1 Acetobacteraceae bacterium | reverse complement strand
GCTTCTGGCGAGCGGCGGCGCGCCTGCGCTCGCAGCCGCGCTCGCGCGCAAAGCCACCAATCTCTCCGCTGGCGTGGTCTGATGAACGGCGCGGAAGCAGGCGGGCCGCTCGTTCCCCGCCTGCTCGCTCACCTCGTCGATGCGAGCCGGAGATATGCGTGGACGGTGATGCTTGCCGGAATCTTGTTCGGCCTCGGCGCCGGCTTCTATGCCAGCCGCCATCTCGGCGTGAACACCAATACCGACGAGATGTTTTCCGCATCGCTTCCCTGGCGGCAGCGGGAGATCGCTTTTGAGCGCGATTTCCCACAGCTCCAAGGGTTTCTGGTCGCGGTGATCGACGCGAAGGTGCCGGAGGCAGCAGAGGAAACGGCGCGGGATCTCGCCCGTGCGCTTCGCCCTGAGCACAGGCTCTTCAGTACGGTCAGCGAGCCTGGTTCGTCGCCGTATTTTTCGAAGGAAGGGCTTCTTTTCCTCTCGACGAGCGATCTTGCGCGGCTCCTGAACCGGATCGTCGATGCCCAGCCCTTCCTCGGCAAGCTCGCGCAGGACCCGACGGCGGGCGGCCTCTTCTCCGCGCTCGGTCTGCTTGGTCAAGGGGTGACGCATGGCGGTGTGAACCTTGCCCCATATCGCCCGGAGCTTCTCGCGTTGCACAGATCAATGGCCGCGGCGCTCTCCGGACAGGCAGCACCTCTCTCCTGGCAGCAGATGCTGAGCGGGCTTTCCGAGGTTGCAGGCAAGTATCAATTCGTACTCTTGAAGCCACGACAGGATTTCCGTGCGCTCGAGCCGGGCAGAGCGGCAACCGCGGCAATCCGCGCTGCAGCGGCCAGGCTTCCCTTGGTGCAAAGCGGTGAGGCGCGGGTGCGCATCACCGGATCGGTTGCGCTCGCCGATGCGCAGTTCGCCTCCGTCGCCAAGGGGACCGCGACTGGACTCATCGTCAGCGTGGTGTTGATCACACTCTGGCTCACGCTCGCCGTCAGGAGCTGGCGTCTGATCGTGCCGATCCTCGCTACCCTGGTGCTCGGGTTGATGCTGACGCTTTTCTTCGCCGCGATGGCGATCGGCACGCTCAACCTCGTTTCGGTAGGATTCGGAATACTCTTTGTCGGCATCGCCGTCGATTTCGCGATCCAGTTTACCGTCCGGTTCCGTGAGGCGCGGCGCGAAACGGGCGACACGCCCGGCGCCTTAAGCCTCACCGCGCGGCGTGCGGGCGGCGCTATACTCGTCGCCTCTCTCGCCACCGCGGCCGGCTTTCTCGCCTTCGTGCCGACCGATTTCGCCGGTGTGGCCGAGCTCGGGCTAATCGCCGGGACAGGCATGCTGATCGCCTTCCTGTGCACGATGACTTTCCTGCCCGCCGCAATCACCGTCTTTCGCGCGCGCGACGAGCAAGCGGAGGTGGGCTTCGCCTTGGGCCGGGCCGTGGATCGATTGATCGCGCGCTGGCATGCGCCGATTCTTCTTGGATTCGCTGCACTCGTCGTGGCTTCGCTCACCCTTGCCTTGCGGCTTTCCTTCGATTCCAACCCCCTCGATACGCAAAATGCGAACACCGAGGCGATGCGCACGCTGCGCGACCTGATGAACCAGCCGCTGACCAACCCCTACAGCATCGACATCCTGGCGCCGAACATCGGCGCGGGGCAGGCAATGGCGGCAAAGCTGAAGACGTTGCCGACCGTTTCGCGCGTGCTCACCCTCATGAGCTTCGTGCCGGCAGCACAGGCGCAGAAGCTCGCGAGGGTGAATGAGGCGGAGGACATCATGGCGCCGAGCCTGCTGCCGCCGCTGGATCCTCGGGCGGCAACACCCGCGGATGTCCGCGCCGCGGCGCGATCGGCACTCAGGCAGATCGAGCCGGCGCTCCACGTCCTGCCACCGGGTTCCCCGCTGGGTGCCATTGCCGGTGATTTGCGC
>JBOHMN010000559.1:0-2772 GCA_050730175.1 Acetobacteraceae bacterium | reverse complement strand
TGCTTCGGCGGCCTCTGAAATTTCTTTCGCAAGCTCAAGTGAGATCCGCTCGCCGTAGGGCGTTTGGTGCGGTACCGGTTTTGGTACGGTCATTTTTCCCCTTTGTGACGTGTTGTGCGTGATGAAGTCAGGACAGCGAAGGTTCGCCGCCGCAGTAGACTCTACCCACCATTGGATCCTGTGGAAATAGCCAATATGGCAAATTGGACTTATCGAGACGGCGAAAATCTGTATATGCAACTCAGTGCTTGGTACACGCCACCAGCGTCTCGATTTCCGATTTGTGGTACACGGCTGTGTGTCCGCACTCGGGGCAGGACCCTAGAAACTCCTCAGGGAGCAACTTCACCTCAGAACGAATTGCCAGCAGGGTCCGACATTTCCGGCACTCGACACCAGGAAGTTTATCACCTGTCCTAATCGGTCTCAGATTTGTAGCCATTGCTCCGCTACTCGCACAGTGCAACCGGCCGACAGTGCCGTGTCACAACTCTACCTTACGGGGCCGCCATCGCTCCGTTCAACGGTATAGTCGCAAATGGCCTTATACCAAGTCCCGCTGAGCGCGACTCTCGTGGGGGATTCCCAACCGGCCGAAACTATGATTCACCAGGGCAAACCAGTGGGGGATTGCCATGGCGGCTGCGGTTCGGGTTCGGGTGGATTACGACGCTCGGCGATTGCGCGAGCTGGCGAAGCGATCCGGTGATGCCGACCAGACCCGGCGTTTGCTGGCGCTGGCGGCGATCTATGACGGCGGCTCACGCACCGAGGCGGCGAAGATCGGCGGGGTTGGGCTCCAGACGGTGCGGGACTGGGTTCTGGCCCTTAACCGGGAAGGCCCGGCGGGGCTGATCGACGGCAAGGCGCCGGGCAATCGGTCGCTGCTGAACGACGAGCAGCGGCAGGTTTTGATGGAGTTTGTCGAGAGCGGCCCGATACCGGCGGCTCACGGCGTGGTGCGCTGGCGCCTTATTGATCTGGCGCAATGGGTGTTCGAGGAGTTTCGGATCGCGATCAGCAAGCAGACGCTGAGCCGTGAATTGCGGGCCATGGGCTTCCGGAAGCTGTCGGCCCGGCCTCGTCATTATGCCCAGGATCCCGCGGCGCTCGAGACATTTAAAAAAACTTCGCCGCGAGTCTGGACGAGATCGCGAAACGAGAGGCGGCTGGCAAGGCGATAGAGCTATGGTTCCAAGACGAAGCCCGGATCGGGCAGAAGAACAAGATCGCCCGCCGATGGGCGCGGCGCGGCACAAGGCCATCAGCGCCGCATGATCAGCGAACGTGCTCGACCTACATCTTCGGCGCGATCTGTCCGGCCCGGGGTACCGCAGCCGGCCTCGTCCTGCCGTTCTGCAACACTGCCGCCATGGCGCTGCATCTTGCAGAAATCTCCCGGACGATTGAGCCAGGCGCTCACGCTGTGCTGCTGCTCGATCAGGCCGGCTGGCATCTCTCCACCAAGCTCAATGTCCCGGCGAACATCACAGTGATGCCGTTGCCACCGAAAGCGCCCGAGCTCAATCCGGTCGAGAACATTTGGCAGTTCATCCGCAACAACTGGCTTTCCAACCGCGTCTTCCGTTCCTACGACGACATCGTCGACCATTGCTGCTACGCCTGGAACAAGCTCGTCGATCAGCCCTGGACGATCATGTCCATCGGTCTGCGCGATTGGGCCCATGGGTTCTGATTACAAGGACTTGGTATTACCCCTGTACACGCACTTCTTGCCGAGTTGATCTCCCTGCTTCGCAAGATACCCGCGCAATTTCTGATCACATACGGTGTTGTGTTCTCCGGCAGCTGGGGGAGCAACGGACCACCTGACTGGGTTTCCTACGTGATGTCGAGGCGGGGCATCCGCGGCACGACCGTTTCAACCTGTCTCGCCAACGCGAGCAGGCTCCCTCCGGTTATGGATTGGCCGGGTTCGGTTGTGCTGCATCGGCGACGGAATTTTGAGGACCTAATCCCGGACCAGCCGAGCCGACGCAACGCCGCCTTCTATGTCTGTATGCTTCCTCAAATCGAACTCAGCATGAAACTCGTCAGGGAGTATCTTTTATGCATTTTGTGCTGACTTGATAACGCACTGACTGGCGAGGTTCGTTAATGTCCTTTATCACATATTGGGTCACCACGGACAACCGGTAACGGTATGGGCATCATCCGGGTCACATTTGACAGCAACTCGTTCGACCGGGGCCCTCCGGCCGGAATTCCTCGGGCTCGAAGCGCGCCATCGCTGGCGCGGTGCAGATGCTGCGCGCGCGGCGGATGGCCTCGGCGGCGATGCGGCGGTCGTTCAGCATTGACAGGTAGTTCGGTTGGATCAGCGGCGCCGCTTCCGGCGCGGCGGACTGGATGCGAACATGGCCGCGGCTCTCCGGGCGGAGGTTGGCGACGGAGGCGGTGAATGCAGAGAATGGATGCGGCGGATCGCCGACCCTGTCGAAGGCCATCGGATAGATGAAATACTGAAGGTCCGGCGTCTCGATCGATGGCCGGCTCTTGGCGAAGGCGCCGACCAGCGCCGGCGGCATCGAGAGCGGGCCGCGGCGGAAGAAGAGGTATTCGAGCGCCATCGCGGCGCGGCCGAAGGTGGTGCGGGCCTGATCGTTGAGCGTCCGCGTATGCTTGACCTTAAACATTATGCGGAGGGCGAGATGATCCTGAAGGTTTTCGCTGACTCCGGGCAGATCCAGCACTGGCTCGATGCCGTAGCGATGCAGCAAGTCGGCCGGACCCACGCCGGATAGCTGCAGC
>JBOHMN010000558.1:0-25157 GCA_050730175.1 Acetobacteraceae bacterium | reverse complement strand
GGCTCGGTCCGACCGATTCGAATGGCTTGAGGATGGGCGAACAGGAGCGGGGACCTCATGGCACGGCCGGGGTCAACCGGAGCGACGGTGAGCCGCCGGACAGTGTTCAGGGTTGTGATTCTCCTCGCCGTCCTCGCCGCGGTCGCCGCATTCTTTACGCTGGGGTTGCAACAGGACCTGAGACTGGATGCGCTCCGTACCAACGAGCATCGCCTGCTTGTATTGAAGGAGCATAACGCGCTCCTGTTTGCGGGAGCGTTCCTGCTGCTCTACGCCGCCATGGCCGCGCTCTCTCTACCCAGCGACATTCCGCTCAGTCTGGGCGCCGGCGCGCTGTTCGGGCTGGTGGAGGGAACCGCACTCGTGTCGTTCGCTTCCACCATTGGCGCCACCCTGGCCTTTTTGCTCACGAGATTCGTCTTCCGCGACGCGGTGCGCCAAAAATTTCCGAAGCGCGTCGATCAGATCGACCGTGGACTGCAACGTGGCGGAGGAGCCTATCTTCTTAGCTTGCGGCTGATCCCGGTCATACCGTTCGTCTTGATCAACATCCTGTTCGGGGTGACTGACTTCCCGGTGCTGCGCTTCTACTGGATCAGCCAGCTCGGGATGTTGCCGGCGACGATCGTCTATGTGAACGCCGGCACGCAACTGGAACGAATCCACCAGCTTTCAGATGTTCTGTCCCCGTCGGTGCTGGTTTCGCTACTGCTGCTCGCGGCGCTGCCACTCGCGGCCCGCGGTGCCTCCGCCGTTCTCCGGAGAAACCAATGAGCCGTTCCCGGGCGCGGCCACGCGGCTTCGATCGCAATCTGGTCGTGATCGGCGCGGGCACGGCCGGATTGGTGAGCGCGCTGGTCGCGGCCAAGGCCGGTGCGAAAGTCACGCTGGCCGAGGCGCACGAGATGGGTGGCGATTGCCTGAACACCGGCTGCGTGCCGAGCAAAGCGCTGATCCATGCCTCCCGGCTGGTGGCGCGGGCGCGGGAGGCGGAGAGGATTGGCCTGCTCGTCGCAGCGGGACCGGTGGATACGGCAGCCGCGCTGCGCCACGTCCGCGCTTCGATTGAGGCGGTCGCACCGCATGACTCGGCCGCGCGCTATCGTGGACTGGGCGTGGATGTCCGATGCGGCCATGCCCGGATCGCCTCGCCCTGGACGGTCGAGGTGGATGGCTCGCCCCTGACGACCAGGGCCATCATCATCGCGACCGGCGCCGCGCCCGTCGTCCCTTCCATCCCAGGTCTCGCGCAGGCCGAATTCCTGACATCAGAGACGCTATGGCGTATCGAGCAGGCGCCGCGACGCCTGCTTATCCTCGGCGGCGGCCCGATCGGCTGCGAGCTGTCGCAGGCATTTGCCCGGCTCGGCACCGAGGTAACGGTGGTACAGAAAGGTACTCGGCTGCTTGAGCGCGAAGATGACGACGTTTCGGATCTGGTGCGCCGGCGCTTGATGGAAGACGGCGTACGCGTGCTGACCGCGCATAACGCGGTGGCCGTGGAGGGGCGAGACGGGGCGCGCACCGTGTTGCTCGAACACGACGCGGCACAGTTGCGCGTGCCGTTCGACACACTTCTCGTTGCGGTGGGCCGCAAGCCGCGGACCAGCGGATACGGACTCGAAGAACTCGGCATCAAACTCACAGCCGGCAACACAGTCGAGACGAACGTGTATCTCCAGACGTTGCATCCTACCATCTATGCTTGCGGTGACGTTGCCGGGCCGTGGCAGTTTACCCACGCGGCGGCCTATCAAGGCTGGCAGGCCGCCATCAACGCGCTGTTCGGCTCGCTTCATCGGATCCGGCCAGATCCATCCTTCATGCCCGCCGTCACATTCACAGAACCGGAAATCGGGCGGGTCGGTTTGAACGAGCGGGGCGCACGGGCCCGGAACGTGCCTTGCGAGGTAACCCGATATGACCTTCGCGAGCTTGACCGCGCCATCGTGGACGATGCGCGGGACGGCTTCGTCAAAATACTGACCGCATCGGGCCGGGACCGTATCCTGGGGGCCACGGTGGTGGCACCCCGTGCGGGCGAAATGCTCGCGGAGTTGGCGCTTGCGATGCAGCGTGGCATCGGGCTGAAGAAATTATTCAGCCTGATCCATGCCTATCCTACCTATGCCGAAGCCAACCGCGGCGTCGCCGGCGTTTGGCGAGAGGCACATATGCCGGCGCGCCTGCTTCCCTGGCTGGAGCGCTATCATGCCTGGAGGCGGGGATAAGGATGGATGTGCAATGCGCCCTGCTGTCCGTCATCATTCCGCTGGCGCCTGGCGAAGAAGAGTGGCGCGACCTCCTCGCGCAGCTCGCGCAGGCTTTGACGGCAGGAAGCGAGGTTATCCTTGTCAGCGCCGGTGGCGTGATGGGCGAAGTGCCCGAGGGGTGGCCGTCGCACCTTGCCCTGCATTGGTATACGAGCAGCCGGGGCCGCGCGGTGCAGATGAATTTCGGTGCGCGGGCAGCGGTCGGAAAATGGCTCTGGTTTTTGCACGCCGACTCGCGTTTGCAGAGCGAAACCATCGATTCCCTGGCCCGGTTCATTGCCAAAGGTGAACCCGCGCTCGGCTGGTTCGATCTTGCTTTCCGTTCCGATGGTCCGCGTCTGACATGGCTTAACGCATGCGGCGCGAATCTGCGCGCACGTTGGCTCGGGCTTCCGTTCGGCGATCAGGGTCTTCTTCTTCCGGCCTCAACCTTTGCCGCGCTGGGCGGATATGACGAGCGGGCAGGGCGCGGTGAGGACCACCTGCTCGTTTGGGCGGCGCGCCATGCCGGACTCCCGCTGCGAGGCATAGGCGCGAGGCTCGCGACCAGCGGCCGCCGATACCGTGAGCAAGGCTGGGCAGCAACGACGCTGCAGCATTTGCGTTTGACTGCGACGCAGGCCTGGCAGGGATCGCGGAGCGTCCGCCGCGGGCGGGCCACATGACGGCGATTGCCATCTTCGTCAAGAGTCCGGGCCTCAGCCCGGTCAAGACGCGCCTGGCCCGCAGCCTCGGCCCCGATTCTGCCACGGACTTTCACCGCCAGGCCGCCGCTTGCGTTGCTGCCGCGGCGCGCGCTGCGATGCCGCGACTGGTTCCTTATTGGGCGGTCGCAGAGAAACAAGGGCTAAGTGACGAGTTGTGGCAAGAGTTCCCGGGTCTCTGGCAGGGCGAAGGCGAGCTTGGGTGCCGCATGGCGCGCATCTATGCGGAACTGCTCGCGCGGCATGGGCGCGTCCTGCTCATCGGGGCAGACGTGCCGCAGGCGAATGCTGCATTACTGCTCAGGGCAGCAAAGATGATTGACGCGTCGAAAGGACCCTATGTGCTCGGCCCGGCAGGAGATGGCGGATTCTGGCTGTTGGGCGGCGCCCGGCCGGTGCCGCCGGCGCTATGGCGCTCGGTGCCGTACTCCCGCAACGACACGTGCGCACACATGGCTCGCGCTTTGCGGCTTTGCGGTACGGTTGCATGGCTGCCGATGCTCACCGACGCCGACGAGATTTCGGACCTACCGTTTGTGCTGGCGGCGCTACGCGCAACAGACCCGTGCCTGCCCGAGCAGGCAATCCTTGCGCACTGGCTGAGTACCGTGGTGCGCGTAAAAGTTCCAGAAACTCAGCATCCCGCAACGAACGTTACACCGTAACGAAATTTACAGTGGGGAATCGCGAGTGCCTTCCCCGAAGGAACGCCCCGCTCCTTTCTCCTGGACGGGCGGGCACGGCATGGAGCGATAGGAGCAAAACACGCAGCAATCGCCTCGCTTCGGCCGCAGCACCGCGCCGCACCCGGTACAGTCATAGAAGAGCTGGCACCCGTCAGCGGGTACAAGTGGAAACCACTGCCTTGGGCATCAAGGCCTATGCCAAAGTCCTGCATGAGGAGCATCGTGCCATTGCACGAGCGATCAGCAGCGGCGATGCCAATATGGCGCGCGCGGCCATGCGCCGCCACCTCGTGATCGGTGCCATCGAGCGTTACAGGGCAAGGGCAACGGCGCCCCAGGCGGCGCTCGGCCAGCTCGCACGTGAGCGCGCACGGAGACTCATCCCGTGAGGCGTTGCGGATCTGCCGCACCTCCGCGAGGCTGAAACCGAGCTCCCGGCCGCGCAAGACAAAGCGGAGCACTGCAACCGCGTCCGTCTCACAAACACGATATTCACTGGCGGAGCGTGCAGGAGGCGGAAGGATACCTCGCGCTTCGTAGTAGCGGAGGGCGGAGGGCGGAGGGCCGAACTCCGACCCTCCGCGCGAGTTCGCCAATGCTCATCAGAGGCATCGGCGAACAGCGTTCCTAGAGCCGATCGGCCGCCGGCAGCTCGCCGCTGCGGGTGAGGCTGACGAGTTGGTTCCACTCAGCATGACTGAGCCGGACAATATTGTCCGCCTTCACCGATGCTGACCCCCGCATCCGTGATCAACACCTCGGGGCAGGCATCGCAGGCGGGGCAAAGGCGGAAAGTAACTCGTTCCATGGCACACCTCCTTGTGCCCGCTCGACATGGGGCTTGAGGCCGCTTGAAGGTCAATGCTGTCCGGCGAGGCAAAGCAGCATCTCCCGCCCACCCGTGCCAGCCCGGTCACAACTGAGCGGCCCTCGTATTTGGTGGTCTCCTCTTCCCTGCTTCGCTTCGCCGAACGCGGCCTTTTATGGGAATGTGGTGCCGGGGCTGAGACGTATCACCCAAGAGCGGGTCCCAAAGTCTCTCCTCGGACGCCGTTTCCATATGGATCGGCTTCAGGATGAAACTATCCCGCTTCGCATTGTGCAGGCACATCGAGACGGGGCCATCTTCTGTTGCCACCATGAACGCACAGGCCTCCACGCGGTCACGCCGCAAATGGCTGGCGTCCATGAAATCGTGGATGAAGAAACCGAGCCGGTGTGCGCGCCCCGCCAGCAGACCATTCCGCATCTGCCAGAGCAGCAGACGTGCGCTCCAGACGCCGCCCCGAAGCAGGAAGCCCGGATGGCGCAGGCCATGGGACATCAGTCGGCCAAAAAGACGGAGCTTGCCCGTGTAGTCAAAGGGCAAGCCACTGGTGGCGGTGAGCGCTTCCGCCACGAGTGCAGGGTCATCGGTCATGGCGTGAACGCGGCCGCCCGCCACGAGCGTTACGGCGTAGAGGTTGCAAGCGTGGTGTCCGATGCCCGACAGAAACCGGACCGGCGCGCCCGCTCCGACTGCAATCTGCCCAGCGACCGTCTCGCGGCTGATCGTTGCCGGGCGACCTTGTTGGATGCCGCGCCCGGTGTCGGCTTGGAGCTGAAAGGAAGCGACACGCACTGCCTCGGCACGCCTGACGAAGAATCGGGCCACATCGGGAATCTCACCGAAGTTTCCAGCGTGGACCGTAGTATTGAAGAACACGGTCAGCGGCAGGCCGGATGCTCGCGCGATGTACTCCTCCCGCACCGCATTCAGCTCCACCTCGGTGGCGTAGCCCTTACGGAGTTGCGTTGTGTCGACGTGGAAAGCGACGTCCCGCAGGCCGGCTGCCGCCAGTTCGGCTAAAAGTGAGCGGCTGGCCTTGATGCCGTTGGTAAAAAGCGTCGGGCGCAGCCCGCGCGCGCGGACGCGTTGGATGATGGCGACCAGATCGGTGCGCCGGCGCAGCGTCGGGTCGCCGCCTGTGATCTGCACACCGATCCCCGGCCCGTAGGTCGCCGCGATGGCGTCGATGCGGCGGAACAGCTCGGGCAACGGCAGATCATGGACGGCCTCCGACATCTCCGAGAGATAGCAGAGCGTGCAGTCGAGATTGCAGCGCTGGGTCACTTCCAGCGCGACGCAGCCGATCGACCAGCGCCGCCCCAGTAACTGCGCCGGCCCCCACTGACCTGTCCGCGCCATTCTCTCGCGCGCCCGGCCCAGGGCGCTGCTGCCAGGTGGCGACCAGGCGCCGGGCTGCCAAGCGGAGACTTCTTCCTGCGTCAGGACGGAGGGGAGCGCTATTCGGCACGGCATGGTTTGTCCTTCCTGCGGCGGGTTTTTGCACAGCGCGCGGCGCGGCGCGTACTGGCGAGCCGCTTCGGCGGAAATCACCACGCGCGCCCGCAGACGGAGGCCTCTTCAGGATTCGCTTCGGGCAGGGCAAAGGTTTCACATCCCGGTCCAGGAAATCTTCCTTGCCGCGGCGCGCCGCTCCCGGCGCAGCTGGTCCGCGAGCCTCCGGCGCCCACGCTGCTCGAGCGATGGCAGAGGTATCGCCGTGACCGACATAGATAAAGGTCGTCGCTTCTTTGGTGATCCACTCAGACGCACGAACCGCCACGACCGGAAGCTGACCTGTGCGGAATGCGCACCTCGATGGGCTTGAGTAGATCGCCCACCACAGAGCGCAACGCGACGATCTCGAGCCCGGCTTCGCCGACATGCGCCTCCGTCCTGCCATCGACGCGGCACCGTAGGCAAAGGCGATCCAGGGTTCCCAGAGCGTGGCAGTCAGTCGCCGCACCAAGCCCCGCGGGCAGACATACTCAAGCAGCCGAATCGATCCATACGCCGTGACCGCGCGGCCAAGCTCCCTCGGCGCCTGCACCGGCAATTCGTTTGGCAGCACGCAGAGGAGGAAGCTCGCCACTGTCGCATCGAACGTATCGTCCGGAAAGCGGAGGCGGAGGATGCCCATACCGCATAGCACAACGGACGCTGCTACCTCGTGTTGCCTTCGACGCGCGCGCCAGCATCACGGGGCTGATGCCGATGCCAACCATCGCGGTTCCGCGGAGATAGAACGCGAAATTCCGACCTGTTCCGACGCCCGCCTCAAATTTCCGCGCGGAAAGCCCGGCGAAGGGCTGCGGCCGGATCCGACGATAGCGCTCGTGCTCGAGGGGCCAGTCGAGCAGATCGTAAAGCGATGCACCCCGCTGATAGCGGTGCAGCAAAGACGGCACCAAAAACACAGCCCCGCCCAATGATCATTCGCGAGGCCGAGAGCAGCGTCGCCGCGTCAGCCGCTGGTTCGGACCTGCGCCGCTGGGCCGGCAGCGGCGACTGAAATTCTTCGCTGGTTCCGTCTTGCGCGGTGATCTGCCTTCGCCCCGCCCTGCCTCCGCATCCTGGCCGAATAATTCCTCGATGATCGGGCAGTCCGGCACCGCCCTGCTAGAGCAGAGCGCCGCCGTCCGCGCGAGCACCTCCACCATCCGCTCGAGTTCGGCGATCTTCGCATGGATGTCAGCGAGATGCCGATCGGTGCGCGCCTTCACGTCGGCGCATGTTCCACCGCCGCGGTCGGCCAGCAACAGGAGGCCGCGGATCTCGTCGAGATCAAAGCCGAGCCGCCGCCCGCGCAAGATGAAGCGAAGGCGGCGTTCATAGGTGGCATCGTAGACCCGGTAGCCGTTCGCCGCGCGAGGTGGCGCCGGCAGCAGACCGATCTTCTCGTAATAACGAATTGTCTCGAAGTTGCAGCCGGTCCGCTCGGCAAGCGCGCCGCGGCGCAGTCCCGGCATCTCGGGGGAATGGGGCTGCATCGCAATTCCCTTGACCCTGTAGCAGCTACAGGCGGCAAACTAGCGGGCGTACGCCGCTTAGACAACCGCGGGCGGTTCGTGACGGAGGCCTGTCGGAGGCGAAAAATGCAGAATATACAACCTTCAAAGGTCGGCCGGCGCGGCCTGCTTCTCAGCGTGCCGCTGATTGCCGCGGCTGCAGTGGCCGCTGCCGCAGCGCCGATGATGGCGCCGATGGCGGTACCGGCGCCAAGCACCCGTGCGCGCGACGCGTCGTTTCTGGTTAACGGCAGGACCGTATACCTCCACGCCTACTGGGGCCGCCCGATCATGCTCTGGGAGGTGGCTACATGGTGCCCAAGCTGCAGGGCCGGTCTGCAGACGCTCGCCCGGAAACAGTCTCTGATCGACCAATCTAATCTGGCGGTTATCGTTCTCCGTGACTGGAATAACGGCGGATATCCTGGACCCAGCATGGCAGAATTCGTCGAAAAAGCCGCGCCGAAGCTTCTCCACGACCCGCACGTGATCATCGGCGAGGACACGGAGGCAGTGTACAAGCTCTATGATCCGCACCATTTCGTAGACGTGTACTATCTGATCAGGCCGGACGGACGTCTTGCGCTGACCGCTTCGGCACCTGCTGCCACGTTCGACAAGATCGCGACCTTCATTGGGGCCAGGGCGGCTGGCCGATGATTGCAGTCGTCTACGAGCGGGTGCTCGCTGTGCCCAGAGCACTGCAGATCGCGCTCGCATCTCGCCGCGCAACAGCGGCGACGGTCGCCGCCTTCTTGCTGCTCGCCGTCTTCTATCTGATGCTGCTCCCGGCGACATTTACCGGTGGCGTGGTCGGGCTCGTCTCGCTCCGCTTACTCACACCCGGGTACTTTGTGCTGGGCCTGCTGATGGCTGGGCTGCTCGCGCTCACCCTCGCTCTCGCGGTACAGGGATTTCATAACGGAGCCAGGGTCGGATCTGCGAAGAGCGTACTCGGCGCGCTGCTTGCTCTTATTCCGGCGATGCTCTGTTGCTCGCCGATCCTGCCCCTCGCGGTCGTGGCAATCGCTTCGGTCCTGCCCGTCGCGGGTGCACTCGGCGTTCCGCTCCAGGGGTTTATCGCCACCCACGAAGACGCAATCTATGGCATTGCCGTTGCTCTGATGGCGTGCGGCCTCTACAGCAACGCGCGGCGTCTTCTCTCCTGCTCGTATCGCTCTCTTGCCGATGTGTCGAAGCGGCCCACGGCACGTGAGAACGCGTGCTGCGAGGAGCGGAGCCGCATCTCGCTATGAATATTCGGAGCAGCCAGCACTATGACCTCGCCGTCGTTGGCGCCGGCTCTGCCGGCTTCGCGGCAGCCATAGCCGCGGCCGAACTGGGCGCCGAGGTCGCGCTGATTGGCGCTGGCATGATCGGCGGCACTTGCGTCAACACCGGCTGCATCCCTTCGAAAGCTCTGATCCGAGCGGCCGAATCACTCCACCAGATCAGGGCGGCTTCTCGGTTCAGCGGTATTACCGGGAGTGCAACGCTCGCGGATTGGCGCGTCGTGCTCAGGCAGAAGGACGAGTTGGTAGGTTCGCTGCGCGAGCGGAAATATAGCGGCCTGCTGCCCGCTTACGACACCCTCCATTATATTGAGGGTAAGGCCCGCCTGGCAAAGAATGGCGTCAGCATCAAAGGCACGACTCTTGAGGCAGAGAAGCTGGTCATCGCAACCGGAGCCTCTCCCGCATTGCCGGCGATTGCGGGCATTGGCGATGTGCCATGCCTCACCAGTACCACAGCGCTCGTGTTGGATGCGCTGCCGCGATCCCTGCTAGTGATTGGCGGCGGCTCCGTCGGCTGCGAGCTCGGCCAGATGTTTGCGCGCTTCGGTGTCAGGGTAACGATCATCGATCTCCTGCCTATCCTTTCATCGGGCGAGCCGGAAATTTCGCGCGTTCTGGCCGGATCTCTGCGCGGCGAAGGGATCAAGATCCAGGAAGGCGTGAGGCTCAGCGCGATCCGCAAAGGAACACACGGAATCGTGGCGGATTTCTCCGCCGACGGACGGCACGAAACGCTGGCCACCGAGGCGGTGCTGGTCGCGACCGGCCGGCGGCCGAACACGGCGGATTTTGGTCTTGCGGAGGCGGAAGTCTTATTGCGGCCAAATGGCGGCATCGCGGTGGACGAGCATATGCGCACGACTCGTCCCGGCACTTATGCCGCCGGCGATGTGACTGGGGATGAGCAGTTCGTCTATATGGCCGCGCACGGAGGACGAATCGCCGCGCTCAATGCTCTCAACGGAGACGGACTTTGCTATGACAACCGCGGCATGCCGCGCGTGGTGTTCACCGATCCGCAAGCGGCGAGCGCAGGGCTCACGGAAGCCGCGGCGCGCGCAGCAGGTTACGCTGTGCAGAGCGCGATGATCGATCTCGACCAGGTGGCGCGCGCGCTCGCCGCGCGAGATACGCGCGGCCTTGTCAAGCTCGTCGCCGAGGCTGGAACCGGCAAACTGCTCGGGGCGCACATCCTGGCTCCGGAGGGCGCAGACAGTATTCAGACCGCAGTACTCGCCATTAGACACGATATGACCGTAGAGCAACTCGGAGCGGCGATCTTTCCCTACTTGACGACGGTCGAGGGGCTGAAGCTCGCCGCCCAGGCCTTCACCAAGGATCTCACCAAGCTTTCGTGCTGCGCCGGGTGAGCCATTGGAAAACGGACCGAGTTTACCGGGCCGGGCAAGGCGATCCGGCCGTGTATCCGTGGGCGAGCGCAGTGGCTTGGCGCGAACCGAGAATGCGGAGCCTTTCTCGGACATTCTGGTCAAGCACAGCGATCAAGGGTTGGCCGCCACGCGGCGGAGGTGCTCGGCGGCGCGCTCCAGGTAAGCAAAGTCGAGCGTGATGCCGGGGCCTTCCGGCTACCGGTTCATGAAATTAAACAATGCGGTGACAGCAATGGTGTGAAAGGGCACGGTGTCGTCCCAGCCGGTGGCCAGCACGGCCTCGGCGTCTGCCGCGGTGACGCCGCGCGCCGTACGCGTCTGCTTCCGCGGACGCTCGTTCGCGCATCACCCGATAGCTTTGCACCGATCGGAGCGGTGGCGAGGCGGCAATTCGTGGAACGCAAGCAGCAGCTTGCTTTCGTTGGAGAACGCACCGAACAGGTCCTGCAAACGGGCGGCGACCCGTAGTGATGGAAGGCATGGTGCGGTCGGTCTCCGCGAATTGGGCTAACGGTAGGTGACCTGTCAGGCTGCTTCGATCCGGGTACCGCATTGGGGCAGGGTCTTGTTGACCGGACAGAACCGTCCGAGCTCCCCGTTCATCCGCTCAACCCGATCCGGCACGAAAGCGGTGGCGAAGGCGATCGCGAGCGCGAACGGCGATCTTGCCCAGGATCCCGTTGGCGCAGCTGAGCAGAGAGGCGCGCAGAGCCTCGAGTGGCGTCGGCCCGAGATCCTGCGCGCTCCCGGCAACGGGCTCGTCGATCACGATCTTATGTCAGCCGGCCCGGACCTTGCTCAGCTTGGTTGTTGGGCAGGTTGCGTCGACCTTCAGGCGAATCAGAGCCTTGTTGTGGATCGCAGCCACGGCGGCTTCTTAGCTCGCAATTCATGCCAGCCGGGTGATTCAGGGACAAACCAGCGCCGCCAGCTCGGCGAGCGATCTGACGACGTGATCCGGCTTGCCCGGCAGCCGCTCCGGCTTCTGGCCGTAGCGGTTGCACCACACCACCCGCATACCGAACGCCGACGCCGCGTAGGCGTCCCACGCATTGGAAGATTGGAACGCAACCTCCCGTGCCGTTACGCCAAGCCGATCGAGCGCGCGCTGATAGACCCGCGGATCCGGCTTGAACACGCCGACCTCCTCCACCGAGATCACTGCATCGAATAGCGCCCCGAGTCCGTTGCCTTCGATCGCGCTCGCCAGCATCGAAGGGGACCCGTTGGAAAGAATCGCGGTCTTCAGACCCGCCTCGCGCACCTGGCGCAAGGCGTTCGGCACCTCGGGGAAGACGCTGAGGGTGCGGAAGAGGTCCATCAGCCGCTGCCGGAGGCTGGGAGCTGCGATACCGAGCGTCTCCAGCGCATAGTCCAAAGCATCGCCCGTGACCTGCCAGAGGTCGGCATGTCGGTGCTGCAGCGAGCGCAGCCACGTATATTCCAGTTGCTTGTCGCGCCAGAGCGCCGTCAGGTCCGCTGCATGTTCTCCGAGCACATCGCGGCAGGACGCGGTCGCGGCGCCGAAATCGAACAGAGTCCCATAGGCGTCAAATACGCAGGCACGAATACCGGCTAGCGCGGGCATCAGGCTGCCTGCGGCGCAACGATAGGATCCAGGACTTCCCCCCGCGCCGGGTAGTCCTTCGCAATCACGAAATCGAGCGCACCGAGAATATCGGCAAAGTGTGGCCGCGCAAACGGCATCGTCTGCAGGCTCCCGAAATAGAGCGCCCCGTCCGGCCGCACGAGGAAGAGGCCCGGCTCGTTGAAGAGCGCCGGCTCCTCGACCCCGGTCGACGTCATTCCGTGGCCGGAGGAGATATAAAGTCCCCACCGCCGAGCAGCATCGAGCGAGAGCCCGAAGCCGAGCTGCAGCTTGTCAAGCTGCCATTTCTGCTTCGCCGCCGCGGCGCGTGCAGCGTCGTCCATGCTGATCGCAATCACCGCGACCCCGCGGCGTGCAAATTCATCGAACTTGCCGTTGAGTTCGCGCAGATAGCCGGCGCAGATCGGGCAATGCAGACCGCGGTAGAATACCACGAGCGTGAACTTCTCCGGTTTCTGCTCACTAAGCCGCCAAGTGCCATCGCCGACCGTCTTCACGACAAGCTCAGGGACTGGCTGGCGGGGAAAGAGAGGCGTGATCGCGCTGATCGCCATGGCTGCCTCCTTCGGATTCTGCTACCAACGCAATCTGGAATGGACGTTCCAAAGAGTCAAGCGCGTTCGGTGAGATCGATAACCAAGCGTTCAGAGAAGGGCACTCAGACTGACGGACTGGATGTCGCGGAGCACACTTACTGGGGCGCCGCTGCGCGCGAGCACGCGGAGCCCCTGTGCTACCCCAACAAGGAATCGAGCGAGCGCCGCCGGATCTTTGCTAAGGGGCACCTCGCCAGCTTCCTGGGCGCGACGGAGCGTGTCCGCGAAAGCCTGCTCCACTCGCCGGAGGCTCGCGGCGAGCTTCGCCCGGATCGCCGGGTCCGACGGCGCCATCTCGGTCAAGGTGTTGGTAATCAGACAACCGAGATTCCTCTTGTCTGCGCCAGCCTCTGCGATGCTCGCAGCGAAGAACGACTGGATCGCGGCCAGCGGCGACCCGGCTCGTGAGAGGAGCGCCACCCGTTCTCCATTGATCGCGCTGACGTAGTGATCGAGCACGGCGAGAAAGAGCTCGTGTTTGCCACCGAAGGTCGCATAGAGGCTCGCACGGTTGACGCGCGTCGCCTCGACCAGATCCTGGATCGAGGTTGCCTCGTAGCCTTGGCGCCAGAACAGGGCCATGGCTCTGTCGAGTACTTCGCCTGTGTCGAATGCGCGTGTTCGCCCCATGTCCCGGCAAACATGGCCTGGACTGACGAGACGAAGCAAGAAGACGCCTGCCGAAGCCCGCGTCGGTCAGTTTGCGGCAACGCAGGCGATCAGTCGGCACGCGACCCGCGAATCCTAATTCGCCGCACCCGCCACATAGCCGAGGCCGTCCAGGGATGGCATTTCCGCCGCACACGGGGCGCACCAGGCAGCCCGGAAATCGACGAGAATCACCTTACCGGCGCGTGCCGGGACGTCGATCAGGCTGCCGCCGGCAGTGTGCATGGGTCCGCCCGCTGCCCGCGGTGTGGGGTGAAGCTCAATGAACTGCCCTGCCTCGCTATGGAAGGACGGCGGTGCAGCCTCTGCCATCGATGGTTCTGCTCCTGCCGGGATCGCCAACGCCAACAGCGACGCCAGAATGGTCGGCCGCTGCAGCGGTTTCGGTGCGAATTTCGTGCCTGCGGTCACGCTACCGCCGGCGCCAGGTCGTCTCGGCTGGAGGTCCGGCGGCCTGAGACGCGGTCCCAGGAGGTCATCGCTCCGGCGCCGCCAGTTCGGTCACGATCAGATTCTTCGTGCTCAGCGTTCGATGCACCGGGCACTTGTCCGCGATTGTCAGCAGCGCCGCTCTCTCTGCCGCTCCCAACGCGCCAGAAAGCTCGATCGTCCTGTCGATGCGGTCGATCCTTCCTTCCTTCGTCTCGCATTCCGCACAATCCTCGGCATGGATCTTTTTCTGCCTGAGGCGCACCGCAACACGTTCGAGCGGCCAACCCTTGCGCGCGGCATACATACGCAGGGTGATCGCCGTGCAGGCGCCGAGTGCCGCCAGCAGGTACTCGTAAGGTCCTGGGCCGGTGTCGCTACCGCCGACCGATTCTGGTTCGTCGGCCGCGAGAACGTGCCGGCCGGCGAGTACGACTTGGGCGTATCGGCCCTTTCCGCTCTCGGCGACGACTACCTCGCCCGGTTGCACCCGCAGATCCGGCAATCGTGCCGCCTCGCCTGCGGAACCCAATGGAGACTGGTTTGAAGTTGGTGGACCTGCCATCGCACTCTCCGTCATACGCTGCCGCTCGTCACGTGGGTTCGATCTGTATCGCTGCCGAATCGCAGAGCGAGCGAGTTGCTGTCGCGCGTAGCGCGCCACCTCAGTCGCCTGCCTTGGCGGGTCCAGCCCCGGCGCTGGCGGCCGGCGCCGCCGTCTTGCCGTCCATCGCGGCGAGAAGCGTGGAAATGCCGGCCCGCGGGAACCCATGGATGACTTGCCAGACATGGCCTGGCGCCTCGAACAGGAAGGTCGGCGTTGCCATCTGACCGCTTGCGGCCAGCAATTTCGTATTCTTGGTCACGGCGTTGCCGATATCGGGTGGGATATGTCTTGCCGGTACGCTGCCGCCGCTTTCATGCGTGACATCGAAATGATCCTCATCGAACGCCAGCGCCTGCGCCGGATCCGGGCTGCCGAGAATGGTGACTGCCTTCGCGAAACTGCTTGGCTTGAGGAAGCCGACGAGCACCACCCGCAACCGCAGCTTGCCGGCGCTCACCAACGGTACGGCCTCTTCGTACAAGCGGTGGCACCAGATGCAGTTTGGGTCCATGAAAGCCGTCAGTTCGGGCCCTCGCTGGCCGATCACGAAGGGATGCACGGCACTGACCGCCTCGGCGAGGGCCGCCGGCGCGAGCGGCTTCGGAATGAGCCGCAATGCAATCGCGGCGTCGTGCGAGAGGTTCGTTCCGTCCGGCGTCAGGGCGGTGCCAAGCAAGACCACCTTGCCACCATCTAATGCCCAGACGATCACCCGGTGTCGGCCAGAGGTAACCGCGACCGCCATCAGGCCGTCAGGCCCCGCCACGGCAGACCCGATGCTGATCTTGCCGTAATCACGTAACGCCTCCCGGATGGCTGCGGCGACAGCCGGCGGAGTGGTCGCTTCCGCGCCGAGCACGCTCACGGTGGCGGCTGAGCGCGGCCGCGCCGCCGCCGCGCTAGCGGCGTGGCCGGAGCTTGCTAACAGCGCCGTAGCCGCACCGACGATCAGAAAGTGCCGCATATTATTTTACTCCATTTCCAGTGCGTCATGGCACGCGCCATGACACCGGTTCTTTGCGGCCAGCGCGTTCGGCACAAACGGGGAGTGTCACCGACATCTGCCGCAGCCCTGTTCCCTTTTCCTTCGTTGCGCCCCGCAGAGAACGAAAGGAATAGAGCAGCCACCGAAAACAGAGAGCGAGTGCGCCGGCCCGCGTGCAACGGGCGGCAGGGCAGGCAGCCCCGCAGGCGAGGGGGCGTCAGCTTCGCGGTGAGCATGACGCTTGCCCGAACACGCAGAACCGCGAGCAATAAGGGTGATTGAGCACCACTGATCGCTCCGCTTCGGCCAGGCTCTGTCCGAGATCGAACTCAGGGGTCCAGGGCTGCAGCGTACACGCGACTACCCGCGGCTCCGCTTCACCCCTCCGGTGCACCACCATGCGCGACGATCCGCACATCACGCGTCGCCCGCGCCGTTCGAATGCGCGCCAGCAGTCTTCGCTGACTTCCGGCGGTTCGGCTTCGTTCAGTAGTTCGGGCAACAGCACCAGCCGCGCCGGATCCCAGGCGTCGAGCGTCATTCTGTGTTCGCGAAACAGTATCACGAAGCCCGCCCTGACTGCCTCGGCCGGCTCGGCACTGCCAAGTCGCACCGCCACTGCCGGCGAAAATCCGTTCGTATCGAGCCAGATCAGGCCGGCCAATGCCGGTGCGAAGCTGCGTGCCCCGCGCACTCGCTCATGGACTCCCTCCGTGTAGTGATCCAGCGAGACGCGAAGCGCGAGCCGGGCCCCATGGCGCGCCCGCATCCGCATCAGCCACGCCAGGTGCCGCTGCATCGGCCGCATGGCGTTGGTCAGCACCAGGACCCGATACCCGCGCGCCAAAGCGGATTCGATCATACCGGGCGCCTCCGGATTCATGAACGGCTCGCCGCCCGTAAGGCCGATCTCTTGGAGCTCGGGATGCCGCCTCGCTGCGTCGTCCAGGAAGCGTTCAAATTCGGCCCGGGAGAGAAAAATCAGTCGGTCGCTGTGCGGCGAACTTTCAATATAGCAGCCGCGACACGCAATGTTGCACAAGGTTCCGGTATTGAACCAGAGCGCCTCGAGCCCACTGAGCTCGACCTGCGCGTGTTTCTCTCCCGTTGCGGTATATCGCGGATCGAGGAAATGGAGCGGCAGAGCTGGAGCCGACATTTCCTCCCCGCCCCAGCGACGGCTGAATGCGACGAGCGTTCGCCCTGTTGCCGCCTGCTCCTCGACAGGCAGGATGTCGAAGCTCGGCCAGAGTCCGCTCTCCAGTGCCTCGGCGTACTCTTCGGGTAGACGTGCTGTCCGCGTTGCCTGCGCGGCGGAGCGGAAATCATATTCGAGCGGCAGATGCCGGACCTCGATTTCCCGCTGTTCCGGCACCAAGAGACTGAACCAGCCGCGCGGTGTCCCGTCATTGGCTGGCATGCCGATCGCCCCCGCATTATGCCAGAGCCGGCTGCCGACAAACCGCGTGAAGGGCAGCTCGCAATGGCCGCCGATCACACCGTCGGCGCCGGTTCGCGCGAGTTCCGCTTCGAATTCGGCCTCTGCACTCGACGCGAATAGAAAGCGGTTGATCCGGCTCGGCGCACCGTGCACGACCGCAATCCGCTGCCCCGCCAGCACGAGATCGATGCGCCGCGGCAACTCCGCCATCCAGCGCCGGTCGGCCGCGCCCACCCTGCCTGCGGCGTGTGCGAACCAGGCTGCCGAAAGCCGCTCGCAAACCGAGCCTGCCACGAAACCGCAGCCGCAATCCTCCGCGTCGGTGGCGAGCGACTCCTCGCAGTTGCCCATGACCGTCGCGATCCCGCTGGTTCGGATCAGCCTGAGCGTCGCACTGGGATCCGCCCCGTAGGCGATCACGTCACCGGTGCAGATCATGCGCGCCGGCGGCACTCCGAGACGGGCAGCCATCTTGAGCAACGCCCGCGTCGCCTCGAGATTGCTGTAGCATCCGCCGAACACCACCACCGGCTCATCGACCGCGATTTGCGGATACGAACCTCCTCCCTCCAGGCGGGCATCATCCGGCACCGACAGTCCCCTCTCCAGCAATACGTTCGAGCGAGAGGCCGCTCGCCCGGATACCACTCGCGCGAACCGGCGTCGGAAACAGCTCGGAGAAGGTAGGATTTGCCGCGGTCCAGCTTCCCGTGGCGAGCAGGTTGACCAGGGCGAAACCCACCATAATCGCTCCGCGTCCGAACGCAGTCGCAAACGCCATCACGACGGTCGCGACCGCCGTCGCGAGATGGAAGAACCCGACAGTGCGGTGGCGCCCCCAGCGGTCAAGCACGGTCGCGACCGCGATCCCGCCGGCAACCCCGCCGACGCTGCCGGCGATGTAGAAAAGCGGCAGCCTGGCCGGCGCTAAATTGAGCGCCGGCAGCACCACCAGCGGCAGAAAGGCGAACAGCCCATAATAGCCAGCGGCTTCGGCGAAATCGAGCAACGCCCCGAGCGCAAGGCGGCCTGAGTAGCACCGCAGCAGCATCCGCCATGCCGTCTGCTTCTTGCGCGCCGGCCGGCGGATCGGCGCCGCATCTGCAACGGGCAGGCGCGTCAGGCCCGCCTCTATGCCGCCGACCAGGGCTTCTGCCGCCGCCACGCGACCGGTTGATTCGAGCCAGCGCGGGCTCTCCGGAAGGTGGCGGCGAAACCAGGCCGTGGAGAGCGCGATCAGGCCGCCGAAGCAGAACACCGCGCGCCAGCCGAGCGCAGCCGGCAGGGCAGACAGCACCAGCCAGGAAAGCAGCGCCGCGATCAGGCTGCCGAGGGGCCAGAAATTCAGCACCATCGCAGCGGCACGGCCACGTGACGGAGTGGGCACGAGTTCGGTGATCGCTGCATTGATTGCCGAATATTCCGCGCCGACGCCGATGCCGGCCACAAGGCGAAGCCCGAGCAGGGCCGCAAGGTCCGGCGCCAGGGCAGTCGCCAGGGTCGCGATACCATAGAGAACGAGGCTGGCCAGGAACACGCGTCGCCGCCCGTAATGATCGGCAAGTTGGCCGAAACCCGCGGACCCCAGCATCAGCCCGACGAACCAGGCGGCAAGGATCAGCGACATCGCTTCGGCGTCGAGGTGAAACCGTTGCCTGAGTGCACCGAGCAGATTGCCGATCAGCGTCACCTCGAACCCGTCCAGTGCCCAGCCCATGCCGAACAGCAGTACCACAACGGTGTGGAAGCGGTTCCAGGGCAAGACGGAGAGGCGATCGGCCAGCGAGGAAGCGCGCGCCGGGTAGCTCATTGCATCCGCGCTTCGCCGCGGCGCCGCAAGACGATCGTTATCCTTTCGGCTCCATCAGGTTTTCGTGGGCAGCGTTCGCTCGCGGCACGCTCCGCCTGCCGGCTCATGCCGGACCGAGCAGCTTGCGGTGAATCAGAGTATCGAGGGAAAGGAAGCCTGCGCCACCAGCCATCAGCACCAGCATCATCGCCGCCCACTGGATATGCGTCGGCCAAGCCTGCGGATAGACGAAGATCTCGATCACCAGCGTCATGCAGAAAATGACCAGCGCAGCGAAGCGCGTCGCGAGTCCGAGCACCAGCAGCGGCGGCACGACAAGCTCGATCGTGACGGCAATATAGGCGGCCGTGTCCGGAGGCAGCAGCGGCATCTTGTAGGTGTTCGCAAACATGTAAAGTGTCGTCTGCCAGCTTGCTAAATGCGTTTGGGCGGAACTCCAGAACACCTTGGCAAGTGCAATCCTGGCAGTGAGAGCAATCAGCCAGTACGGAATCAGCTCGAACAGCCCGATAATGGCCCGGCTGGGTCCCATCGACTGCCGCGCTGCCGCCTGTGGAGAAGAACAGTCCGCTTCAGACATCGCCGCCCTCGCTATTGATTGGCTCGGCTACCCCAACGGGAAACAGCGGCTGAAGAAACCGCTTGCCAGACAACCGCCGAGCAGGAAAGCCGCCTCTTCGTTCGGCACCACCGCCAGTGCCTCCACAAGCGGAGAGCCGCCGAGCAGAGCATTGGCAAGCCGCGCCATCGGCGCCGGAAGCGCCATCACCTCGAGGCTGCCCCGGCTATGCAGCACCGCCAAATCTTCCCCACCGGCATCGGGATCGATCTTGGCCAGCAGCGCCGGGCGGTCCCTTTCGTCCTCCGTCAGCACGGCCTGCCAGATCGCCCGCGCCGGGTGGCGGAGCGACAGGATGGAAAGCGACGGGTGCGCAACGAATCGCAGATCGGCTCGCCGCTCGCTCGGCACGGCGTCAATCGCCTCCGGGGCCAGGGGAGGCACCGCGGGTGCGTGCAAAGCACGGTTCACCGCCCATTCCAGCCGTGCCACGTCGCCAAGATAGACAAGCCCCTGGGCCGGCTCGAAACCTTCGAGAAACGCGGCGAATAGTTCACCATATTCGTGGAGGTCCGCGCCGTCTGGCGGCGCGCCTCCGATGTAGCGATCCGCGGCGGCGGCGAAGAACTCCGTGCCCACCAGCCGTTCGACAGCGGGATAAGTCAGGCGCAACACGCCCGTCAGATTGCCGATCACATTGTTGCGGTAAATGCTGAGCCGCGCCGCCGCACCCAGCCCGTCGCCCCGGATTTCCCGCCGGATCGCATCGTCCCCACAAAGGAGCGCCGCCCGCAGGCGCCGCTGCACCTCAAGCAGGGAGGGCGGCATCAAGCGCACCTTTCCGGTCGGAAGCGAGCCGCCGATCGGCCGATGTCGCTTCCTCGAGCAGCACCGCAAGCGGCGGAATCGCCGCATCCCATTCGATCAGTACTGGTCGCGGCCCGATCTCGGCGAGCGCTGTCTCGAACAGCGACCAGACATCTTCCGCCACCGGCTGATCGTGCGTATCGAGCAGCAACGGCACCCCGCCCGCGGCCGGACGATGCCCACCCAGATGGTATTCGCCGATTTCTGCTGCCGGCAGCGCCCGCAGATACCCCTCTTCATCCCAGCCGTGATTGGTGCTGCTTACCACGACGTTGTTGAGATCGCAGATCAGCCCGCAGCCGGTGCGCTGGACAAGCGCGGTGAGAAATTCCGGTTCGGGAATCGTGGAACGTTCGAACTGCAGGTAGGTCGAAGGATTTTCGATCAAGATTCGCCGGCCGAGCGCCTGCTGCGCCTGCTCAACGTTACGGCAGACGACATCGAGGCTCTCCTCGGTCAGCGGCAACGGCAGAAGATCGGCGAGGAAATCGTGATCGACCGCTCCCCAGGCGAGGTGCTCAGACACGAGGCCGGGTTCGATTCGCCGTGTCAGTTCGCTCAGCCGCGCCAGATGCCGCCGGTCGATACCCTCCGCCGAGCCGAGCGAAAGCCCGACGCTGTGTAGCGACACCGGGTAGCTCGTGCGAACCTCTTCAAGCACGGCCAGTGCTGGCCCGCTCAAGTAGTTTTCGCTGTGGACCTCGACCCATCCGATCGGCGGCATCGTCGCCAGAAACGAGACGTGATGGGGAAGCCGCAGCCCGATCCCCGCGCTGACAGGTATCGGGCCGGGCCTCGGGCCACGCGGCATGCCGTGGGCCACCGTTGCGGTCCTTTACTTTCTGGGCGTGTACGAACCACCGGCGATCTTCTGGCAGTCACCCACCGGCAGCAGTACGAACGAATTCGGATCGCGCGCAATCGTCGCCTGACCCGCACAGGAGTGTGCTCCGGCCGCGCAGTCGTTCCGTCCGATCGCGTTGATGCCGTAGCACTTGACGAGATGGTTTTCCGCCATACGCATCATGGTTTCTTTAACCAGCGCCATATTGGCGCCAGGGTACATCTTCCGTATCGAATTGAGCATCTGCTCCTGCGTCGCGCTCGTCGCAGCGAAGGCCGGCACTGCCTCGAGCGCCGCAAGCCCTACCGCGGCCGTGGCAACCGACGCCGCAAACATCCTGCGATTGATCTCCATGGGTACTTCCTCCAGCAAGCGGCCCAAAGTGGGTCAACATTCCAGATACGGCCGCTGGCAGCGAAAGGTTACGTCCGCCGCGGCGTGGGCGGGGACGCGAGCCGACTCCTTACCCGCGGGGGCATCGGGATCGCGCCCACAGGCGGCTGTCACTTACCGGGCTTGAGGCTGCCGCCTGCGATCTTCTGGCAGTCGCCCGCGGGCAGCAGCACGAATGAGTTCGGATCGTGCGCGATCGTTGCCTGGCCGGCGCAGGAGTGTGCCCCTGCGGCACAGTCATTGCGCCCGACGGCGTTGACGCCATAGCAGGCGACCAGGTGGTACTTCTTCGCCAGCGCCATGTTCGCCTCGACTACCTTCATGTTGGCTCCGGGCGGTAGCTTCATCATTTGCGCATTCGCGCCGTGCGTCGCCGCCAGGGCAGCCAGTCCGACGGCAGAGCCGAGCACCGATGTTGCAAAGGTCCGGCGATCCATGTCTCCCTCCTTGTGCAGCGCGGGTCCGATGCGGACCCGCTGCATGCAATTCGAGGGACTCGCCAAAAAGGTTACAGTGGCCGTCGCGCCCCGGACGGCTGCCGGATACCAAGCACCGCCCGCGCGGTAACGCCCGCCACCAGGGTGAACAGCGCCACCGATCCGAGCTCCCAGACGATCACCATGAGCGCTGCATCGGCCGTGTGATAGAGCCGGAGCGCCGCCGCGCTGAGCGCTGCTGCGCCGAGCGCACCGCAGAAGCAGGCGTGACCGGTCCGAAACCCGCGGCTTCGCCACAAAAGCGCCGCCGTCACGATCGCAGGCACCGCCCCGCCTAGCGCAATCGCCGGAATGCACCTCGCGTCGAGGGAAAGCTGCAGCGCCCCGACGCCCACCCACAAATCGATGCCGAGGCACTGCCGCCCGAGCGCGCCGAGCCACAGCGCCATCGGCAGCAGGGGCAGCCACACCTTCCATGCCGGTGTATCTGGCGAACCTGCGCAAAGCGCCGCATAGGTGCTGACCAGCGCGGTCACTAGTGCTGCCACCTCTACGAACAGGAATCGCGGGTCGGAAAACTTCGCGACCAGGTCCGGACGCACGCCCGAGAGCCAGACTACCAGCGCTACCGCGGGCAGCGACAGCAGCCCCCACCACATCAACCGCACGCTTGGTGCCGGGACCCGACGCACCGGCACCAGGTCCTGCACCAACTCTTCGATCAGCCGCTCCGTCCCCATCTCAGTCTGACCCGACCATCAGCCGCCGCAGCGTGCGAATGCCGCGGTGCGTAGCGACCTTGACTGCCGTCACACTGCGCCCGCTTTGCACCGCCGCCTCCTTGAGCGACAGCTCTTCGAGCTTCGTCAGCTCGATCGCCCGCCGCTGCCCTGCGGGCAGTCGCTGGATCGCGGCAAGCAACGCCGCCTTCTCCACCGCGCCCTCCTGCCCTCCCTTCGCCACCACGAGGGCGGAAGTTTCATCAGCCTCTTCGATCGTCACGCTGCGCGCCGCCGTTCGCCGGGACCGGCGCATCACGTCGGCTCCGCGGAACCGCATGATGCCCAGCAAAAACGGCAGGAAAGGCCGCCCGGGGTCGTAAAGATGACGCGCGAAGTGCAGCGCCAGCAGCCTTTCCTGCACCACGTCCTCGACGTCGTTCGGCGTCACTCTCGACCAGCGCTGACGCGCCGCGCGTCGCAGCGACGGCAGCACCGCACTCAGCAGCGCGGCGTAGAGCTTGCGATCGCCACGCTGCGCCGCTCCCATCCATTCCCGCCAGACTGGATCCTCCACAGCCATCAGCTTCGCCCTGCACGACCGGACAGCCAGCGCATTGCCCCCATCGCCACCCAAAATTCGCGAGCCGAGACGCGGAGGTTACGCTAGGCGACGGGGTTGCTTCCATCAACAGCGGGCGCAGAGCGAGGTCGTGACTGACCCGCCCCACCTCGATCTATGGCGGCACCAACGAGATCCAGCGCAACATCATCGCCAAGAACGTGCTCGCGCTGCGTGACTGAACCGCAGTGAGGCAACCGCGGGTTTACCTTGGCCGCCCGCTCGGGCAGCTTCCGCAGGGGGGACAACCCCGAAGGAAGGAGAAACCGCATGATCGTTGACCTGCGCATCTACACTGTCCGGCCCGGCAGGACCGCGGAGTACGTCGCCTTCTACAAGAGCGAGGGCTGGCCGCTGCAACAGAAATATCTCGGCCGGTGCCTCGGCTGGTTCGTGTCCGTGGAGGGCCACCTCAATCAGGTCGTGCATCTCTGGGGCTACGAAAGTCAGGCGGACCGCGAGAAGCGCCGTGCTGCGATGGCCGCCGATCCCGCTTGGACAGCGTACCTCAAGAAGTCCGCCGAACTCGATCTCCTCATTTCGCAGGAGAATCGCTTTGTCCGCCCGACCGACTTCTCCCCGGTTCACTGAAAAGCCAGCAGCGCGCGATCTTCGATCGTTGCGGCACGCATCTCCGAACGCGCCGGCAGATGAGCAACCGGCCGGCGCGGGGAGAGAGCCTGAACTGCTCGGCAACGGGCCTTTGCCGCCATCGGCCTCGCCCGCCACACTGGTCCTTCCTTTCACCCCGCCGCTCGACTGGCCCTCCCTGCTTGCCTTTCTGGCGCCCCGGGCGACGCTGAGCGTCGAAAGCGTATTGCGTGGCGGCTACGTGCGAACGATTGCCCTTTCCGGGGCAACGGGCACGGTGCGCGTTCAGCCGGCGGATCAGCCCGGTGCGCTGGTTGCCACCGTCCACTTTCCCCTCGCCACGGCGTTGCCTCTGATCGCCCATCGCCTCCGCCGCATGTTCGATCTCGACGCCGATCCTGCCCGGATCGCCGCCCACCTTGCAGCGGACTCCGTGATGGCGCCGCTCGTCGCGGCGCGCCCTGGCCTCCGCCTGCCCGGGGCATGGGATGCTTTCGAGCTCGCCGTGCGCGCGATCCTGGGCCAGCAGATTTCGGTCGGCCGTGCCACCGCCCTGGCCGGCAAGCTGGTTGCCCTCTCAGGAGACAAGCTGCTTCCGGCGGAAGAGCCGTCGTTCGACGGCGTTGCCCATCTTTTCCCGACCGCCGGCCAGCTCGCTCGCCTGGATAATCTCGGCCTGGCGCTTGGCATGCCGCGTGCCCGGGGTGCTGCCATCACCGCATTGGCCAAGGCCGCGGCAAACGATCCGAACCTCTTCGACCCGTGTGCCACACTCGCGGAATCTGTCGCGCACCTCTGCAAGCTTCCCGGCATCGGCGAGTGGACCGCGCAGTACATTGCCATGCGCGCCTTGCACTTGCCCGATGCTTTTCCCCATTCGGACGTCGGCCTGCTGCGCGCTATGGGAACCACGACCGGCCGGCCGGCCGCGACAGATCTTCTCGCACGCGCCGCCGCCTGGCGGCCCTTCCGCGCGTACGCGGCGATGCACCTCTGGGCATCCCAATCCGCCGTCCCGGGCACAACCGGGCGGCGCGCAAGCGACGGCGCATGAATTTCACTCTCGATCACGTTGCTTCGCCGATCGGCACGCTGCTTCTGGTGTCCGAAGGCGAGCTGCTCATTCTTCTCGAATTCGAGGAGCACGGCGACCGCCTGCAACGCGCGTTGAGGCGCCTTGGCCCGGCGGCAATGCTCACGCCCGGCCGCGCCGCCGAAGCGACCCGCGGGCGCATCGCTGCTTATTTCGATGGCGATCTGCACGCCCTCGATGCCATTCCCGTCCGCCCGCGTGGGACCGAATTCCAACACCGGGTCTGGCAGGCATTGCGGCGCATTCCGCCCGGCACCACGACGACCTATGGCCGCCTTGCTGCGGCGATCGCCGCGTCCAAAGCAAGCCGCGCCGTCGGTCTCGCCAACGGTAGCAACCCGATCGCGATCGTCATTCCCTGCCATCGCGTCATCGGTGCCGACGCCAGCCTGACCGGCTACGGTGGCGGGCTTCACCGCAAGGCGTGGCTGCTGCGGCACGAGGCAGCGAATGCTCGCGAATCTCGAGCGTGTTCAGCTTGACTGAACCCGCTCAGCGTTGATTTTTCCGAGCAATTTCATCACCCTGACCGGCATCTGGCGATTCCAGTCAGGGTGATATTGCTCTAACGCCCGATCCCAAGCAGGAGGCCGCTGACGAGGTGGCGCTGGAAGGCAAGATACACCAGCGCCGCCGGCAAGGCGCTGAGCAGCGAGCCGGCCATCAGCACCGGGATATTCGGGAAATGGCCGCTTTGCAGAAC
>JBOHMN010000557.1:0-3775 GCA_050730175.1 Acetobacteraceae bacterium | reverse complement strand
GCTGCAGGTCGATGGCTATGCGGGGTTCGAGCCGCTGTTTCTCCCCTCATCCCCGGGGGCGCCGGCGCGCGTTGAGGAGATTTCCTGCATGGCGCATTATCCAGAGTCGGCTGTTATCCGGAGAGCGTCGCCGCAGCAGTCTGACTTTACGGCCTTTCGCGGATCGGTTACTCCGGATAATGCGGGGGCAGTGCTCAGACAGAGGCGAGGAAGGCGAGCACATCGGGCTTGGGCGCCCATGGCCGGGCCCGGGCTGGCACGAGTCCGGATTGGCTCCAGAACTTCTCCAGCGCGTCGCGCTTCATCTTGAGGTTCGTTGCTACGTAGCGGCTGGTGGTGGCAATGCTGGCGTGGCCGAGGTAGTCGCGGATGACCGTGATGTCGACGCCGGCCTGCAGCAGCGCGACCGCGCAACTGTGTCGCAGCACATGCGGCGTGACCCGCCGACGGCGCAACGCGGGCACCGTGCGGGCGGCCATCGTCGTGTATTTGCGCAGCAGGTAAGCTACGCCGTCTCGCGTTAGGCCTTTCCCCGCGCGGTTGCAGAACACCCGATCGGCGGAGCGGCCCTCGCGAACTGCCGGAAGCTGTGCGAGCGCGTCGGCCGTCTCGCGCCATAGGGGACACAGTCGCTCCTTGCTTCCCTTGCCGAATAGCCGCACATGCCGCGGCGAGATCACGGAGAGGTGTTCGACGCGTACTCCGAGCGCTTCGCTGACGCGGGCGCCGGTGTTGTACAGGAAGAGCATCAGCGCGTGGTCGCGTCGTCCGGCCACAGTGGCACGATCCGGTTGGGCGAGGAGCTGCTTCATGTCCTGGGGCTCGAGATACTGCGCGGCACCGAGACGGGCGCGCTTGTTCGGCAGCGACAGCACGCGCTGATACTGTCCGGCCCGTGGCAAGTCGCGTTCGACGAGGTGACGAAAGAAGCTGCGGATCGCGGCCAGGCGAATATTGCGGCTGGCGACGCTGTTGCCCCGCGCGCCCTCGAGATGCGACAGGAACGCGAGGACGGCATCGACGTGCAGATCATCGAGGGTGAGCCCCGCCACCGGACAGCCGCGGCGCTCTGCGAGGAACTTGAACAGTAGCCGCAACGTGTCTCGATAGGCTCGGATCGTGTGCGGACTGGGGCCGCGGGTCTGGACGAGGTAGTCACGGAAGTACGCCTCGACCAACGAGAGCAGCGTTGCGCTTGGGGTTCGGCTCACGACTGCTCTCCTGGCCGGGCGAACTGGGCGGCGAAGCGGTCACTGGCCATCGCGAGCAACTCAGGGGTGGCGTGCAGGTAGACCTCGGTGCCGAGCACGTTGAGGTGCCCCATATAGGCTGAGAGCCATGGCAGGCGGGCTTGTAAGTCAACGCCGTCGCGGTACCAGGCGGTCAGCCGGTGGACTGCGAACGCGTGGCGCAAGTCGTACGGCCGGGGTCCGCAGCGACCCGTCTCGCTCTTCATCCCGATCCGGCGCAGAAGGAGCCGGATGGCGCACGATGTCGCCCCCACCGAGACGGCGTGTCCGTCGCGCCCGACAAAGAGGGCGGCCTCGCCCTCTCGGTCCCGCGCGCACAGCAGCTCGCCGCGCTCGCGCAGGTAGCGTGCGAACTCCTGCGCCAGATCGGCCTGAAACGGCACGTCGCGGCTGCGTCCCTTGCTGCCGAGGATGTGCAGCACCTGCCGCTGTTGATCGAGATCGGGCCGTTGCAGTCTGACCGCCTCCCCCAAGCGCAAGCCCGTACAGTACGTCGCAATCAGCATCGCCCGGAACATCCCGGGCCAGAATCGGTGTCCTTGATACCGCTCCGCCGCTCGAATCAGCCGACGGATCTCATCGACCGAGAATACGTACGGAACGTAGTGCGAGGCGGTCTGCGGCGCGAGACTCACCGGCGGAACGAACACCGTAGGATCACTGCGACGCAGGTACAAGCACAGTTGTCGCACCGCACCGAGATCGTCGGCGAGCGTGACCGGCTTGCGCCCCGGAGAGCGCAGCAGCCACGCCCGAATCACCTCCTCCAAGTCGAGCGGGGAGTGCTTCCCGCGGCCACGGACAGTGAACCGCTCGAAGTTGCGCAGCGTGAACTCGCTGCGAAGATAGCGATAGCCCAATGCTCGCTTGAAGACGAGGAATGCCGTGATCTGCTTGCCGAGCCGCGCTGGGGTCAGAGCGTTCATACCGGCAGCGGCAGCGACAACTTGCGCAGGCGCTCGGAGGTGACCCGAAGGTAGGCGGAGGTGGACTCCGGGTCACGATGGCCAAGGATGTCGCCGATGATCTTGGGCGGAGTACCGAGCTCGAGCTGCCGGCAGGCGTGCGTGTGGCGCAGCGCGTGCGTGCCGAGGAACGCGGCCGTGACGCCCGCTCGGTGCGCCGCCGCGTGCAGGATCCAACGAACCGTCGTTGAACAGGCCAGACGCTCGAACGGGACGCGTACTGTGACAAACAGGTAGCGCGCCGGCGTGTAGGCTGGCCGACCGTGCTTGAGGTAGTCAACGAGCGCGCGAGCGACGGCGGGGAGCAGCGGCAGCTGGAAGATCACGCCGTTCTTCGGACGCCTGATCCGGATCGTTGCGGCTTGCCAGTCGATGTCCTCGAGCGAGATGCGGATCACCTCGCCGGCACCGAGCCCGTAGACGCTCATCATCAGCAGCAGTGCGTAGTCGCGGCGTCCCTTGGCTGTAGTACGGTCGACCGCGTGCAGGATCCTCTGCACGTCGACCCACGGCAGTGCGCGATGCGGCTGCTCGGCGGTGCGCACGATCGGCGCCATCACAGAGGCGGCAAGATCAGTATCCATCGCGCCGCTTGCGTGCAAGAACCGTAGATAGCCGCGGATCGTCGAACAGATGCTGGCGACCGTCCTGCGCGCGAAACGCCGCCGGCATGCGACGATATACGCGTCGATCTGCGACAAATGGACTGGCTGATCCGCGGCACTCCCGCGTCGACGATACCGGTCGAATGCAGTCAGCTCCGCGAGCTTCTTGTGGATCGTCTGAGGTGGGTTGCCCCGCACCTCACGCAGGTACTCGGCGAATGACTGGAAGCGATGGTCAACTGTCGGCGCTGCCCGTGGCGAATCCCACGGCGGCATGGACTCGCCCAGCATCGGCAGCCCCTTCAAACCTTAGCATTGGAATGGTTGGCTCGGCGTGGCGGAAGCGCTATCACCCATTAGGGTGACGGCATCGCGACGGAGCGCTGGCAAAGTCGCCACCACTCGCCTGGAGTTCGTCGCAACCATGCGAGACTGCGCGATACGACATGGCACCGTGTGCGTCGAGGAGGTCGCCTCCCTTTTTCTCCGTTGGCCAGTTAGCACATATACACAAACCAGTGGTGTCGGAGCATCCCGCTTCGGTGGCGGAGGCCTCGCTTACCGGTTGGATCCCGCAAGCATCGGTGCCGTCTCCTTCTGAGCCGGAAGCGACGTGATCGCTGGCAACTCGGCCATGGTCGGCATGCCATCCTCGCGATGCACATTGCCCCGCGTGTCCTTGTAGAAAATCCCAGGCGTCCCGAACACGCCCGCCTTATGCATGAGGGCCAGGTTCGCGGCCAGCTCGACTTTGAGCTTTGGAGTGATAGGTATGCCGGGCACGCCTCCGCTCTCCAAGCGCACGTTGAACTTTTCCTGCATCTCCGTGAACACAGGACTACCCCCCTGCAGAAGTGCAGCCGCCTTCGCCGGGGAATCCTCGTGAAGGAACCCCACGGGAATCCAGCGCACCTGCAGTCCCGCCGCTTCATAGGGTTTCAGCGCGATCCAGAGC
>JBOHMN010000556.1:0-2140 GCA_050730175.1 Acetobacteraceae bacterium | reverse complement strand
AAGAAGACGCACTCGAGCTCGCTGGACATTGAGCACGCGGAATTGGCGCGTAAGCATTTTCATCAGCTGGCTGACCAGGAGGCCGCGGCCGAAGCAGCGAAATCCGCTTCCAAAAAGCCAGCACGGGCAGCTTCCGTCGCTGTCGCGCCGGCGCCGCCTGCCACCCCTCGGCCATCTGCGCCGCCAGTTCCTGCTGCGCCGTCGAACATCGCGGCGATCCCGGTTCCTAGCGCGCCTGCTCCTGCAGCGGGTGCAGTTCGTCCATCTCCCGCCGCTCCTACGCGACCCGTCCCTGTTCCGCCTGCGGCTCCAGCGCAGCCCCCTGTGGCCCAGCCGACAGCCGCGCGGCCGGCGATGCCAGCTCCAACAGCAGTTCCGAGACCTGGTGCTCCTGGGGTCAGGCCGCTAGCGGCTCCGACGCCAGGGCATTCCACGCATCCGACAACTCCGGCGCAGCAGCGTCCGGCGGCAGCAGCGCCTTCAGCAACTGCTCCACAAACAGGACAACCCGCGCATCCGCCTCGCGTTGGTCCCGGTAGTGCACCGCCACGATCTGGCGCGATACCGCCCCGGCCGGCTGGCGGGCAACCCCCCTTCGGCCAACGACCACCGGTACGCCCCGGTCAACCGATTCAAAGCCGTCCGAACGCACCGCAAGGCATGCGACCAGCGGCAGCTCCCGGACAATATCCCGGGCAACAGCGCCCCGGCGGACCCCCACGCCCAGGATCGGCTCCTCCGGGGAGGTATCCGCAGCGGCCTGGCACCGGCCGTCCAGGACAAGGTCCTGGTGGACCGCGTCCAGGAGGGTCGCGCCCTGGTGGGCCCGGCGGCGTAGCTGGAATTCCGAAAGCCGAACCTGGCAAACCGCTGTATGCGCGCAAACCTCCCGCCACGCGCGGGCGTCCGACGATCGAAAAGCGATTCGCAGAGGGCGAGCGCAGGCTGCATCCGGTGCGCACGCGCCCCGGCGCGGCCGGGGCCCGCGGCGCCGCGCAGGCGGAGCCTATCGCTCCCGTTCAGCGGGAGCCGCGCGAAGTAATCGTTACCGAAGGCATCACCATCCGCGAGCTCGCGGAGAAGCTCGGCATCCGCGCGAAGGATTTACTGAAGACGCTGCTCGATCGCGGCATGTTCGCCAGCATCAACCAAGCGCTCGACGTCGCCACGGCTACCAGCCTTGCTGAATCGTTCAGCGGCATCGTGAAAGTGGTTACGTTCGAACAGCAGTTGGTCGAAGAAGAGAAAGTCCGCGAGGAACGCACCGGCAATCAGCTGCCGCGCGCTCCGGTGGTCACGGTCATGGGCCACGTCGATCATGGCAAGACCAGCTTGCTGGACGCCGTTCGCGAGACCGAAGTGGCCGCGGGCGAAGCCGGTGGAATCACGCAGCACATCGGCGCATACGAATCGCGCCTAGGCGAGCGACGAATCGTATTCATCGATACGCCGGGCCACGAAGCGTTCACGCGCATGCGGGCGCGCGGCGCTAAGGTCACCGACATCGTGGTGCTGGTCGTCGCGGCGGATGATGGTGTGATGCCGCAGACCGAAGAGGCTATCGCGCATGCGAAAGCCGCCGGTGTGCCGATCGTCGTAGCCGTCAACAAAATCGACAAGCCGGATGCGCAGCCCGAGCGCGTGAAGCGCCAAATGGCCGATCGCGGTCTCATGCCTGAAGAATGGGGCGGGGAGACGGTGATGGTGGATGTTTCCGCGAAAACGAAAAAGAATCTGCCGCGCCTGCTTGAGATGATTTTGCTGGTCGCCGATTTGCGCGAACTCAAGGCCGATCCCGATGCACCCGCCAGCGGCACAGTGCTCGAATCGCGCGTGGACAAGGGCCGCGGCCCGGTTGCCACCGTGCTGGTGCAGAATGGCACGCTGCACGTGGGCGACGTATTCATCGTCGGCGCGGTGTACGGCAAAGTGCGCGCCATGTTTGACGATCGCGGCCGGCCGATTAAGCAGGCCGGTCCGGCTACGCCCGTGGAAGTTCTCGGATTGCAGGGGGTGCCGGAAGCGGGCGATCAGTTTCAGGTGGCGGATGAGGCAAAGGCTCGGCACATTGTGGAATACCGTCAATCGAAGCAGCGCGAAGCCTCACTTGCTAAAACGGCCTCCGGTCGCCTCACGCTCG
>JBOHMN010000555.1:0-3297 GCA_050730175.1 Acetobacteraceae bacterium | reverse complement strand
CGTCCTGACTCACCGCTTCCACAGCACCGCTGCTGCGGCAAGAGCCAATGATAGCGGGGATATTAGCGTCGTCCGAGCGCGGCTGCGGCCTTCATCCACGTTCCCTGTGCCAAGACAAGCGAGCCTTTTTACCCACACGCAAGCGGAAGAGCCCTTTTCACCGCCGGCCCGTTGAATTGATGCCTCACCGCTGCCGCCCCAGCCAGTAAAGAGCTCCTGGTGCGCGCCGCTGCGCGCGGTAGCAATCTCGGGCAGATCACGCTGGGATTACTGCGGCTGCTCGACCGCTACGGCGCAACCGAACTGCAAGCCGCCATCGAAGAGACGCTCCAAAGCACCGCCGCCCATCCCCATTCCGTGCGGATTGCCCTGGAACGCCGGCGTGAGGCTCGCCATGCGCCGCCACCACTCGCGATTGTCCTTCCCGAGCACGTGCGGGCAAAAGACGCCGTCGTGCAGCCGCACCAACTCCACCTCTACGATGCGCTGATGGAGACCAAACGTGAAGACGTCTGATCTGTTGAACCAACGCGCGCAGGCGTTGCGGCTTTGTAACCGTCCGTTGAAGGCCGTCTTGACGCAGAATGGCAGTGCCTTCGAGGCGGCGGCGATTATGCTGAGGTCGGCAGTTCTTCGGTAGCGGTGAGCTCGAGGAGCTGCGGGGCGGGCGCGGCCGCCGTTTTCAGGTTCCATGGCAGCAGCTCGGAGATTCGTGAGATCGGCTGCTCGGCGATCCGCGTGAGCACCTCGCGCAAAAACGCTTCAGGATTGTGGCCGTTGAGCTTTGCGCTGCCCAGCAGGCTATAGATCGCTGCGGCACGCTCACCGCCGGCGTCGCTGCCTGCGAAAAGGAAGTTCTTGCGTCCCAAAGCCACGCACCGCAAAGACCGCTCCGCCGCGTTGTTGTCGATCTCGATCCGCCCGTCCTGGCAGTAGCGCCCCAAGGCTTCCCAGCGAGTGAGCGCGTACCGGATGGCTTTTGCTGCCTCGGATTTCTGCGAGAGCGTTCTGAGTGTGCGCTGCAGCCAGTCGTTCATGCTGTTGAGCAGCGGACGGCTGCGTGCATGCCGGCTCGCGCGCCGCTCGTCGGGAGATCGGCCGCGAATCTCCTTTTCGATCGCGTACAATGCGCCGATCCGGTCAAGCATTTCTGCCGCAACCGGCGATCGGTGCAGTTCGTGCAGCTCGACGAACTTGCGTCGTACGTGCGCCCAACACGCGGCCTCGAGCACCCGCCCGTCGTCATAGATCTTCGAAAAGCCAGCATACCCGTCAGCGTGCAGGATGCCGGTGAAGCCCTGGAGATGCCGCTGCGGATGCTCCCCTTTGCGATCGGCGGTGTACGTGAACCAGACCGCTGGCGCAACCTGGCCGCCGGCAGGGCGCTCGTCGCGCACGTACGTCCACAGCCGGCCGGTCTTGGTTTTCCCGCGGCCCGGTGCGAGCACCGGAATCGGCGTGTCGTCGGCATGAATGACGCCCGCGTCCATGACATGGGCGCGCAACGCATCGGTCAACGGCGTCAGCAGTGCGCTGGTGGTGCCGACCCACTGCGCGAGTAGCGTGCGCTCGAGCTCCACCCCCTCGCGCGCGTAGATTTCCGACTGCCGATAGAGGGGCAGATGGTTGGCGTACTTGCCGGTCAGCACGTGGGCCAACAGGCCCGGCCCAGCCATGCCGCGTTCGATCGGGCGTGAGGGCGCCGGTGCCTGCACGATCGTATCGCACTGGGCGCAGGCCAGCTTGGGGCGCACGTGGCGAATCACTTTAAAGCGCGCCGGAACCAGCTCGAGCATCTCACTCACGTCGTCGCCGAGGTGCTTGAGCTCGCCGCCGCAGTCGGGGCAAGCTGAATGCTGCGGCAGAATGGTCTGCGTTTCGCGCGGGAGGTGCGCCGGGAACTCCCGCCGCGCCTTGGGGTCGCGGCGGGCGGGTGCGCATTCCGCTTTTTCGGCCAGCGCGCAGGTGCGGTGCGCATCGGCGGTCTCAAGCTCCTCGACCCACAATTCGAGCTGGTCGATTTGGCGGGCGCGCTTTTCGCTACGCTGCCCGAACTGCAGGCGACGCAGCTTCAGAATCATCAGCTTGAGCGCTTCGATTTCGGCTCGGTGCGAAAGATTCTCCGCGTACTGCTGAAGCAGCAGTGCCTTCAGCTCAGCGACGTTGAGCGCATCCAGATCGGGAAGCTCAACGCTCGCGCGCTCCATACCTTTATCGTATGAAATACCATGGGAAATGTCAATCGATGCACGCCGAACGGAGTGCGTGTTGCACCTCCTGCTGATTACACTTCAATCAACGGATCGGCGGTGCGCACGGGATGTCTCCAGTCAATTCCCTCAAGCAGCATCGAGAGTTGCGCTGCAGTCAGTGATACGCTTCCATTCTGCGCTTGCGGCCAGATGAAGCGGCCGCGCTCCAGCCGTTTCGCCATCAGGCACAACCCGGTCCCATCCCACCACAATAATTTGAGCAGATCGCCGCGCCGTCCGCGAAACACGAAGACATGACCGCAAAACGGATTGCTCGCTAGCGCGTTCTGCACCAGTGCGCTCAGACCGGTGAACCCTTTGCGCATGTCGGTGCTGCCCGCAGCGAGCCACACGCGCGTCCCCGTCGCCACGACGCTCATCGCCGGACCTCCGCCATCAGCGCGGATACCAGAGCTGCATCCAGCGCATCGGTCTCGATCCGCACCGTGGCGCCCGAGGCGAAGGTGAGCTGCACCACGCCGCCGCTGCGCGCAGCCGCTTCAACCCTCTGCGCCGGCCGCAGCCGGTCCACTTCGGGCGTGATGCTTATCGGCAGAAGCGTCGCGCTCGCCCCAGCGGCCCCAACGGGGGTTCCCGGCTGCCGCAGCGCTTCAAGCCTTCCCGTACGATAGAGCGTTCTCCAGTGGGACAGGCTGGTGGGACTCACCCCGTGCTCACGTGCGATCGCACTGATCGAGGCGTCCGGGCAGAGCGTCAGTTCAACGATATGTCGCTTTTGGGAAAGCGCCCAGCGGCGCGGCGCGTGCTGTTCCAATGCTTTTGCTGCTGCCATGAAGACCTCGCGACGTAGACGTGTCCCCGTCATCATCGCGAACGACGATCACCGCGCGCAAGACGGCCCCTAACGGACGCTTACTTTAAAACGCGTGAGCTTGACGAACATTTGGAGAGCGTCGTCAGTGAACTCATCGAGTCGAATAGCTCGCGGCAGCCTGGATCGGACTTCGCCCGCCCGCTCTTCTGGCGCCACGCTCCCAGAGAGCTTCGCCTCAACAGCCCGCTTCATAAGTTCGCCTATTTCCTG
>JBOHMN010000554.1:0-11112 GCA_050730175.1 Acetobacteraceae bacterium | reverse complement strand
GCCGCCCGCGGCAGCGAACGACGGGGGATCGAGAGGTCGCTGAAAACAAAAAGCGGGTGTGCCGGCCAACCATGTCCGTCGTGGGTAACAAGTGCAAGAGGCGGCACAGTAGCATGCCCGCCTGCGGCTCGGAATCGGTACAAAGAAACATTCCGTCTCGGCCCTTGCGCACTCGGCCCTTGCGCGCCCTGCGCTGGCCCATCCCTGGCAACAGGTCTGCCTCGTTTGCCCGGGTCGGGAGGCCACAGAGAAAGCAGGAGCGCCGCCGTGCCTGGCCGGCACCTGAACCGCCGAAAGGAACGTGTCGGGATTGGCCCGCCAACCCCGGGTCGAGTGGACGGGCTCTCACTCGCAGGGCGGCCGCACGCTCTGAAGGCGCTCCACGGCTCCATGCCAGGGCAACCCGATCTGGCGGGCTCCGCGGCCCTGCAGGATGCTCCAGTGCTCCGACCCTCGCGCTCGTTGTCCATGAAGCGGGTTCTCGGGTCGGATCACTGGCTCTTTATTTTCAGTGGCCTGCTTATCCCCTCCGTTCGCCGTAAACGGCGGCGAACTGCGGGGGCAGGACACTAGCGCGGAGCGATGGCTGTGGAACCCTTGATCGACCGCGCACGGATTGCCGCAACCGAGAAAATGATCCGCCCCTATATCCGCCGCACGCCCGTTATCGAGACGGCGGCAGCGGATTTCGCGATCGCGGGAGCCCCGATCCTGTTCAAGCTGGAGACGCTCCAACACACCGGCTCTTTCAAGGCGCGCGGCGCCTTTGCCAATCTCTTGGGCCGCAAGGTCCCGCCGGCCGGCGTCGTCGCCGCATCGGGCGGCAACCACGGCGCGGCGGTCGCATTCGCGGCAGCAAGACTTGGCGTACGGGCGGCCATCTTTGTCCCCGCCTTAACCCCGCCCGCCAAGGTCGCGCGGATCAGCTCCTACGGCGCAGAGCTCGTTGTCGGCGGCGAGCGGTACGCCGACGCGCTGGCCGCGAGCGAACGCCGGATCGCTGCGAGCGGCGCACTTGGGGTGCACGCCTATGATCAAACGGAAACGCTGCTCGGCCAGGGTAGTATCGGGCTCGAGCTGGAAGCCGATGCACCCGCCATCGAAACCCTCCTCGTCGCCGTCGGCGGAGGCGGACTGATCGGAGGAATCGCCGCCTGGTATCGGGGAAAGGTGCGCGTCGTCGCCGTTGAACCGGAAGGCGCCCCGACCCTTGCGCGTGCGTTCGCCGCAGGCCGGCCGGTGGATGCTCCCGCCGGCGGCATCGCCGCCGATAGCCTTGCGCCGCGAAAGGTCGGCCAGTTCATGTTCCCCATCGCCAAGGCTTTCGTCGACCCCGCGGTGCGGCTGGTCACCGACGCGGAAATCCGCGATGCGCAGGTGGCACTTTGGGAAACGCTACGGGTTGTCGCCGAGCCGGGCGGCGCGGCGGCCTTCGCCGCGCTCCTCTCCGGCCGCTATCGTGCGGGCGCGAACGAACGCGTTGCCGTGCTGGTGTGCGGGGCCAACACGACCGGGCTGCAATCGGATCACTGAGCGGGTTCAGATTGGCTGAACGCGCTCTCGGTTTGCTTTTTCGAGCAATTTCATCACCCTGACTGGCATCTTGCATCTGGCGATTCCAGTCAGGACGATATTGCTCTCAGGGAACCGCTATTCGTCCTTCAGGGGCCGCGCGAGCAGCGCGGTCACGGCCGCGGGAACCGTCGTTCTGCCGTTAAGGAGATCGGCGACGAGTGCGGCAATCGGCACCTCGCATCCCGCCGCGCGCGCACGCCTTACCAGCGCGGGCGCCGTGCTCACGCCCTCAGCTACCCCCGCGAGCTCGCAGAGAATATCGGCGGGTGCTTCGCCGCGGCCGAGAGCAAGACCGAAGCGGAAATTCCGGCTTGCCGGGCCGGTCGCGGTCAGCACCAGATCACCGAGCCCGGAGAGACCGAAGCCGGTTTCCAATTTACCGCCAAGTGCCACGATCAGCCGGGTCAGCTCGGCCAGTCCGCGCGTCACCACCGCGGCCCGCGCGTTCTCCCCGAGACCCGCACCGATCACCGTGCCGGCCGCGATCGCCATCACGTTCTTGGCCGCCCCGCCGACCGCCGCACCGAGCGGATCTGCATTGCCATAGAGCCGGAAACCGGGCTCAGAAAGGATGGCCTGAAGCTCTCCTCTGAGACCCGCATCCTCAGCCGCGAGCACGGCTGCTGCAGGCTTCCCGGCGGCGATCTCGGCGGCAAAGTTAGGCCCGCTCAGCACAGCAACCCGTGTGCCGGGATAGAGCGAAGCGAGAATTTCGTGCGGCAGCATCCCGGTTGTCGCCTCCATACCTTTCGCGGCAACAACCAGCGGGCGGCCAGCGATGCAAATTTTCTCCACGACTACGCGGCAATGCTGCACCGGCACGGCGAGTAGCAGGACCTCCGATTCGTAAAGCGACACGTCATCCGCGAGCGCAATCGTTGCCGGGAGCGTGATGCCGGGCAGCCGGGGATTGCGGCGCGTTGCACGGATTGCCGCGCGCCGCACCGGATCGCGCACCCAGAGCGATACGCAACGGCCGCCGCGGGCGCCGAGCAACGCGAGCGTGGTACCCCACGCACCGGCTCCGACAATGCCGAGCCTACCCATCCCTCACCCGGAGCAGGGCGGCACCCCCGCCAAGTTCGCCATGCCCTAGGCGCTCGGCGAGCGCATCGAGAATGGCGCGCGCCGCAGGGCCGAACTCGTAAGGCGGCCGCACGATCACCATGCCGGCACCGTTCAGCCTGGTCGGATCTGTCGGCTCGCGGAGATAAAGCTCGGCCGCCAGCACCTCGGGGAGCCGGTTGGCCGCGAGTACTTCGTGGAACGCACGCACCGGCGCGCGATGCTTGATCGGGTACCAGGCGGCGAGCACACCGCCCGGGAAACGGGCATGCGCGATACCGAGGCCCGCGGCGACCCGCTCGAACTCACCCGGCCGTTCGTACGGAGGATCGATCAGCAGCAGGCCGCGCCGCGGCTCGGTCGGAAGCAATGCCCTGAGTGCGTCCCAGCCGTTGCGATGATGGACGGCAACCTGCGGGTCCGCGGCGAACCGGGCCTTGAGCAGGGCGTACTCTTCAGGGTGGAGCTCGCAGCAGATCAGCCGGTCTTGCGCGCGGAGGAGGCGGCGCACCAGCAGTGCACAACCGGGATACGCGCCGCCCGGCTCTGCCAGGATGTCCTTGACCAGGGCGACGTAGCTCGCCAGTGCGACCGGAGGATCCGCGAGCAGGCGGCCAATTCCTTCCTGCCATTCGCCGCTACGTGCGGCCTCAGGACCCGCGAGGTCGTACGCGCCAGCCCCGGCGTGGGTATCGAGCACGGCGATCGGCCGCTCCTTTTGCTGCAACCTGGAAACCAGCCAGGTCAGTAGCGCCTGCTTGAGGCAATCCCCGAAATTCCCGGCATGATAGGCATGCCGGTAATTCATTCGATCAGCTCCGGAAGGGGCCAGCGAGGCCGCGCGGGGGCATCAAGCCCACTCTCTTTGCCGAGGTGAAGCCGCTCGATGCCCGCCCAGGCCACCATCACGGCGTTATCCGTGCAGAGCCGGGCGGGTGGCGCAAACAGCGAAAGGCCGGCGTCAGCCGCAGTGCGAGCGAGCGCCGAGCGCACCGCCATGTTGGCGGCGACCCCGCCCGAGGCGACCAGGAGCCGCGCTGCCGGGTGCATGCGGGCGAACCGCGCAATGGCATGATGGGCCCGATCCTCCAGCACGTCGACTATGGCACGCTGGAACGAGGCGGCGATGTCCGCCGCATCACGACGCGGCAGCGCACCCTCGGGGAATTTGCCGACCAGCTGTGCCACCGCGGTTTTCAGCCCGCTGAAGCTGAAATCGCAGCCGGGCCGGCCGGCCAGCGGCCGCGGAAAGCGAAAGCGCGCCGGATCGCCCTCTCTCGCCATGCGCTCCAGCGCCGGCCCGCCGGGCCAGGGCAGGCCAAGCAGTTTCCCGACCTTGTCGAACGCTTCGCCGGCCGCGTCGTCGATCGTTTGCCCGAGCAGCCGGTAGCTTCCCACCCCTTCGACCGCAAGCCACTGGCTGTGCCCGCCGGAGACGAGCAACAGAAGGTACGGGAATTCCGCGGCTGCGAGGCCGGGCAGGCGCGGGGTCAAGGCATGTGCCTCGAGGTGGTTGATCGCGAGGTAGCGGCAGCCCGCCGCCAGCGCGACACCTTTGGCGATCTGGCTGCCGACAATCAGCCCGCCGATCAGCCCGGGGCCGGCGGTGGCCGCGCAAGCCGCCAGATCGACGTAGCGAACGCCAGCCTCGGTCATGGCCTCGCGCACGAGGTCGGGCAGGTATGCCAGGTGCGCGCGCGCGGCAATTTCCGGCACGACCCCGCCATAGGGAGCATGCTCGGAGCGCTGGCTGATCAGCCGTTCAGCCAGCACTTTGCCACAGCAATCGAGCACGGCAGCCGCGCTTTCGTCACACGAACTTTCGATGCCGAGCACCGGGCCGGCAATGGAGGAATAGAGCGCCATCCCTTTTCTTTCCCGAGCTTCGGTTTTAGTACACCCCCATGACGGCACTGAAGCCTCCAGAACAGCCCGGTGCGGTCAAGGTCCGCCCACACCTCTACGACCTGCCGCTCCGCGTCGGCACGCGGGCCTCGCCGCTTGCGCGCGCGCAGACGCACGTCTTCCTCGCAGTGCTACAGCACTTCTGCCCGGTTCTGCGCAGCCTCGATGTATTCGAGGAGCATCCGATCACCACCACAGGTGATCGCGTGCACGATCGACGGCTTGCAGAGATCGGCGGCAAGGGACTGTTCGCAAAAGAGATTCATGAAGCTCTGGCGGATGGGCGGGTGGATTTCGCCGTGCACAGCCTCAAGGATCTGGAGACCGTGCTTCCGCCCGGCATCGTGCTCGCCTGCACTCTGAAACGGGAGGACGCGCGCGACGCCCTGATCCTTGGCCCCGGCTGCGGCGTGCCTGAGCCGGATGATCCCTTTGCGGCGCTCAACCCCGGTTGCGCCGTCGGGACCTCTTCGCTCAGGCGTCAGGCGCAGCTTTTGCATAGAAGGCCCGACCTTGCGGTCGTGCCGCTGCGCGGCAATGTCGGCACGCGGCTTGAGCGGCTCCGGGCTGGTCACTGCGCCGCTGGCGTGCTGGCCCTCGCCGGGCTGAAAAGGCTCGAGATCAGCGGGCCCGATATCGTTCCTCTCAATCCGGATGTCATGGTTCCCGCAGCCGGCCAGGGGATCATCGGTATCACGGTCCGCGCGGATGATGCGGACCTTCGCGAGTTGCTGGCGGCGATCGAGGACCGGGAGGCCGCGGCAGTCGCCGCTGCGGAGCGCGCGTTGCTCGCCGCGCTGGACGGCTCCTGCCGCACGCCGATCGGTGGGCATGCGCATATGTTACCCGATCGCCGGCTGACTTTGACGGGTTTGGTGGCGCGTGCCGATGGCTCGTTCATGCTGCAGAGGCAGCTCGAGGGGCTGGCCTCCGAGGCGGCGCGAATCGGCAGGGAGCTCGGGCTCAGTCTGCGCGCGGATTCCCCCACCGACCTCTTTGCCTGAGGCGGGTGCTATCCTGATCACGCGCCCGGAGCCGGGTGCCTCGGCGACCGCGGCGCATCTCCTCGGGCGGGGTTTCATTCCTGTGCTGGCGCCGCTGCTGCGCATCCGGCGGCTGCAACCGCGCTTGCCCGGTCCCGACAGGATCCAGGCACTGGTGGTGACCAGCGCCAACGCGCTGCCGGCCCTTGCGGTCGCGCATCGCCAAGTCCCCCTTTATGTCGTGGGTGACGCGACGGCCGCGGAAGCGCGCGCGCTCGGGTTCACCGTGGTTACGAGTGCCGGAGGGGACGCCACCGCACTTTCCGCCCTGGTAGATAGCGCCTGCCAACCGAAAAGAGAGCCGCTCCTGCTGGCCACGGGGGCGCGTCAGGGCGGCCGCCTCGCCGCGGCGCTGCGCGTGGGCCGCTTCGCCGTGATCCGCCGGAGCGTCTATGCCGCAGAGCCGGTGGCAAAGCTTCCGAAATCGGCGCGCACATCGCTCGCGGAAGGCCGGATCGCAGCGGCACTCTTCTTCTCGGGTGAGACGGCAGCAACCTTCACCCGGCTGGTCGCCATCGCCGGATTGAGCGCAGCCCTCACGCCGGTCGCCGCGATGGTGATCGGTCCCGCTGCGGCACGCGCACTTCGCCCCTTGCCCTTCCGTTCCGTCCGTGTCGCACTACGGCCAACGGAGGAGGCGGTGCTCGCCATGCTGGAATGACCGAATCCGAAACCGCCGCCGGGCCGGAGGGCGATCCCGCCGCGCCTCCCCCCGCCGCGCCGGAGGGCATCTCGTCTGAGCCACCACGAACGCCGCGCCACTCCATTCCGGGGTGGCTCGCACTGGCCGGCTTCCTGATTCTCGCGGCGGCGATCGCGCTCTCCTGGTTCCACCCGCGGACACCTCCGGTCTCAAAGGGAGCCGAACTGGCCGCGCTCAATGGCCGGATCGACCGGCTTGCCCACCAACTTGTGGCAACCGAAACGAAACTGGGCGCCCTTGCCGCTTCCGAAACGAAGCTCACCAGCACCGAGCAGGCGCTCGCAGCGCGCCCCGGCGCGCCCGATCTCGCTCCGATCGAGGCGCGACTTGCCGCGCTCGAGAAACGCAAGCCATCCGCTCCTGATCTTGGCCCGATCGAAGCCCGCCTCGCGGCGCTCGAAAATCGCAAGCCGCCAACCCCGGCACCGCCCACTCCGACGGAGCTCGCCGCCTCTCTCGCCCCTTTCTCGAAGCAGCTCGCGGGCCTCGAAAAATCGCAGGCTGATCTCACTGAGCGCGTCGGCGAAATCGCGACGCGAGTCGACGCAATTGCGACGCAACTCGACGAGGTCGCGAAGCGAGCCGAACGGAGCACACGCACCGCCCGGCTTGCCGCCGCCGCGGTTGCTCTCGAACACGGGAGACCGCTCGGCAGCCTGCCCGGCGCGCCACCGCCGCTCGCTCGCTTTGCAACCACGGCACCCCCTACGCTCGCCGCACTCAGACTTTCGTTTCCCGCGGCCGGGCGTGCCGAACGGGCTGCCGCGCGCGCGACGGAGCCCGGGCAATCGCTGGTGCAGCGCATGAAGGATCGCCTCGGCGATCTTCTGACCTTGCGCGAGGGCAACAAGGTCATCGTCGGCAATCCTGCCGAATCGGCGTTGGCGCGTGCGCAATCCGCGCTCGATGCCGGCGACCTCGAAGCAGCGGTCGCAGCGCTTGGAACCCTTACGCCACCACTCGCCCAGCCGATGCAACATTGGAAGGATGAGGCCAGCGCGCTCTTGGCCGCCCGCCGAGCCTTGTCGCGTTCCGCCAGTGCCGATTGATGCTCCGGATCTTCCTTTTCCTCCTCGGCTGTGTGGTTGCGTTGGCCGTTGCGTTCGGCCTTGCCAGCCTGCCGGGCCACGTGTCGGCGGAGATCGGCAACATCAGCGCGACCGCACCGACCGGCGTGGCGGCGCTGGCGCTGATCATCCTCTTGATCATCGTCTACTTCGTGTTGCGCCTGCTCGGCGCATTCTTCCGCTTGCCGCGCCGCTTCCGGCTCTGGCGTTCCGGGCGCGGTCGTGCCACCGGAGACCGTGCAGTCACCCGCACCTTGATCGCGCTTGCGGCCGGCGAAGCAAGTGCTGCGCGACGCAACGCCGATGCCGCGCGCCGGCTCCTTGGGGACACGCCCCAGACGCTCCTGCTGACCGCCGAGGCCGCCCGGCTCGGCGAACGGAGCGATGAAGCTCAGGCGACATTCCGCCTGCTCGCCGGGCGCAAGGACGGCGCCTTCCTCGGGCTGCGCGGTTTGCTGCGCGAGGCGATCCTGCGCGGCGATTGGGGCGAAGCGGCCGCTCTGGCGCGCCGTGCCGAAGCGGCGCATCCCGGCGGTTCATGGCTCAGACGCGAACGCCGCCGCATTGCGATCGAGACCGAGGATTGGCGGAGCGCACTCGCACTGGCGGATGAGCCTGCGCGCGCCGCGCTTGCGGCGGCCGCGGCAGAGGCGGAAACGGGGCCGAAGGCAGCCCTGAAGCTGGCACACGAGGCCTTGGCCGCCGACCCGTCGTTGCCGGCTGCCGCGCTGGCACTGGCGCGCCGCCTGCGCACCGCCGGGCGCGAAAGACGCGCCGAAGCGGTGATCGCTGACGCATGGGCCGAAGCCCCGCACCCCGACCTTGCCCGCTTCGCGCTCGAGCCTCTGATCGATCCGATGGCACGGGTCAAGGCCGCGCAACGACTGGCGGCGCGCAACGCCACACACCCCGAGTCGCGCTTCCTACTCGCCGAGACCGCACTCGGGGCGGGCCTCATCGGCGACGCACGCCGGCACGCGGAATCGCTCCAGGCCGAGGGAATCGCCTGGCGTCGCGTCTGGCTCCTGATCGCCGGGATCGCGCGCGCCGAAGCCCAAGGAAAGGACAGCGCCGCGGAACTCGAGGCCCTGCATGCGGCAGCAACCGCTGACGCCGATCCGGAGTGGCGCTGCGCCGCCTGCGGCGGGTCAGCGGCGAAATGGCAGCCGGTTTGTCCACATTGCGGAGTGGTCGGCCGCCTCAAGTGGCAGGCGCCGCCCGCCGTGCCGGCGCCGGTCCCGCCGCGCGAGGCAAAGACCGAACTGCTCGGCATCGAGAAGGGCGCAGCCAACTCCTGAGCTTCTGTGCGCTCCGGCAATTCTGCTACACGGCTTGGTCGCTTGTGCGCTCGCGGTACGACCGGAGCAGCCCTGGCGCGCACCGACGCCGGGCCCGGGACACGGCAGGCCCTAGAGCAATATCACCCTGACTGGAATCGCCAGATGCCAGTCAGGGTGATAAAATTGGTTGAGAAAACAAACAGAGAGCGTGTTCAGCCAGCCTGAACGCGCTCCAAGCGCGCCTGCAAAGCGGCGTTGCGCGTCTGCGTGATGCGGGCCATACCGCTTTGTCATGCGCGGATCGCCTGAAGGCCTGGCGCAATCACACGCCACGTCGTCGCCACGGTTAGCGAAATTGGGCCGGGCGGATGCAAGCTCGTCAGCGTGGCCGGTCGTTCGATCGGCATCTTCAACCTGGCGGCGAATTCTTCGCGCTACTGAACCGCTGCCCACACACCAGGGGGCAGCCTCTGCCTCGGGGCGCGGGTGGGGCTCGTGGTCTCGAGAGCCCGGGCAATATGATTATTCCCAGCCAGGCGAACTGCTGTGCTGCCCTTGGCACGGCTGGGAATTCGATATCCGTACCGGGCAATCATGGTGCGATCCGGAGCGCACGCGCGCGAAAAGCTACCCGGTTGCAGTCGCGGCTGGCTCGGCGCTCGTGAAAGGCCTCTATCAGGCGGAAACATTCCATGTCGGCACCGAATTAGATTATATCGGGGCCGGACTGTAACGCGTACGCCCGCGGTGCTGCATTGCGACAGGGCAATTACACCGGTGCCCCGATGGTGCTATGCAAAAGCCGCCATGCCGGATGCCTCGCTGCTGGCGCTCGCCGCCCTCAATCATCTCGCTCACGCTCCCCTCGTCGCCCACGATCTTCCCTACGGCGTGCACCTCCGTCGTCACCTTGATCTGTACAGGCCGGCCGGCTCTCCGCCCTTTCCGGTTCTGATTTTTTTCTACGGCGGCGGATGGCGGAGCGGCGCCAAAGAGCTCTACCGGTTCGTCGGCGCAACATTCGCGGCGAGCGGCTTCCTCACCGTCATTCCCGATTATCGCATTTATCCGGAGGTGCAGTTTCCGGGCTTCCTCGAAGATTGTGCGCAGGCGGTGGCCTGGGTACACCGCGAAGCGCAAGTGTGGGGTGGCGACGGCATGCCGCCAGCGGTGATCGGGCACTCGGCAGGAGCGTACAACGCGGCGATGCTGGCCCTCGATCCAAGCTGGCTCGGCGAGGCCGGGCTCGGGGCTCGGCGCGACCTCAGCGCGGTGATCGGTCTGGCCGGACCGTACGACTTCGGGCCTTCCAGCGGTCCCAGTCTCAAGACCATTTTCGGGCCCGAGAAGGAATGGCCGCGCACCCAGCCGATCCACTACGTGCGCGGGGACAATCCACCGCTGCTCTTGATCGCGGGCAGCGTCGATCGCGTTGTGCTCGCGACTAACACGCGGCGGCTTGCGGCGCGCATTCGCGCCGCCGGCGGTCCGGTCGAAGAGCGGATCTATCCCTGGGCCGGCCATCTCGCGGTGCTCAGTGCTCTGGCCCCGACGCTCCGGTTGCTCGCACCGACGCACAGGGACTGCTTGAGATTCCTCGACCGCACGACGGTCGCGGCGCGCGCAAGGCCGCACCGGCGGAAAGACGCGGACCAGACTGTTTGACAGCGCCGCGAAGCGGCGGCCGACGGAAATGCTCGCCGCACCCAAGCTGCGTCGCGGGGCGCTTGCGTCTATCATAGCCAACGCCTGAGCAGCGGAGGACAACGTGTCCGTCAGCGCCATCTTGGAACGCCTTCGGGCGCAACGCGTCGTGCCAGTGCTTCGCACGCGTGAGCGGCGGCATGCAGAAACGGCGGCGCGCTGGCTCCTGGATGCCGGATTTTCCGCTCTTGAGATTACGCTCACGATCCCTGACGCGCCGAGTCTGATCCGCGCGCTCGCCGCCGAGCCGAACCTCCTCGTCGGCGCCGGGACTGTCCCTTCGGCCCGCGATGCCGCTGCCTGCCTGGCCGCGGGTGCGCGCTTCATCGTTTCACCCTGGGTCGATCCCACACTCGCTGCACCCTGCCGGGCGGCGGGCGCAGCACTGATGCTGGGTGCGCTGACGCCTACCGAGGTGCGCGCAGGCCTTACCGCGGGTGCCGACGTCATCAAGATTTTTCCCGCTTCGTCGGCCGGCGGTCCCCGGCACATCCGCGCCCTGGCGAGCGTTCTACCTCATGTCGCGTTCTGTCCGACGGGCGGGATCGCACCCGGAGAGGTTGGCGCCTACCTGGCCGCCGGGTCCGCTTTCGTCGGCATGGGCGGGGCGCTCGTCGATGAGGGCCGGATAGCGGCCGGGGACCGCGCCGCGATCCTCGCCGCGGCCAAGGCGATCAAGGACGCTAGCGTGCCAACGAACGCTTGTTACCCACGATGAACATGCTTCGTCGGCGCACTAGCTCTTTATTATTAGTGGCCTGCTTATCCCC
>JBOHMN010000553.1:0-21074 GCA_050730175.1 Acetobacteraceae bacterium | reverse complement strand
GATCCTGCCCTGCGCCGCGCTCACTTCACCGAAGCGGTCACCGCGACAACCGGCATCGACGAAGCAATGGTTGCCGCGCAGGTTACGCACTTTTACGCGGCTGCCAGGCGGGACTCGCTGCTCGGCCCCGTCTTCGCCAAGGTCCGGGATTGGGACGCCCATATCGCCCGCGTCACCGATTTCTGGTCTTCCGTCGTCCTGATGGGCGGGCGCTACCACGGCAGCCCGCTCGCTGTGCATCAGCCGTTCCCGCTCACCGAGGCACATTTTTCGCGCTGGTTCGCTCTTTGGAGCGAGACTGCCTGGGCCACCTGCCCGCCGGCCGCAGCCAAGCGTTTCATCATGCTTGCGCAACGCATGGTGACGAGCTTCTCCCGCGTTATCCTCGTCTCCCCCGCCGCACCCGCCTGCGAACCGAGCGGGCTTGCCGGCAAACGCCCACTTGAGCCTCGGCGCGACTCAAGCCCACCCTGACGTTTGGGCGCGGATCGCGGATCCCATCTGGGCGGAGCTGGCGAAGGTTCCGACGACGTCAGTCGTTGGAATGCCGGCGGAGGGCACCGGCCGTGTGCCGCAACCAAAAACCGGACACACGAACGCTACCGCACCGCGCCACTTTTCTTCCCGCTCACCCCTTGCACCAAGGGAGCCGTCCGCACACGCGCGCCCTACGTTCTGTTGCCGCGCGAGTCACAGGTGTACGCCTCGAGGGGTCTTTGGTGTTCGGCCCCAAGCTATCACGGTGCGATACTTGACCCGGGAAGGGGAGGAAGCACTGTGGCAGCAGTTCCTCATGGCAGCGCCCGAACAACGCCGCGTGTTCAAGCCGATCTCCAAGCTGCGCCACAGAGCACTCGCGCGTTGGCGGCCCTCAACGGGTTGAACCCACAGTCGGCCGCCATTGGCTGCTTCACGGCGCCCCGCAGGTCGATCAGCCGGCGAAAAAATCGTCCTGCGACGGGTCGGTGCTGTAGGCCGGATTGCCGGCGATCACGATTGGTCGGAAGGCCGTCCTGAACGGGGCCGGGTGCGAAGCGGACGGCACGAATGAGAGGCGATGCCATCGGGCCATCCGCTCCAACAGCTCATCCCGTTCTGAGTGCCGACTCGGAGATGCCGGGCGCGACGTTCCGAATGGTAATAGAAAGTTAGGAAATTATATGAAGTATCTCGACCGGAGGCTGCGGGCATTCGTCGCACGCGGCCTGGGATGTGCGGCTCTCTCCGGAGAAGCTACTGATCGCTGCCCCCCCTTTTGCCGGGACGCAGTCCAGGAGTTCTCGTAGCAGAGGATCTTCGCCATCGGGCTCCCGTCGCCCGAGCAACTTGATGAACTGAGCAAGCTTGTCGTCGCCTAAGGCAAGCGTTGCAACGGCAAGTGGGAGAAGTTTACGGTCGTGCTGTCGTCGCTTCTGCAGAAAGCATTGCCGAGCGCAGTGCAATCCAGCGTCACGGAAGTCGCCGCGGCAATGGGCATCCATGGCGGGCTCGCGCTCGTGGCCGGCATTTCGATCGCTCCGAACGGCGCAGCAATTGGACCATGGGTCGCGGCGGCGACAATCGCGACCCAGGCAGGCAAAATCTTTGAGCTCTATGACCTGAAGGCCGATGCCGCCCGCAGCGGCAGCAAGGCCACCGATTGCAGGTGCGCATGCGGCGGCTGCGTCAAGAACATCGGCTATGTTATCGATAAGAAAGAGCGGAATGTCGGTGTCGTCGCCGTCAGCGTCTTTACGTCCGGCGTGGCAGCAATCGCCAAGGGCATCCACTCCGTCGGCAAGAGCGTTTATTCGAAGCTGGCGGGCGACATGCGGCCGAAGGAAAAGACCTGTCGTGATATTGTAACCTCCGCACGCCGCGGGTGTAATGTGGCAATGGGAACGATCTTTTTGCTCTCCGGCTCGTGGTCGCTCACGGGACCGCGCGATAGCAAGACGTTGGGCACAGCCGCTGCGATCATCACCTCCGAGGACGGCTGGGAAAAGCTTAGGACCCTCTGGTAGCTGCCGAGCGAGGGACGGCTCGTGAAAAGCCTGGAGCGAGGCCCGCGCCTGTTATTACCTGTCAGCCATCTTCAATTTCATGACAGAACCGTGGGGCCCACTCCGTTTCTGATACGTAGTGTTGCCAAAGTGTCAGCTCTCCCGGGTATCGCTACACCCCGGCAGGACGCTAGCGCCTGCGCCATCCGGCAAGAACCGTTTCTTTCTCCGGCAGAAGCCGTCCTCGGACTTCGTGAATGCGACCCGATGCGCTGACCTGACGGCCGGACGATACGCTGGGCGCAGAGACATCCGGCGGCCGCGAGATTAATGCGCAGGCTTGGTACGCCACCCTGCATGTGACCGGCGAGACCCGTGTGCTCGGGCGCTGCAAACAGCAGGAACACGTGCGCCCGTCGCGCGCTTGACCGTGCTTGCGGCCAGCCGTAGCGTACGCAGAACCACGCCGGGCACAACGGCTTTCTCACCGTTGCAGCAGAGGGCAGAGCGCCCGCCGCCGCTTCGTTCTCCAGAGCAGAAAAGGTGTGTCATGGTCACTGTCACGGACGATCTGGTGCGTCTCTATGCCGATCACGATGCCCTGGCGCTCGGCGAAATGGTACGCAACGGTCAGGTCACGGCCGCCGAACTGGTAGAAACGGCGCTCTCCGTCATCGACCGCATCAACCCAAAGCTCAATGCGGTTGTGCACCGGCTGGGAGAGATGGCGCACGCGCAGCTCAAGGCGGGTGTCGCGCGGGATGCGCCGTTCGCCGGTGTGCCATATCTCCTGAAGGAACTGGCGTCACAGTGGGAGGGCGCGCCGCTGACGAATTCCTGCGCCTGGCTGCGCAACGTCCGGGCACCGGCGGATTCCGAGGCAACGCGCCGCATCAAGGCGGCCGGGTTCGTCCTCGTCGGCAAGTCCAACGCGCCGGAAAACGGGTGGGCGATTACTGCCGAGCCGCGCCTCTACGGCGCCACGCATAATCCCTGGCGCGCCGACGTGACGCCGGGCGGATCGAGCGGCGGTTCCGCCGCCGCCGTTGCCGCGGGTCTCGTCCCGCTGGCGGAGGCCAGCGACGGCGCGGGTTCGATCCGGGTGCCGGCGTCCTGTTGCGGCGTCATCGGGCTGAAGCCCTCGCGTGGCCGCGTGACCCTCGCGCCGTTCGGCGACTACTGGTACGGTGGCGCATGTTTTCTTTGCGTCTCCCGCACGGTGCGCGACACCGCCGGCTATCTCGATGCGCTGGCCGGTTCGCTGCCCGGCGATCCCTACACGCCGCCCGTACCTGCCGCACCGTGGCGCGATCTTGCCGAGCGGCCACCAAAGCATCTGCATATCGGCTTCACCGTCACGCCGCCAGACGGTAGCGCCATCGATCCCGAAGCGGTCCGTGCAGTAAAGCGCACCGCGCAAGCGCTGGAACGCCTCGGCCACACGGTCGAGGAGCACAATATGGCGCTGAATGCCGCTCTTGCTTGGCGAACCTACACGCGCATGACAACAGTCGAGTCCGCCATGATCTTCGGCGCGATGGAGCCTCTGGTTGGTCGCCCCGTTACCGAGGCCGATGTCGAGCCGGTCACCTGGGCCATTATTCAGCGCGGCCACTCGCAGAGCGCCGTCCAGCACGCGACGGATGTGAATGCACTGCGAGTCATGTCCCGCGAGGTCGCCGCGGATCTGCTCCCGTACGACGCGTATCTCACACCGACCCTGACGCAAAAGCCGCGCCCGCTCGGCTACTGGAACATGGCCGAGCCGGACCTCGATCGTTATAATGCGAAGTGGACGGACGCCGTATTCACGTTCCCTTTCAACTTTTCCGGCCTTCCCGCGATGTCGTTGCCACTGCACTGGTCGGCCGACGGCCTGCCGATCGGCGTCCAGTTCGTCGGGCGTTACGGCGACGAGGCAACCCTGCTCGCCCTCGCGAGGGTACTCGAGCAGGAGATCCCCTGGCGCGATCGTCGCCCGCCGATCCACGTCTGATTACCCCGTCGTCCAACCGGCCCGGCTGGCATGGCATCACGCCACCGCCCGGCCATGGCGCCAATGGCCGATAACCCCGGCGCGAATGTTGACATCACCTTCCGCAACGGACGGCCGCCCAATGGGCGCCGACCAAGGTGGTGCCGCACCATTGCGCAGCGCTCGCTTGCAAAACCCCTGGCGCAGAACAAATCGACGCCTTCACTTTCTCCATGGGCTGCATCTCTTCCGGCTTTGAAGCGGCCGGAAAATCCGGTACGATTCGGCCCGAGGCTGTGCACCACACCCCCGAGAAGCAACCCAACACCGAGGCGGCGGCGCCGCCCACCCCAATGCAATCGCTCTGCGCTGGGTAGTCCTGCCCGACTACGCCGATCTCAAGGAAGGATGAAGATCATGGTTAACGGGAAGATGGCGGCCCAGATGTCCGGCAATCCCGGCTTCATCGCCGCGCTCGATCAGAGCGGCGGCTCGACGCCCGGAGCGCTTCGGCTTTACGGCATCCCGAACACTGCCTACAGCGGCGAAGACGCGATGTTCGGGCTGATGCACGAAATGCGCGTCCGCATTTTCACCGCGCCTGCCTTTATCGGGACGAAGGTCATCGGAGCGATCCTCTTCGAGCGCACGATGGACGGCGAGGCAGAAGGTAAGCCCGTCCCGTCCTATCTCTGGAACGACCGCGGCGTCGTCCCGTTTGTCAAGGTGGACAAGGGTCTCGAGCCCGAAACGGATGGCGTCCGCTTGATGAAGCCGATGCCGGAGCTCGAGGCGCTCCTCGCGCGCGCGGTCCGGCTCGGCGTCTTCGGCACCAAGATGCGCTCGGTCATCAACCTCCCATCCAGGACCGGCATCGCCGCCATCGTGGCCCAGCAGTTCGAGGTGGCGGCCAGGATCGCCGCGCACGGGCTCATGCCAATCCTCGAGCCCGAGGTTTTGATCAAGAGTCCGGACAAGAAGGGCGCCGAAGCCATCCTCCGCGAGACGCTGATCAAGGGGTTGGACGCGCTGCCAGCGGGGCGTCAAGTGATGCTCAAGCTCACCATCCCCGATGATCCCGATTTCTACGCGCCGCTGATCGCACACAAACGCGCCTTTCGGGTTGTCGCTCTCTCCGGTGGCTACTCGCGTGACGACGCCTGCCGCCGCCTCGCCGCCAATCACGGCATGATCGCAAGCTTCTCCCGCGCCCTCACCGAAGGCCTCAAGAAATCGATGACCGACGCCGAATTCAACAGAGCCCTCGAAGCCTCTATCGAGGAAATCTGCCGAGCCTCGACCCAAAAGACCTGACTTCACCACTCACCGCTTCCCGCAACGCCGGCCGTCCGCGGGTTCGATCAGCCCGTGTCCCGGGGCGCGACATCAGGCGCGCTCTCTTCCGTCGGATGCTTGCGCGGCGCGAGCTTGAGCCCACCAGACGTCTTGGCCCACCCTCGCCCGGTCCGTTTCCCGACGCTCACCTGAGTGCATTCCGACGGGGCCGACGCATACCCTTCGGCGGTGAACCGCGCCCGCGGTGAGGTTTCAGACGATCGGAAGCATACGCATCCAACGTAAACTCGATCCGAGCTACAATTCGCGAGGCGGCTTGGCATCCCGGCAGCGGAGCGCGGCCCCGTATCGCCCCGAGCAATGCCGTCCGTGAACCAAAGCGGGACAAGCGCGTGATTCGGCTCTTTCCTCAGCATCATCGCAAATCACCGAGTGCATCCGCGCCTCCGAGGCTGTGGTCCCGCAACGAGCGGGCGGCGTGGTTCGCCCTGCCGATCGTCACCATCGTTTGGGGTCTGAGCTGGCCCGCTATGAAGGTCGCGCTGGCGTACAGCGGGCCGTTCACGTTCAGCGCCTGGCGCTATGCGCTCGGTACCGTGGTCGCGTTCGCCTGGCTCGTCGTCACGCGCGCGCGAATGAAGCCGCCACCCTGGTATCCGACGATCATCATCGGACTGAGCCAGACCGCAGCCTTCCAGGCGATGGCAGAGTGGGCGTTGCTCCGAGGCGGCGCGGGCAAGACGGCACTGCTCGCCTACACGATGCCTTTCTGGGTCGTCGGCCTGGCGTGGTGGTGGCTGGGCGAGAGGCCACGCGTCCAGAAGATCCTGTGCATCGGTGTGGCGGCGGCCGGCCTCGTGTGCGTCATCCAGCCCTGGCAAGGGGTTGGTGATCCCCTCAGCGATATCGTTGCCATCGCGAGCGGCTTCTGCTGGGCAATCGGCACGGTGGTCTCCAAACGCACGTTCCAGCGCTACCGCCGCGTGACGCCGGCGCAACTGACCGCCTGGCAAATGCTCATCGGAACGCTGGGATTGCTCGTGCTCGCGTTTGTCATCCCCGAGCGCGCCGTCGCATGGACCCCGGAATACCTCACGGCGATCCTTTATACCGGCGTGCTCTCGACCGGATTAGGCTGGGTCCTATGGACGCTCATCGTGCAACGCCTGCCCGCCAACGTTGCCGGATTGACGAGCCTCGGAGTGCCGATAACGGGGGTGCTGCTGTCCTGGGCACTCCTCGGAGAGCGCCCCTCGGAGTTTGAAACCGTGGGCATGGTGCTGATCGCTGCCGCCATCCTGGCCTTGAATTTCGTACGTGACGCTGCACGCGCGCACCCTTCGAAACACGAACCAGCCTCTCCGGCTGCCGACCGTTGAAAGGGCGTGCACGACAAAAGTGATCAAAGCCAGATCTACGTCGTGGCCATCATCCGGATCAGCAGCACCTTGACGTCACGCGCGACAGGCGCGAAGCAGGTTTGCCTTGATCTGCCGGGTGAAGCCGGCCGGGGCTACTTTATACAGCGCCACTGGCAGGCCTAATGGCCCGCGCTGCGCCGACACTGCAAGCGGAGAACCTTCGATGAGGAATAACATTGCAGAAAAAGTCGTCGTCATCACGGGCGCCAGCAGCGGGCTCGGTGAGGCAGCCGCCCGGCATCTCGCCGCGCTGGGCGCAGTGGTCGTGCTTGGCGCGCGGCGAGAGAATCGCATCCAATCCGTGGCCAAGGAACTGGTTGGCAGGGGTGGCAAAGCGCTCGCTATCGCCACAGACGTCACAGCGCGCGACCAGGTCAAGAAATTGGTGGATGCGGCAGTGCGGGAATACGGTCGGATTGACGTGATGATCAACAATGCCGGGCTGATGCCACAGTCGCTTCTCGAACGCCTGAAAATCGACGAGTGGGACCGCATGATCGACGTGAACATCAAGGGCGTCTTGTACGGCATCGCTGCCGCGCTCCCGCATATGCAGAGGCAGAAATCCGGGCACTTCATCAACGTCTCATCGGTTGCCGGCCATAAGGTAGGACCCGGTACTGCCGTCTATGCGGCGACCAAATATGCCGTGCGGGCGTTATCCGAAGGGCTGCGCCAGGAAGTGAAGCCCTACAACATCCGCACGACGGTGATCTCTCCCGGCGCGGTGGCGACCGAGTTGCCGAGTACCGTGAGCGACCCGGACGTCGCCGCACGGATTGATAAATACTACGCGGATGTTGCGATTCCTGCGGATTCGTTCGCCCGCGCAGTGGCTTTTGCGATCGCCGAGCCCGAAGAGGTAGACGTGAACGAGATACTGTTTCGGCCGACGCGCCAGGAACGCTAGTGTCCTGCCCCCGTTGTTCGTTGCCCGCGGCAGCGAACAAAAGGGGATAAGCAGGCCACTGAAAACAAAAAGCTGGCGCGCCGGCGAAGCATGTCCATCGTGCGTAACAAGCGTTAGAGCGGGCACGCCAGCCTAAGGCCGGGGCCGCGTCGCCTGATATCTTTGGATGCGAAGCATGGCGATCGTGATCTCTATCAACCGTGCGCCGGTTCTCACGCTGTGGGCTGCCGTCGTAGCCGAGCGGCTTGGGTTTGACTGGGCGGAGGCCATGACACTCGCTCGCGCAGTGGCGGGGCTGAACGCTTACAGCAAGGGAGTCCACCTGGGGCTGTTTCAGCCGACCCCGGATGCGGAGCGCGAACGACGCAAGGCGGCTGAGGCCGGCGCGACATTGCGCATTGCCCTGCTGGGACGCGCTGTTCCAGCGGTGCAAACCCCGGAAGGCGTGCGGGCGCTCAGCAAGCATCGCCCAATCGAGCCTGAAAGCGTCGAGCGCTACCTGCGCGGAAAGTTCGGCGAAAGCTTCGACGAGGCGAAGCAGGCTATGGAACGGCTCGCCAGCGGGCTGCCGCCGCACGATCTCGCGCTGCACGCCTACCACCTCTACGAGCAGTTCCGGCCGACTATTCCCGCAGGTGCGCGCGGGTGGGGCGCTCAGGGCCAGCTCGATCTCGATGCGATCGCAAACCTGGTCGGAGCGTGACATTCGAGGCACGCTGGCGCACGATATCTTGCCTCGTCTCTCCGCCGCCGCTCATTCGAAGTCGGTGGGAAGTGCGGCATCGCGCGCGTGCTGGAAAAGGCGCCGGATCTGACCGGGCAGAACGCGACCGAGCGACAGGTCATCCGGAATGCGATCTTCGGCAAACCACCCGACCGCGGAAGTCTCGCAGCCCGGGGCCGCCGCTCCACCGATGACTTCGCACAGAAAGAACAGCTTATAGCACGAGAAGATTCCAGGCGTGTGACCCTGGCGGGTTCTGTCGAAAACGACGGCAAGCTTCACGGCGCGCACCCGAAGCCCGCTTTCCTCCTCGACCTCCTTGATCACATTCTCCGCCGCGGTCAGGTTCACATCGGCCCAGCCGCCGGGTAGCGACCAGCGGTCGGCATCGGCGCGTTCGCGCACCAAGAGGATGCGCATCTCTCCGTCGAAAACAGCGCCACGCACGTCAACCTTCGGCGTGGCATACCCGGCTTCGCAGCCGAACAGGGCCTCAATCCGCTCGAATCGTTCTGCAGCCCGGGAAGCGATCATGATTGCGCTGAGAGTCCGGAGCCTTTCATAGCGCTCGCGATCGTACTGGTTGGGAGAGAAGGCAAGCCCGCTCTGTGCGATCGCCGCAATCTCGCGCGCCCATGCGAGCCACTCCGGCTCGACGTTCACCGCCCCCGGCTCCTTATGCGCATTGGCGGCGTGCCGCTGGGAAAGCGGGAAGCGTCGAGACATCGCCCACCCAGCGGATCCGGTCTGCCGCGTAAAGCTGCTGGCACGGTTGAATCGACCCGGGTTCCTCGAGGCTCGCGATGGTGATATCGATCTCATCGGTAAGTTCGCGCGAGCGGAAGAAAAGGGCTGTGCCACAACGGGAGCAAAAGCCGCGCTCCGCCGACGGCGAGGAACGGAACCAAGAAGGAGAACCGGAAATAAGCGCGAGGCTCTCGCGGGGCACACTGAACCAGGCAACGAAGGGCGCGCCGCTCGCGCGGCGACAGAGCGAGCAATGGCAAATCGATTCATGGAACGGTGCGCCGTCGGTTTGATAACGAATCGCACCACATAAGCAGCCGCCGCTGAGCACCGCCCTCTCTCCTCAACCCTTGCCCGGAAGAGCAATCCCTGTGAGAGCCTGCCAGACGCGGATCACGAAGGCGTCGTCGCGGCCGCCATGGCCGGACGCCGCTGCAGCGAGGAAAAGCTGATGGGCGGTAGCGGCGAGCGGCAACGGAAAGGTGAGCGTGCGCGCCTCGTCGAGAACGATGCCGAGGTCCTTGACGAAGATGCTGATCGCGGAACGCGGCGTATCATCTCCTTCAAGGATGTGTGGCACCCGATTCTGCCACATCCAGGAGCTGCCGGCCGAGGCGCTGATGACGTCGAACAGAGTTTTCGGATCGGCACCAGCGCGAATGCCGAGCGCCAGCGCCTCGGCTGCCGCCGCGATGTGCACCCCCGCCAGAAGCTGGTTGACCATCTTCACAGTGCTGCCGAGACCTGGCTCCTCGCCAAGACGCCAGACCTTTGCAGCCATGGCAGAGAGCACGGGCTCGGCCGCCGTGAACGCTTGTGCGGATCCGGAGGCCATCACGGAAAGCGCACCTTCGCGGGCGCGCACAGGCCCGCCGGATACTGGCGCGTCGAGCGAAAGAAGCCCCGCGCCATCGAGGCGCGCCGCCAGGGCACGTGCGGCTTCCGGCGCCATCGTCACCGCGGACAGAACAACCGTTCCCTTGGCCAGGCGGCCCGCAACGCCGGCCTTGCCGAACAGTACCTCGTCCGCCTGCGCGGCATTGACGACCAGGAGTAGAAGTGCCTCGAGATCCGCTGGCAGCAGGTCCGGCCTGGCCACCGCTTCGGCCCCGGCAGCGACCAGCTCAGCGCGGGCTTTCTCATTAAGATCGCAGCCGAACACTTGGTGACCCGCGCGCCTGAGGCTGAGCGCCGCGCCCATGCCCATGTTGCCAAGCCCAATCACGCCGACCCGCATCAATCCCTCCTCGGCTTCGCTTCGTGAATTTTGCCAGCCGAATTTTGCCGAACGCGCCCTCTGCTGGCCAGCCCGGCCCCCTCGGCAGCCGGTCGTTCCGAGCGTGAAACACTCGTTGCGCGTGTGGTATTATTACGAGAACATTAAGCGAACATGAAGCGCAATTAACCAAAGCCCGACGAGCCGGCCCGTGCTCATCCGGCACGCTTGCGTCATCCGCGTGCAAATTCATCGGTATAGCCGGCCCCGCCTGCCCGCGCGGCGCACTGATCGCTATCCTGTCGCCGATGCGGCTGGCCAGAACGTTCCAGGAACTCGAAGTGGCTCGTTCCGCGCTCGCGCACGATGGCCGGCCGCTCGGCCTCGTTCCGACGATGGGCGCGCTGCACGCCGGGCATCTCGCGCTGATCGACGCGGCGCGGGAAAGCGGCGTCGCGGTAGCCGCCTCGATCTTCGTCAACCCGACCCAGTTCGGCTCCGCGGAGGATATTGCCGGCTATCCGCGTGACGAGGCGGGCGACCTCGCGGCGCTCGCCAAAGCGGGCTGCGCGCTCGCATGGCTGCCCACGGTCGAAACCATGTACCCGCCCGGTTCTGCCGCGACGGTTCAGATCGCCGGGCCGGCGATGCGCTGGGAAGGCACGGCACGGCCCGGGCATTTCCGCGGAGTCGCGACCGTCGTCGCCAAGCTGTTCGGTCAGCTCAGGCCAAGGGCCGCCTTCTTCGGTGAGAAGGACTGGCAGCAACTCCAGGTGATCCGCCGTTTGGTCAGCGACCTTTGTCTCCGGGTGGAAATCGTCGCCGTGCCGACCGTCCGGGCAGCCGACGGGCTGGCGCTTTCGTCACGCAACCATTTCCTGAGCCCGGCCGAGCGGCTCCTGGCACCAAAGCTCTACGAAACCCTCAAGGCATTAGCGTCCACACTGAAGCAAGGTGAGCCGGCTGCGGATGCGATCGAGCGGGCAGTGGCAGAACTGCGAATGGCCGGGTTCCAGCCGGAGTACCTCGCCCTGGTGCACGCCGAAACGCTCGAACCTCTGCCGCGGGCAGCGCCCCCGGCGCGGCTCACCGTCGCCGCTCAGCTCGGCACGGTCCGGCTGCTCGACAATATCGCCGTAGCCTGACCCGCAAGAAGCCAGCGGGCTTGTCGCATGCCGCTTGGAGGACGATCTATCGGCGCGCAGCGCCGGCTGATCGAAAGCGCGGCGCGTGGCAAATGGTGAGCGCGGCATGACGATCGACTTCACCGAACCGGAAATCCAGCGATATTCGCGCCACATCCTGCTCAAGGAAGTGGGCGGCAATGGTCAGGCCAAGCTCCGCGCCGCCAGCGTCCTGGTAGTGGGCGCGGGCGGGCTCGGCGCGCCCCTTCTGCTCTACCTCGCCGCTGCGGGAGTGGGCCGCATCGGCATCATCGATGACGATTGCGTGGAGCTTTCCAACCTGCAGCGGCAGATCGCACACCGCGTCGAGTCGGTCGGGGAAAACAAGGCCCTCTCCGCGGCGGCGGCAGCGCGTGCGCTCAATCCGGAGGTCACGATCGAGCCGCTTGCGACGCGCATCGACGCGGACAACGCGCTCGGGCTGATCGAACGCTATGACATCGTGTGCGACGGGTCGGACAATTTTGCCACCCGCTTCCTTCTCGCCGACGCCTGCTTCCTTGCCCGCCGCACGCTGGTTTCCGCCGCCGTGTTGCGGTTTGAAGGGCAGCTATCGGTGTTTAAGCCGCATACGTCGGCGGATGCGCCCTGCTATCGCTGCCTCTATCCGGAACCACCGCCTCCCGGATTGGTACCGAGCTGCTCCGAAGCCGGCGTGCTCGGCGCCGTAACCGGGGTGATGGGAACGCTGCAGGCTACCGAAGTGCTGAAGGAAATCCTCGGCATTGGTGAAAGCCTTTCGGGGCGCGTGCTGATCTGGGATGCACTGGCAGCGCGCATGCGAACGGTGCGGCTGCGCCGCGACCCGGCCTGCAAGCTGTGTGGCCCCGCCGGCGAAATTCGTGACCTTGCCGCGCACGCCATCAGGAACGCCCCGCTCTGTGCCGCCTGAGCGGCCAGTGCCCTGCCCCCGCAGCGAGCCGCCGTCGGCGGCGAGCGGAGGGGATCAGCAGGCCACTGAATACAATGGAGTGCCCTGCCCCCGCAGCGAGCCGCCGTCGGCGGCGAGCGGAGGGGATCAGCACGTCACTGAATGCAAAAAAGAATGCCCCGATTCTGGCCGTATCCCGTGAGCGGGAACTTCGGAACCGGGACACTGGGCATCCTGCTGCTATCGGGCCGCCATGACCGGGCGCACTATGCCTTCGTTCTGGCCACCGGCGCGGCGGCGTTGGGGCGCAAGGTTGTCCTGTTCGCAACCAACAGCGGCTGCCACGCACTGCTTGCCGATTGGTCGGGAATCGAGAACGCGGCGCGGGATGGCCGCATCCAAAGCCGCGGCGTGGCCGGTCTCGAAGCGCTGCGGGAGGCGGCGGCCGAGCTGGGAGTGCGGATGATCGTCTGCGAGGCCGGTTTGCGCGCCGAGGGCCTCGAAGAAGCCCGCCTCCTGCCTGGGGTGGAAGTCGCGGGCGTCGCGACGTTCCTCAATGCAGTAGGTGAAGGAAAGCTCATTTCCCTTTGATGAACAATCAGAAGCTTGACGTCACGAGCCGGCATAAGGCAGGGGATGGCAATGCCCGCGCCTGTCAAGATGCGAGCGATTCGCGCGATCCTCGCCGGCCTCCTTCTCGGCTGCTCGCCGCTTTCGCCGGTACGCGCGGCGCCGCCGCCAGGACTCGTGGCGCTGCCGGCGCGCCCCGCTCACCTCGAAAAGGGCGCTTCCACCGGGCTGCCGCTGCCGAGGTTCGTCTCGCTCGTCTCCGGCGATGTGAACATGCGGGTCGGGCCCGGGTTCCAGTATCCGATCAAGTGGGTCTACCACGAGCGCGGTCTGCCGGTGATGATCGAGCGGGAGTTCGAGGTCTGGCGGCTGGTTCTGGCACCCGACGGCGGGCGCGGCTGGATGCATGAGGCAACGCTCTCCGGCACGCGCACGTTCCTCGTCAGCGGCCGGGTCCGCATCCTCCGCCGCCGCCCGGAAAAGGATGCGCGAGCGATTGCCGTGCTTAAGGTCGGCGTGATCGGCCGCATCCACCGCTGCAAGGCGGGGGATGCCTGGTGCAGCGTCGTGGTCGACGGGCGGCACGGCTATCTCCGGAGGACCGACTTCTGGGGTACATTCCCGGACGAAACCGTGCCCTGAACATCGCACCAGGAAGAGATGCAGGCCCGCTCCAGATCGGCTATGCTGGAGCGATGGAACTCGAGACCCCGCGCGCCCACCATGACCTTGGCGGTGTCGGCAAATACATGTGCCAGGAAATCGACCGTACGGCGCATGTGCTGACAGACTTCGACAAGGAGGTCGACGCAATCCGCCAGATTCTGGGCACCAAGGAAATCATGACGGTCGACGAACTCCGCCGCGGCGTCGAGGCAATTCCGGAAGCGGATTATCACCGGCTTTCCTATTATCAGCGGTGGATCCGCGCCATCACCGCGATCCTCCTCGAAAAGCACATCGTGAGCGAGGCCGAACTTGTTGCCGCGCTCGAGGAAGCGTCATGAGCGGCACCGCCCGCCTGAAAGCGGGGGCCACGGTACGAGTGCGGAATGATTGGCCTGAGACGCGCGGACGGGTGCACATCCGTACGCCGCATTATCTGCGCGGACGCACCGGCACGGTGGTGCGCCATCTCGGCGATTTCGCCAATCCCGAGGAACTTGCCTTCGCCCGTCCCGCGCGCATTCTGCCGCTCTATCATGTGGCCTTCGACCAGCCGCAGATCTGGTCCGAGGGGCGCCCAGGCGATCAGCTTTACGTGGAGATTTTCGGATCATGGCTGGAACCGGCCTGAGGCTTGCCGAGGTCGACGGGCAACGTCTGCTCAGCGCCCTCTCGGCGGTGCTCGCGGCGAAACGAATCGCCAGCCCCGCCGAAATTGCTGCGCAGATTGCCGTAACCGACACCGCCTCGCCGGCTGAGGGTGCGCGCATGGTTGCCAAGGGCTGGACCGATCCGGAATTCCGCGCGCTGATGCTGGCCAACGGCACGCGAGCGGCAGAGCTGCTCGGGGTTTCGATGCGCGGTGCCCCACCGTTCGGCGTCCTCGAGGATACGCCCGATCTCCATCATCTCGTCGTCTGCACGCTCTGCAGCTGCTACCCCCGCGCGGTGCTCGGCTATCCTCCGTTCTGGTACAAATCGGCGGCATATCGGGCGCGCGCGGTGCGCGATCCGCGCGGCCTCTTGGCCGAATGGGGCACCGTGCTCGACGCCGGCGTGAAGCTCCGCATCGTCGATTCGACAGCCGACTATCGCTGGATGGTCTTGCCCCTCCGCCCGGCCGGAACGGACGGCTGGAGCGCGGAGAAACTCGCTTCGCTCGTGCGTGAAACCGATATGATCGGCGTCACCCTGCCGCGCCTTTCGGACGGTTGAGCCAGCGCGTTCGGTTCGTCGCGCCCGAGCGACATGCACATTCCCTGTTCGCTAGTGTCCTGCCCTCGAAGTTCGCCGTCGTTTGCAGCGAACGGAGGGGATAAGCAGGCCACTGAAAACAAAAGAGAGTGTCCCGATTCCAGCCCGTCGTCCGTGATCAGGAACTTCGGAATCGGGACACTTGGGCAATATCACGCTGACGGGAATCGCCAGATGCCAGTCAGGGTGATGAAATTGCTCGAGAAAACAAACCTGGAGCGTGTTCAGCCAGCCGGAACGCGCTCCAGCGCAACCACCGGCTCCTCGATCGCGCAAAGAGGATCCGCGGACCCGATCACCCGTTCGAACGTACTTCCTGTTCGACGACGACCCAGCGCAGGATTGTCTGCACGGCGGCTATACCCGGGTCCTCTGCCTTTCGGATGATCGTCAAGAGCTCGAACCAAAGCTCGTCGCTAGCCCTTTCCATGAATTCGCGAACTGCCCCGGCGGCGAAATCAGGCGCGGTCATGGAGACCGCCTGAGCCCGCCGCTCGACTTGGCGGGCGATCTCCGCATCAAGCGTCGCCAGCACCCCGGCGCAAACGTCCGGTCGATCGAGCTTAGCAATCAGATCACCGAGTACCATCACACGCGCCCCCGGCTTGTCACTGGACTAGCGGAGTAGTCGCAGCGTCGAGATTGACGCCGATGATCTCGGCCTCTCCCGCAAGGAGAGAAACGTACTGCCTGAGCGCGCTCTGCTGCACCGAATCCATAAGCCGCTCGGCGATCCGTGGCCTCGCCGCCTCGAACGGAACCGTCTCCCCCGGAACCCGATGGTCCACGGCCACGATGTGGAAGCCGTACCGCGTCTTGACGAGCTCGGGGATGATCCCGGACGCGCTTGCAGTGAATACCGCTTTTTCGAACTCAGGCACGGTATCACCCCGCCCGATCTGGCCGATGTTGCCACCGAACACCCCAGACGGGCAGTTCGAAAGCTCGCCGGCACGGGCCGCAAAATCGTCCGGCGCGCCAAGCAGCTCCTCGAGCGTCCGTTCCGCCTTCGCGCGCAGGTGGTTCACCGGCACCCCCGGCGTCACCTGAAACAGGATGTGACGAACGAACACAAGCTCGCCGCTCCGGAATTCCGCCGGATGCGCGTCGTAATAGTGGCGACACTCTTCTTCGGTCGGCTCCGGGACCGCAACCTCCTCGTCAAGCAGGCGTTCGATCGCAGCAGCCACGGTCGCTTTGTCGTCGCGGCCGGCACCGAGGATCCCCAGCGCTACCGCACGCTGGCACAGAAGCTCGTGCGCCGTGGCGAGCTCCGGGCTGTCAAAGCGGTCGGTTTCGACGGCTCTCCCGTTCACCGAGATGCTCACAGCGGGCTCACCTTGCGCGCCCGCGGCGAACGCGGAGAACGCACGAGCTGGTACGGCCGGATCAGATAGCCGAGCGTGGCAAGGCCGCTCCAGATGTGCACCAGGCGCGTGAAGGGCGTGATCAGGAAAATCGTGAAACCAACGACGATGTGCACCTTATAGACGAGCGGCACGTTCACGATCAGTCGCGCAGCGTCGAGCTGGAAGGTTACAAGCCCCTTAACGTATTGGATGAGGAGCTCGAAATCCGGCCCGCCCAGACTCAGCGCTGAGAAATATATGGTCGAGAGCCCGAGCGCGAGCTGTGCCAGCAGAAACAGCACGACGACAACGTCCCACTTGCGGGTGTTGGCTCGGACGCGCGGATCGCTGAGGCGACGATGGAGAAGGATGGAGAGCCCGAGGATTGCAGCGATGCCCGCGAGCCCGCCGCTTACCATCGCCAGCAATTCATGGTTCGCCGGGTTCAGCAACCACCTGACGAACAGTTCCGGAATTAGGAACCCGACGAAGTGGCCGATGGCGATCACACCGATGCCGTAATGGAACAGGTTCGAGCCGAGCCTGAGTTGACGCCTCCGGAGCGTCTGGGACGTATCACTCTTCCAGCTATAGGCTTCGCGGTCGTAGCGGACGATGCTGCCGAGAAAGAGAATGGTGAGGCAGATGTAGGGATAGATGCCGAACAGGAATTCGTGCAGAGGGGTCATCGCTTGCTCCCGGAAGCGAACGTGGGCCGGTGGGCGGCGGCGGCAACGTCCGGCTCGAACGCGGGGCGCTCGCCCCAGTCGCGGTCGAGGTCGCGTTTTTCCGCCGGCCGCCGGGCGGCCTGCATCTTATCGAGCGGGGCCTCACTCGCGATCCTGAGCACGGCGTCGAGCACGGCCGCGTAGCGGCTTCTGCGCTTCAGCAGCGCCTCGCCAATCGAGCGCACGATGTGCGCGCAGTCGCCAAGTATGCTTCTGATTTCTGCCTCGTCGCGCTGGGCGAGGTATTCGAGCAACACAGGCAAGTAATCCGGGAGCTCACAAGAGGTGAGAATAAAGTCAGCTTTCTCGTAGACCTGCTTGAGGTCCGCCATCGCCTGCCCGCGATCGCGGCTCTCGCCGTGCAGGTGCTCGAACAAATTGAGCGAGGTCGCGAGCCCTCGATCGAACAAATCGACGTAGCGCTCTTCGGCTTCGAACTCTTCGGCCGCGGCGATTTCGTCGATCAGCTCGAGGAGTGCATTCCGGTTGGCCGGCGTGAACCTGGGCGCGGCCCTGAGCGCATCGGCGATCTCGGGAAGTGCTGCCCGAAGCTCGGGATCGGGATAGCCGAGGAGGGCCGCGAGGGCGCTGAGCGTGATCACGGGCGGATACCTCCTGGCGGTCAGCCGTGCGTGGACAGCAGCTTGCGCGGCCCTACCGTGCCGCCGAACAGGCTCGAATGCGGATCGCCGGCGTAGCAACCGTTGCCGAAAGAAAATCCGCAATGGCCGCGCTCTTCGTAGGCATCCTCCACATCCTCGCGATGACGGGTTGGGATCACGAAACGATCCTCGTAGTTGGCGATCGCGAGATAGCGGTGCATCTCCTCAACCTCCTCCACCGTGAGCCTCACCTGCTCCAGCATCGCGAGGTTATCGCCTTCGCCAAACTGGCGCCCGCGGTAGAAGGCGCGCATTGCGAGCATGCGTTCGAGTGCCGAGACGATCGGTTCGTCGGCGCCGGCGGTGAGCAGGTTCGCAAGGTAATGCACGGGAATGCGCAGGGACCGCACGTCTGGGATATCTCCCGCAGCTTCTATCGTGCCGGCGTTCGCGTGCGACTGAATGGGCGAGAGCGGAGGCACGTACCAGACCATCGGCAGCGTCCGGTACTCGGGGTGCAGCGGAAACGCGATCCGCCACTCGACCGCCATCTTATAGACGGGCGAGCGTTCCGCCGCCTCGAGCCAATTCTCGGCGATACCGTCGGCCAGGGCCTTAGCCTTGATGGCCGGATCGTAGGGATCGAGGAATACGCCGAGCTGGGCTTGGTACAAATCCTTTTCGTCCTCGACACTCGCCGCTGCCTCGATACGATCGGCGTCGTAAAGAACTACGCCGAGATAGCGGATGCGCCCGACGCAGGTTTCGGAGCAGACGGTCGGTAAACCCGCCTCGATGCGAGGAAAGCAGAAGATGCACTTCTCGGCCTTTCCGGTTGACCAGTTGAAGTAGATCTTCTTGTACGGACAGCCGGAAACGCACATCCGCCAGCCGCGGCACTTGTCCTGGTCGATCAGGACGATGCCGTCCTCCTCGCGCTTGTAGATCGCACCGGACGGACAGGAAGCAACGCAACTCGGATTGAGGCAGTGCTCGCAGATGCGCGGCAGGTACATCATGAAGGTATTCTCGAACTGGCCGTAGATATCCTTCTGCACCGCGTCGAAATTATAATCCTCGGACCGCTTGTTGAATTCCCCACCCAGGATCTCTTCCCAGTTCGGTCCCCAGACAATGTTGTCCATGGTCCGACCGCTCACGAGCGAGATCGGCCGCATGACCGGATTCGTTTTCTGCTCGGGTGCGTTGTGCAGATTCGCGTAATCGAACGTGAACGGCTCGTAGTAGTCGTCGATCTCGGGCAGGTTGGGGTTGCCGAAAATGTTGGCGAGCAAATGCCAGCGACCACCTTGCTTGGGGATGATCTTGCCGTTCTTCTTCCTCGTCCAACCTCCCTTCCAGTGGTCCTGGTTTTCCCAGTCCTTAGGATAGCCGATGCCGGGCTTGGTCTCGACGTTGTTCCACCATGCGTATTCCATCCCCTCCCGCGAGGTCCAGACGTTCTTGCAGGTGACGGAGCAGGTATGGCACCCGATGCACTTGTCGAGGTTCATCACCATCGCGATCTGCGCGCGGATCTTCATGGCTTCAGTAGTCCTCCACGTACAGGCCGCCAGTCTTCGCGGGAGGTTGCATCCAGTCCACGCGCGAGAGCTTGCGCACGATCACCGTCTCGTCGCGTTGCGACCCCACGGGACCGTAATAGTTGAAGGCATAGGCAAGGTGCGCGTAGCCGCCGACCATTGCTGTTGGCTTGACCACGATCCGGCTGCAGGAATTGTGGATGCCGCCGCGCTGACCGGTGATTTCGCTCACTGGCTCGTTCACCGTCTTGTCTATGACGTGATACATCATGCACATCCCCTCCATCACCCGCTGGCTCACCACCGCGCGCGCGGTAATCGCACCGTTCACGTTGAACGCTTCGATCCAATCGTTGTCGGCGACACCGATCTTGCGCGCATCGATTTCCGAGATCCAGACGATCGGCCCTCCACGTGAGAGCGTCAGCATGATCAGATTATCGCTGTAGGTGGAGTGGATGCCCCATTTTTGGTGCGGCGTGATGAAGGAAAGCACGACCTCCGGATTGCCGTTGCTGCGGGTGCCGAACATCTCGTTCACGGTGCGGGTATCGACGGGCGCCCGGTACTGGGGAAAGTTTTCACCGAAGTCGCGGAACCACGCATGATCCTGAAAAAACTGCTGGCGACCGGTGAGCGTGCGCCACGGAATGAGCTCGGTCAGGTTGATGCGGCAAGGGCTGTAGGTCTCTTTCTCGCTCTGGATCCCAGACCAGATCGGTGACGTGATGACCTTGCGTGGTTGGACGACGATATCTTGAAAGTGAATCTTTTCAGCTTCGCGCGGCTCGGCGAGATGGCGGTGGCTGCGGCCGGTCTTTTTGCCGAGCGCGTCCCACGCCTTGACCGCGACCTCGCCGTTGGTCTCGGGAGCAAGATGGAGGATGACGTTGCAGGCGTCGATATCAGTATCGATGCGTGGCCGGCCCTTCGTCGGCCCTTCCTCGGAGATGGTCCGATTCAACGCCGCGAGCTCGGCAACCTCCGCCTTCGAATCCCACTCGATGCCCTTCTCCTCGTTGCCGAGGGTATCGACGAGCGGCCCGAGCGCGGTGAAACGACGATACGTATTCGGGTAGTCCCGCTCGACGACGACGATTCGTGGCGCCGTCACGCCAGGGATCAAGTCACACTCGCCACGTTTCCAGTCCTTCGGTGCGAACGGCTGGCCGAGCTCGGCGGGAGAATCGTGCATCAGCGGCTGCAGGACGACATCGCGCTCGACGCCGAGATGGCCTACCGCTAACTCGGAGAAACGGTGCGCGATCGTCTTGTACGTTTCCCAGTCGCTACGCGATTCCCATACCGGATCGATGGCCGCCGACAGCGGGTGGATAAAGGTGTGCAGATCGGTCGTGTTGAGGTCGTTCTTCTCGTACCAGGAGGCCGTCGGCAGCACGACGTCGGAGTAAAGACAGGTCGTCGACATGCGGAAGTCAAGCGTCACGACGAGGTCGAGCTTGCCTTCGGGCGCCTTCTCGCGCCAGACGACTTCTTCCGGCTTCAACTTCCCGCTCGCGCCGAGATCCTTGCCCTGAAGCCCATGGTGGGCGCCGAGGAGGTGGCGCAGGAAATACTCGTGCCCCTTGCCCGACGAACCGAAGATGTTGGAGCGCCAGATGAAGAAGTTGCGCGGGAAGTTGATCGGGTTGTCCGGGTCCTCGCAGGCCAAGCCGATCCGGCCCGATTTCAGCTCGCCGGCCACGTAATCCGCGACCTTGGCGCCAGCCTGGTCAGCGGCTTCCGCGAGCCTCAGCGGGTTGGTCGCGAGCTGCGGCGCCGCCGGCAGCCAGCCCATGCGCTCGGAGCGCGCCTTGAAATCGATCATTGCGCCGCGATACTTCTCGCGGTCCGCTAGCGGTGAGAGCAGCTCGTCGGCCCCGATCGTTTCATAACGCCATTGATCTGTATGAGTATAGAAGAACGCCGTTCCAGCCATCTGCCGCGCGGGTCGCACCCAATCGCGAGCGAAGCTCAGCATCGCCCATCCGGGGATCGGGCGTATCGCCTCCTGCCCGGTATAGTGCGCCCAGCC
>JBOHMN010000552.1:0-2357 GCA_050730175.1 Acetobacteraceae bacterium | reverse complement strand
GCCGAGGGCCAGGTATGGGCGATCGGCCCGGGCGGCCAGGACGAGGCGGCCGGGCTCTATCGGATCGAGGTCAACGAGGGACCAGGCAGCGGCGTGCGCATCCTCAATCAGCCGCCGCCGGCTCCGTTCCGGGAGAGCGTCCGGATCGCCGAGCAGAACCTTTACGCGCGTGGCAGCGCGCTGGTGGGCGAGCGTAATCCGCGCGAGCACGAATTCACGGTGCAGTTGCGCTCGTTCGATGCCGCGCGGTCGGCCGGCCGAACGGGCGTGCCGGTGCTGCTCGCCCTGGCTTCGGCGTTGCTGCGCCGGCCGCTGAAGGGGGGACTGGCGGTTGTCGGCGGCCTCAATCTCGGAGGGTCGATCGAGCCGGTACATGACCCGGTGGATGTCGTCGAGCACGCGCTCTCGAAGGGTGCCTCGGCGATCCTGATGCCGGTGTCCTGCCGGAAAGAGCTCCTCGAGCTCTCGGACGATGCCGCGACCAAGGTGCAGGTGCTGTTCTATTCGGACGCCGCGGACGCGTTGCGCAAGGTACTCCACGAAGGCGGGTAGCCTGCGTGGCCCCGGCGACTGGCCGGCGTCGGCCGGATCGTGGTCACGACCTGCGATCACGCACGTTGAATGTTCCTGACCCGACTGAAAGGCGAATTCATGTGACGGAAACCCTGCCCGGCGTCTTGACCGTGCCAAAGTTGAATTGTCGAGCGGCCCATACGTGGGTCCTGCGGAGTTCTGATGACGGCGGATGAAAGCGCATCGACAGGCCCGGAAGGCGATGCAACGGTTGCGGAGGGAGCGCCGACGGCGCGCCTCGATCAGTTTCTCGCCGAGACGCGCCTGGCAACGCCCTTTCTGATCGTTGATCTCGACATGGTCCGCGCGCGCTACAGGGCGTTGCACGAATGCCTGCCGACTGCGGAGATCTACTATGCCTTGAAGGCCAACCCGGCCCGCGAGATCGTCATCGCGTTGGCCGAGCTCGGCGCCGGTTTCGATCTGGCGAGCCCCGGCGAGATCGACATTTGCCTCGGAGCAAAGATCGCGCCCTCCAGGCTCTCCTGCGGCAACACGGTCAAGCCAGCCACCTCTCTCTGGCTGAAAGGAGTTCAGCATGGCAACGAGAAGTGCCGGAATACTCATGTTCAGGCGGACCGGGTCGGCCATTGCGTTTCTTCTCGTTCACCCGGGAGGACCTTACTGGGCGAACAAGGACGATGCTGCGTGGTCGATTCCGAAGGGCATCTGCGCCGAGGGGGAGGACGAGCTTGCCGCGGCGAAGAGAGAGTTCCACGAAGAAACCGGCAGTCTCGTGGAAGGCGAATTCGTGAAGCTTGGCGAGTTCAAGCAGCGAGGCGGCAAGATGATCATTGCGTGGGCGGTAGAGGGGACGTTCGATTCGGCCGGGCTCGAGAGCAACAGTTTTGCGATGGAATGGCCGCCGGGATCCGGGCGCAAGCAGGAGTTCGTCGAGGTGGATCGCGCGGGCTGGTTTGAGGCGGCGGACGCACGTCGGAAAATCACCAAGGGCCAGCGGGCCATTCTTGACGAATTTCTGGCGCGTTGGAGCACGGAGAAGACGCCGGAACCGCGCGTCCGACCACCGGAATGACCGTCGCTCCGGGCGATCGACCACTCGGTCACTCCTTGAACGTCCGAAGCGGTGCCGCCGCCCAGCGGTACGGCACGGAGAACAGCGCGGGCGGCGAAGCTTGGCCGAATGCGCGGAGCATGCACGGTAGCCAACGGATGATGCCGGCAGCCTTCGGCCAGTACTGCTGCTTGGCCCACGCCGCCGCCAGGAGAAACACGACCAGGCCAGACTGTTCGAGCGCGCGCCGTCCGTGGGGGCGGCTACGCAGCATCCGGTCCTGCGTCAAAACGGCCCAGCCGCCTTCCCGATGGAGCTCTTCAATCCAATGCTGATCTTCGACGCCAGGTCCGAACCGCTCGGGAATGCTGATTGCCCTTCCGTGCTCGGCGGCCGGGAGCGCGTCAATTGCGTGGGCAAGGTACTGGGACAGGTTGGCGTCAAGCGCGAGATTCACGCCGCCATCATCATCTCGAATTCGACCGCTTCACGTACTGCCGCTTCTGTTGCACCGAACAGCTCCGCGACCCGGCCGAGATTTCCTTCAGCACGCACCGCATCGGCAAGTGCCCGGGTTGGCACGCCCGGTTCCACAATCGGCTGCCCGAAGGAACGCCGTGGGTTAAGCGTCACCAGCGGGGTCTGGTGCCGCGGGCGCCATGCCCTGATGACTTCCTCCGCCTCAAGATCGAACTCGGATCGGATGCTTTGTTCAAGGACGCGCAGCATCACGTACTGGTTTGCGACCAGGTCCCGCGCGATCTGATCG
>JBOHMN010000551.1:0-18167 GCA_050730175.1 Acetobacteraceae bacterium | reverse complement strand
CCGCGAACGGCTGATCCGGCCACCGGCGCGGACGCCTCCTCGACCTGACCGGGTAGCCTGCGGAACCCCCCATGGGTTCCGCATGGGAGAGTTGCACGGTCGGCGCCGCAGCCGGGTCTGGAGCTTGCGCGAGCGTCCCAGGCTTCGCTATCCCTGAGACCTTGCTGATGGAGAGAGCAATGGCCTACAGGGTCGCCGTTGTCGGCGCGACCGGCGCGGTCGGGCGCGAAATGCTGAAGGTGCTGGCAGAGCGCCGCTTCCCCGTTTCAGAGGTTGCGGCGGTTGCTTCCGGGCGCTCGGCGGGGATGGAGGTCTCGTTCGGCGAGAAAGCGGTCCTCAAGGTGCAGCCGCTGGAGCCGTTCGATTTCCGCGGGTTCGACCTTGCCTTGTTCAGCCCCGGCGCCGAAGTCTCGCGCGTGCATGCCCCACGCGCCGCAGCGGCCGGCTGCGTGGTGATCGACAACACCAGCCAGTTCCGGATGGAACGCGACATCCCGCTCGTCGTTCCCGAGGTGAATGCCGCCGCGCTCGAGAAGTTCTCCCGGCGCAATATCATTGCCAACCCGAACTGCAGCACCATCCAGCTGGTCGTTCCGCTGAAGCCACTGCATGACCGCTTCGGCGTGAAGCGCGTGGTCGTCGCCACTTACCAGTCTGTCTCCGGCGCAGGCAAGGAAGCGATGGACGAGCTCTTTCAGCACACCCGCTCGATCTTCGTGCACGAAACTGGGAAACCCGAGCAGTTCACCAAAGAGATCGCTTTCAACGTGATCCCGCACATCGACCGCTTCATGGACGACGGGTCGACCAAGGAAGAGTGGAAGATGGTCGTGGAAACCCGGAAGATCCTCGATCCCGACATCGCGGTGATGGCCTCCTGCGTGCGCGTGCCGGTGTTCATCGGCCATGGCGAGGCGGTCCATGTCGAGTTTGCCAGCCCGGTCTCGGTCACCGAGGCCCGGGCGGTGCTGCGTGCCGCTCCGGGCGTAACCGTGATCGACGCGCGCGAAGACGGCGGCTACATGACACCGCTCGAAGCCTCAGGCGAGGACGCCGTGTTCGTAAGCCGTCTGCGCAAGGACCCGACCATCGCCAACGGGCTCGCCTTCTGGTGCGTGGCGGACAACTTGCGCAAGGGTGCGGCATTGAACGCGGTCCAGATCGCCGAGACGCTGTTGACCCGCCATCTGCTCGCCGCCCCGAAAGCGGCGTGACAGAAGGCGACCTGTTCCGTTGCCCCCGTCAGCGGGCGGCTTGCTGCGCTTTGCCTGAACGGCCGCGATTGCTAAACTCGCGCGGGACCCGGAGAGGTTGCTCGAGGCTGATCTGCAAGCCACGAGCAAGAGGATGGGTCGTTCCCGTTACGGGTGCGCTGAGGACAAAGGCGAGATGAAGTTTACCGTCGACCGGGCCGCGCTGCTCAAGGCACTCGCCCATGTCCAGAGCGTGGTCGAGAAACGCAACACGATCCCGATCCTCGCGAACCTGATGCTCGCGGTCCGGGACGGGCGATTAACCCTGACCGCAACCGATATGGAGATCGCTGTCGTCGAGGAGGTGGCCGCCAGCACCGCGGAGGATGGCGCGACGACAGCACCCGCGGTCACCCTTTATGAGATCGTGCGGCGATTGCCCGAAGGAGCCGAGCTTGAATTCCGCCACACCGGTGGCGATGCGGCGCTCGAGCTCTGCGCCGGGCACTACCGGACCAGCTTGATGGTGCTGCCGACGGAGGACTTTCCCTCCATGATGGCCGGCAACCTCGCGCATCATTTCACGCTGCCGGCGGCGAGCTTGCGCGCACTGATCGATCGCACCCGCTTTGCCATCAGCATGGAGGAAACGCGCTATTACCTGAACGGCATCTACCTGCACGCAACCGAAAGCGAAGGGGTGAGTCTGCTCAGGGCGGTCGCCACCGACGGGCACCGGCTGGCACGCGTCGAGCAACCTTTGCCTGAGGGCGCCGGCAGTATGCCCGGCGTCATCGTGCCACGCAAAACCGTCCTTGAGCTGCGCAAGCTGCTCGAAGAGACGACCGAGGCGATCGAGGTCGGGCTTTCCGAGACGCGCATTCAGTTTCAGGTCGGGCCTGTCACGCTCACCAGCAAGCTGATCGACGGCACGTTCCCCGAATACGAGCGCGTGATCCCGCGCGGCAACGACAAGGTTTTGCGCGTCGGCAAGCGCGACTTCTCCGAGGCTGTGGCGCGGGTGGCCGCGATATCGACCGAGCGCTCCCGTCCGGTAAAACTCTCCTTGACGCGTGATCGTCTTGTGCTCTCGGCCATCAGCCCGGAGCAGGGCACCGCCACCGAAGAGCTGGATGCGGACCGGGTCGCCTACGAGGCAACACCGCTCGATATCGGCTTCCAGGCGCGCTATCTGACTGACATCACGGACCAGATCGCCGATCGCGTCGAGTTTCGCTTCTCCGACGGCACCGCACCAACCGTGGTGCAAGACGCGGCGGATGCCAGCGCGCTTTACGTTTTGATGCCGATCCGCGTCTGAGCCCAACCCCCGGGCGGGCGATGCCGGCGGCTCAGCTCCGCCTGCAACGGCTGGCACTGCATCAATTCCGCAGCTACGCCTCTCTAGTCTGGCATCCGGATCGGCGGATTTCCGTGATCACCGGACCGAATGGGGCCGGCAAGACCAACCTTCTCGAGGCGGTATCCCTGCTCGGCCCAGGCCGCGGTCTGCGCGGAGCGCGGGTGGCCGAGTTTTCCCGGTTCGGACCCGACGGAGACGGCACCTGGGCGGTCGCGGGCCGCTTCCAGCATCCGATCGAAGGCCTGCTCGAGATCGCCACCGGCACGGCGGCGGAAGGATTGCCCGAGCGACGCATCTTTCGCCTCGATGGGCGGCCGGTTGCGCAGGCCGCAGCGGCAAGACGCATCGCAGTAGCGTGGCTCACGCCCGAGATGGGGCGGCTCTTCCAGGAAGGGGCGGCAGCCCGGCGCCGCTTCCTCGATCGGTTGGTGTACTCGCTGGAACCAGGCCATGCCCGTGAGCTCGCCGGCTTTGAAGCCGCCATGACCAGGCGCAATCGCTTGCTCGCTGGCCCCGCGCCGGACCCTGCCTGGCTCGCCGGACTGGAGGAGGCGATGGCCCGCCATGGCGTTGCCGTGGCCGCCGCGCGCCGCCTGCTCACGATCGCCCTCACCCGCGTGCTGCCCGCCGCCGCACCGGGTTTTCCCGGGATCGAACTCACACTCGCCGGTGCGATCAGCGAACGTCTGGCGAGCCACCCGGCGCTCGCCGTTGAGGAGTGGCTGGCCTGGCAACTCGCGGCCCGCAGGCCTGCCGACAAGGAAGCCGGAGGCGCCAGTCTCGGAGTGCACCGGAGCGACCTCATCGTCCGGATCGGGGCCATGGGCATGCCGGCCAATCGAGCCAGCACCGGCGAGCAGAAGGTCCTCCTGCTTTCCTTGGTGCTGGCCGAGGCTGCCTTGCTCGCCGAACGGTATGGCTTTGCCCCACTCCTTTTGTTGGACGAGCCGCTCGCCAACCTCGACGGCGCCCGCCGCGCGGCACTCTTCGCCATCCTGGCCGCAATGAACTCCCAGGTGCTGCTGACCGGCACCGACGCCGAACCCTTCCGCCCGCTCGCTTCTCAGGCAGAATTCCTGCGCGCAGGCGCCAGCCGCCTTGTTATTTAGATCCCACGCTTTACGCCAGACCACGCCGCGACTTATGACGCGCTCGGCCTTGGGGCGTCGCCAAGTGGTAAGGCAACGGATTTTGATTCCGTCATTCGGTGGTTCGAATCCACCCGCCCCAGCCATCATTTCAATATCTTATAGGTAAACTGCGCGATCCTACCGGGGCCATGTCAGCACCATGTCAGCACGCGGGGCAAAGTCGGCCTCGGAAGGGCTCCGGCGGATCATGTGGGCTGCCCCCGGCCGGAGGATCGGCTGCGGCCGTCCGCTTCGCCGCCTCACCCTCGCGCTTCCAGAAGGCACGCTTCCAGGGCTGCAGGTGCTTCCGCCACTCGCCCGGGCTCGGGGCGGCGGTCACGATGCCCTGCTTGCGGGTTGCCATCAGAACGCCTTGGGCAGCCCGGCCTGCTTCAGGATCTCGTTTGCGGTGTGCCGGCTCTTGATGCCGGTTGGGACGGGGAAGTGTCGCTCGGTAATGGGGCTGAACCAGATCGGGTGCCGGCCATCGCGGACATGGTAGCAACCAGCGGCGGTGAGCAGGTCTTTGAGACGCCGGTCGAAGTCGGCCGGCATTCAAGCGGCTGGCCGGATCGCTTCGCTTCTCTCGGCGGTCAAGCTCAATTCGATGCGCTCCTGGTACGGCACGCCGTTTAACTCGAGGAGGTCCGGGATGATGGCGCGCAGATCGTCGAGCAGCGCCTCGATCGTGGCGGCCTCGGCGACCAGGCCCGGCACGTCATCGCTGGTGGCAACCCATACCTCAGCCTGGGCATCCCAGCAGGCTTGCACGTGGTAGGGGCCGCGGCCGGGCTCGGTCGGGATGGGAGTCTTCAGCGTGGCGGACATGGCGGGAATATAGGGCCGGCGCCCCGCGTGCGGTAGGCAATATCGGCTCCTGTCGTTTTCCGGCGGCCAGTTGCGGCCCGCGGCTTGCCGCCAGCGTTTTAATTGCGGTGGGGGGGTGGCCGGCGCCGGCCTTTTTTCGAGCCGGCGAAAACTTTACGCAATGAACCCCCTCGCGTTTCTGGTACCGGGGAAAACTCGTTTCGCTATTGAATTTGCTGTTAAGGTCCCCTGATCAGCGCTAAGGTGCTTAGCTCGCCTTTCATAACTGGAGGCGATGATTCGAGCTGGCACTTAACTGAGCGCCAAGAAAAAGGGATGGCAAATGCGCTCGCACGGGTCACCGCTCACGCCGGGCCGCTTCCTGATCGACCTCCCGTCGCCGTTAGCGCCGCGGAAGGATTTGATCGAGTTACTCGCGCAGCTGAAGAAGCTGCCGCAGGACGATCCGAACGTTCGGCTGTCGACGATGATGTTGCGCGCGATGATCCGGGAACAACCGGCGCTTCTCAAACTGCTACGTCACCCGCGACAGGACCGCCCCGCGCCCTAGAGGAGAAGCGGCGTCGCAATGTCGGGCCTGCCCGGACAACAGCGGGACGAGACATATGCCCGGGCAAGCTACCCGACGACGCCGGTCGCAATACCAGACCCCCGCCTGGTGAACAGCGGGACCGAGGCACCCCATACGATCTGCTATGACGAATGCATACCGTGCGATGTGTGCCCGCCCGCCCGGCCGGGCGAGATTGCGAGTCATCAAGCGTGCGCGAGATCCGCAACGCCAGTCAGCCCACCGTGATCGCGTACCGTGCGTAATGGCGTAATGACGGCAGATCGGCCAGCACCGTGCCGCCATGACCGGCGGTAGCCGACCCGGCGGGCAGAGCCGGCGGCAGATTGACAGAAAGGGCAAACGATTCCGTGCGGGTAGGCAATGTCAATGTTTCTCGTGTGCTTGTGGCGGCAGGGCGACAGGCCATCCCCTGCCGTGCCGCCGTGCGACACCTCAAGCGCATGATGCGACCTTACGAAGACGACGAGAATTCCGAGTATTGCATCACCAACGGGCTGAGCCAGATTGCCGCGCTGCGAAACGCTGGAATTGATGTGCGGGGCAAGGAGTTACTCGAATTTGGCACCGGCTGGGTGCCTCTCATCCCCTGGCTTTTCCACCTTGCAGGCGCCGGAAAGCTAATACTCACGGACATTGAGCATCTCATGGATCAGCAGACGATCGAGCGGGCGAGGCGGACTGTCAAACGGCGTATCAAAGACATCGCCGAAACGTTGCAAGAACCCGAAAGCAGCCTCATTCCGAAGATTGAAGGTCAGATGACCTTCGAGTACCTCGTTCCATGGGATGCCGCCGCGCAGCCGGACGAGAGCGTCGATCTCGTCATTTCAAGGGCAGTGTTCGAGCACGTGCCGGTCGCGCAGCTTCAGTTTTTTCTCCAGCAGTTTCATCGTATTCTCCGCGAGGGAGGGGCGATGGCCCATGTGGTGGACAACTCGGACCACTGGGAGCACCGGGATCATCATCTAAGCCGCATCAACTTCCTCAGATTTGACGAGCATGACATGTTCTGGCGACTTGCCCAATTCAATCCGCAGTCATTTCAAAATCGCCTCAGGCACGATGATTACGTATCGCTGATCGAGCGCGCCGGCTTCCACGTCGATGCGGCACTTGGGGAACCGGATCAACAGTGTCTGAAGGATGCGCGCTCAATCGCGATCAACGCGCGATTCGCCGGCAAGACGACCGCCAATCTGGCCATCTTGACCTCTCTCTTCGTGGCCCGAAAGACCAACCTTCCCGCCGACTGATCTGCCCCGGATCGGTGAAGCGGCAGTTGCACTAGAGGGCTCGCGCACGATACTGAAGCGGAGATGCACGTGTCGCGCACCGGCTTGTCGATTCCGTCAGAGCAATACCACCCTGCCTGGCATCTGGCGATTCCAGTTAGGGTGACCAAATTTCTCGAGCAAACAAACCTAGAGTGTTCAGCCGGCCTCCACGCGCTCTAGGCTGACAGGCCCGCTTCACCATCTCGCTGGAAATCGCAGGGCTGGGCTCGTTTGCCACATTGCAGCGCAATGAGTTAAAGAGTCAACGGATACGACCAGCATATGAAATGTTCTCCAGCTGGGCGGCGCCCGCCCTCGTGACCGCATCGCGGTTTTTCGATTGAGCCAGCGGCCACGCACCCTTGGTCTTCTTGTCCAGGCTCAGCCTGCCGTACGGAATGGATTGATGATGCGAGCCTCTCCTTCGAGCACCATGCCGTCCTGCATGTCTGCTGACCAGAGCGTATCGCAACAGGCACGAACCGCTGATGCCGCGATCATGGCGTCGTAGACCGACAACCCATGCCGCTCGGCGAGCGCGAGGCCGGTGTCATGAACTTCGAGCGTCAGCGGGTGCACCGTCAGCACGCCGCGCCGCAAACCGAGGAACGCACGAATATCGGCCCACGGCATTTGCATCTGTCGTCGCGCTACGGCGGCGAGTTTGCTGAGGACCTGGGCGCTGATGGCCCCACCGGCGGCCACCACCGCCTCGGCTCGGTCTGCTTTGGCCGCATCGCTTGACGCAAGATAGATAAGAACGTTGCTATCGAAGAAACTAGCGGGCTTACGCCTCGTCTCGGTCGAACTTGAAATCGGGAGGCAGTCGACCGCGGAAGGCGCGGGGACGCTTGAGCAGCTCATCGGGCCCGGGCTTGCGAGCGATGCCAGGCCGCCGGGCGTCACCAACGCGAATTTCGACTTCGTCACCTTCCCACAGCTCAAGCACCTTCACAATTGCCGCAGGCAGGCGAATAGCAAGGCTGTTGCCGAATTTCGCAACCCGCATGCGATTCTCCATGGATATACGAACGGGAACTCGTGTATCCTCCGATGCTTCTCAGAGTGACACTGCGCTTCGGCCTGCCGGGGGCTGCCGCACCGCGGCAGCAGTCGCTTGACGCTTGTTCCAGAGGCCGCTGGTTGTGGAGCAGCGCCTACAGTCGACGGCCGGCATTGGCAGACGTCGCCGCCGGTACCCTGAACCAGCGGGGCAAGACGCTTTCATCACCCGTCTCCGGACGACCGTGCCGCTTTCGAAAACCGCTCTCGGCAGCCCGCGTGCACCTCGCGTACCATGCCGTTCTTGATCCCTTATGCGCCGGAGAAGGGAGGGCCTTAGGTCGTCCTCGGCCCTTGACTGGGTCCGCCAATATATGTCACTGTTCCAACCAGTCGAATAGACCAATCGGAATAGCAGAATTCGTGCGCGATATCCATGCTTCTGACGCCAAGACGCACTTGCCCCAAATCCTCGATGCGGTCGAGCGTGGCGAGACCGTCCGCATCACGCGCCACGGCCAGCCGATCGCCCGCATCGTGCCCGAGGCCGATCGCCGGCAGGCCGAGATCGACAAGGCTGTCGCGAACATCAAGGCGCTGCGCCGCCGCACCGGGAAGATCACGCTGCCGGAGCTTCTCTCGGCTCGTCACGAAGGCCACAAATACTGACATGACATTCGTCCTCGACGCTTCCGTTGCTGCATGCTGGGCGTTCGATGATGAGGGCCATCCCGTCGCGGCGCTGGCCTTGGAGCGTATCCGTCTGGATGAGGCGACGGCGCCCAGCCTATGGTGGTTCGAAGTTCGCAACACGCTGATCGTCAATGAGCGTCGCGGCCGGCTGAGCCAAGCCGACACGGTCATATTCCTGCACGAGCTGTCCCGGTTCGGCGTGACGATCGACCGCACGCCCCAGGAGAACACAATCCTGACGTTTGCGCGCCTGCACCGGCTCACGGTCTACGACGCGAGCTATCTCGAGCTGGCGCAGCGCGAGGCCGTTCCGCTTGCGACCCTCGACACCGATCTTCGGAAGGCTGCCGTCGCGCTCGGCATAGCCTTGATTGACGCGGAGACGTGATGGCGAAGCAGCTTCTTGTGCTTGCCCAGCTCGTAGGCCTGACCGCCCCGACTGACGTTCCTCTGGTGCCCGCGCTGATCGCCAGCGCCGGCAACCCGGGCACGCGACCTACTTAATCCCGCTCCGGCAGTCACATCTTTGCTCGGAGCGAGCGGCGCGCCTTGGCACTTGCGGCATTCGGCCGTTCGACCTCGCGGCCCGGGTCGAGCACCCCAGAGGAAAGTCGTGCCGGCGCCTGCATGCTGTTCGACTGGCTGGCGGTCGGTCGGGACGTGCCGGTCAATCCGGCGTCCTCGGCGCGCGCGGCGAAGTACATGATGAAGACCGGCGAGACCACAGTGAGGACCGCGGAGAATGGCAGCGACAGATGCAGCGCAGTCCAGAGCACGCCACGCGGGACCTGTGCCGCCGTGAGGTTTCAATAGGTTGTCCATCCCGTCGCCCAGCACCCCCTGCACGATCGCCGCCTGGTGCGACAAGGCCCGGTTTCCGCTCCTGGACCCGCAACGCCTCCGATCGGCAGAGCATCCGGAAGCGGTTCTTCGGCGGTCTTCCCGGCCTGTTTGCAAATGAGAATAAGTCGCATATAGGCACGCTCGCCGCCTTTAGCAAAGGAAGGAACCCATGGCGAACTCCCCCACTCCCAATCGCCACCTGGGCCGGCGCCGCTTGCTGTCGGCTACGCTGGGAGCCGCTGCCGCTGCCGGACTGCCGCTGCGCTGGGCACAGGCCGCCAGCCCCTTGACCCTCTACAGTGGCCAGCACCAGCAGACCGTTGCATTGCTGACCGCCCGCTTCACCAAGGAAACCGGGATTCCCGTTCGGGTTCATTCGGGCGACGGCCCCGAGATCGCCAATCAGATCGTGGCAGAGGGCGCGCGCTCGCCGGCCGATGTATTCTTCACCGAGAACTCCCCTGAACTCATGCTCCTCGCCGAGAAAGGACTGCTCGCGCCGGTCGATCCGGCAACGCTCGCACAGATCCCGCGCCGTTTCAGCGCAGCCGACGGAAAATGGGTCGGGGTGCTCGCGCGCCAGAGCGTGCTCGCATACAACCCCGCGCTGATCCAACCGCACGCACTGCCGGCCTCGCTGCTCGAGCTGGCAGAGCCGAAGTGGAAGGGCAAGATTGCGATTGCGCCGACCGATTCCGACTTTCTGCCGCTTGTCGACGCGCTCGCAGCGCTGCAAGGCGAGGCGACTGCGCTGGCTTGGCTCAAGGGCCTGAAACGCAACGCTGCGCTCTACCAGGACGACGAAGGAGTCGTCGCTGCGGTCAACCGCGGCGCCATCTCCACCGGTGTCATCAACAGCTATTACTGGGCGCGGCTCCGCGTTGCGCTCGGGGCCAACCGGACAAAATGTCGCATCTATTACTTCCCGCCCGGCGACATCGGCGGACTGGTCAATGTCTCCGGTGCGGCCGCGCTGAAATCCGCGCGCCGTCCGAAAGAAGCACAACGCTTCCTTGCTTTCCTGGTCAGCGGGCCCGTGCAGGTGATGCTGGGAAAGAGCGACGTCGATTTCGAATATCCGCTCGCTCCGGGGGTGGCGGCAAACCCGCTCCTCAAGCCGTTTTCCGAGCTTCATCCGCCAAAGGTCAGCATTGCCTCACTCGGCGATGACCGTCTGGCTGCCAGGCTGCTGCGCGAGGCCGGGTTGATCTGATGCCCGAGGCGCCGGCATCGTCCATCGGGGTCCGGCTCTCCGGCGCTGCCTCCCGCCGCCCCTGGCCCCCTCGTTGGCTGCTTGCCGCGGCGATCGTGGGGCCGCTGCTCGTCGTGCTGCCGGTTGGCGAGGTCCTGCTCGAGGTCGCGCGCATCGGTCCGGCGCAGGCATTGCGGCTCTTGTGGCGCCCCCTGGTGGCGGAACTGCTGGTCAATACAATCGGCCTTGTGATCGCCGCCACGCTCAGCGCGGCGCTCGTCGGAACCGCCGCCGCCTGGCTCGTCGAGCGCTCCGATATGCCTGGGCGGCGGTTCCTGGCCATCGCTGCCGCCGTGCCGCTCGCCGTTCCCCCGTTCATCAGCTCATATGCCTGGCTCTCGATCGATCCGGCGCTCGAAGGCTTCGTCGGCGCGTTGATCGTCGTGACTTCCTCGTACTTTCCGCTGGTCTATCTGCCAGTGGCCGCCAGCCTGCGCGGCATGGACCCCGCACTCGAGGAAACGGCGCGTTCGCTCGGCCAGGGTGCCGCCGGCGCCTTCCTCCGGGTGGTGCTGCCACAGCTTCGCCCGGCACTGCTCGGGGGCATGCTGCTGGTCGCGCTGAACGTGCTGGTCGAGTTCGGAGCGTTCGCGCTGCTGCGCTTCCGAACTTTCACAACCGAGCTCTACGCCGAGTATCGCACCGGGTTCAACGGTCCGAGCGAGGCGTTGCTCGCCTTGGTACTGCTGGCGCTCTGCCTCGTTTGTCTCATTGCCGAGCTCCGCATCCGTGGCCTCGCGCGCTATGCGCGGATCGGTTCCGGCGTCCGCCGCCCGGCCACTCCGCTATCCCTCGGTCGGGCCCGCTTCGCGGTATCTGTGCTCTTTACATCGCTGGTCCTGGCCGCGCTCGGCGTACCGCTCGGCATGATTCTTTACTGGCTCAGCCATCACGGGTCGGCCGCGGTCACCCCCGTCGCCGTCTCGCTCGAGGGACTGCTCGCAGCAACCCTCTCCTCGGTCTGGCTCGGACTCGCCGGCGCGGCGCTCACGGTTGCGCTCGCCTTGCCGCTCGGCCTCCTGGCCACACGCTACCCCGGCAATCTCGTGACAGTGCTGGAGCGCGCTGCCTATCTCGGGCAAGGAGTGCCCGGCATCGTCATCGCATTGGCCTTCATCACCATCACAATTCGTACCGTGCAGCCACTCTACCAGACGGCCCTGACGTTGATCGTCGCCTATGCGATCCTGTTTCTTCCGCTCGCCCTGGTCAGCGTGCGTGCGGCGCTCATGCAGGCAGAGCGGCGGCTCGAAGAGGTCGGCCGCTCGCTTGGGCTCGGCTGGTTCAGCGTCGCCCGGCGGATCATGCTGCCGCTCGCCGGGCCGGGACTGGGCGCGGCCGCGGCGCTGGTCTTCGTTTCGATCGTGACCGAGCTCACGGCGACCCTTCTGCTCGCGCCAATCGGGACGAACACGCTTGCCATGCAAGTCTGGGCCGACACCTCTACGCTCGCTTTTCCCGCCGCGGCACCGTACGCGGCGATGATGGTGCTGTTGTCGCTGTTCTCGACCTGGGTATTGGCGCGCCGCTTTGGCGCAACCCGCCTTTTCCAGCGATAGGCCGCAGCGGGCCGTGGCCGCGCTCGAGATCACCGGGCTTGCGAAGGCCTTCCAAGGCCATCGCGTGCTCGACAGTGTCGATCTTTCCGTCGAAGCCGGAAGGTTGGTTGCCATACTCGGCGCCTCGGGCAGCGGCAAGACGACGTTGCTCCGGCTGATCGCCGGCTTCGAACGGGCCGACGCAGGTACAATCGCGATCGGCGGCGAGACCGCCTCCGGGCGCGGCGTGCATCTCCCGCCGGAACGGCGCAAGATTGGCTATATGGCGCAGGAAGGTGCCCTGTTCCCGCATCTTTCGGTCGCCGACAATGTCCTGTTCGGACTGCCCCGCGCGGAGCGGCGGAATCGTCGCCGCGCCGAGGAGCTCCTGGCACTCGCCGGCCTTCCTGCCTCCTACGCCCTGCGCGCGCCACACGAGCTCTCGGGCGGTGAACAGAGCCGCGTCGCCCTCGCTCGGGCGCTCGCCCCGAATCCCCGGCTGGTTCTTCTCGACGAACCGTTCGCCGCCCTCGACCCTGGCCTGCGCGCCGAGACCCGCCAGGCGGTTGCCGCAACGCTCCTTGCCGCCGGCGCAACCGCGCTCCTGGTCACCCACGACCAGCCGGAAGCGCTTTCGATGGGCCGCGAAGTCGCAGTGCTACGCCAGGGCAGGCTGGTGCAGGTTGCCCGCCCGGAAACCCTCTACCGCCGCCCGCTCGACGCCGCATTGGCATGCTTCGTGGGTGAAGCCGTGCTGCTCAGCGGCCAGGCAACCAACGGCACCGTGCGCTGCAGCCTCGGCAGGCTTGCGCTTGCCCCCGGCATGCCTGACGGCGAGGTCGAGGTGCTGATCCGCCCCGAGCAGATCCGCTTGGTCCCACCCGGCGAATCGGCGGACGCGCTGGCGCGCGTGAGCGGTGTCACCTTCTACGGCCACGATGCCAGCATCTCCCTCGTCCTTTCCGAGGTGGCGGAGACGCCCGAGCTCAGCGCCCGGGTTGCCGGGCACATGTCCCCGCGCCTCGGCGAGAAGGTCGGCCTCAGGGTCGAGGGGCCGGTCGCGACATTTCGGATTGCCGGCCGCCGCTAGTACTCCCGAACGCACGCGGCTGCCTCGCACGGCAGCAGAGTGTAGGGCGTGAAAACCGCAAGGCCCGCAAAGCCGAAGCCGCGAGCGCAAAGCGCGTGGCGGGCAGCCGCGGCGGGCATTCCGCCATTCTTGGGGACCGCCCAAGCTCCCCCACATCGCTCGAATGGTTGCAACCCCTATGACCCAAGTCCGATTGCCGATACCAGCTTCTATCCGATCGGCCGCCCGGGAATCGAGCGCGCGCCGTTGCGTGCATCCCAGCCATCCTGCACACTCTGCAGCACGCGCATCGCCGGCAGCACGGAAGGGCCGGACGCACGCGGTGGCCGGCCTGCGCGCACGGCGTCGAGAAAGTCGAAAATGATGCGGGTGGCGTTCGCCTGCTCGGTCTCCATCGCAACGGTGCCCGAGGCGGTGCGCAGCGTGTTCGCCAGCGTGTCGAATAAGTACGTGTCGCGGTCGGTTACGATCAACTTGTCATAAAGCCGAAAGCTCGCGTGATAGGAGCCGTGCACGAGCAGTGTCGCAGCATTCTCGTTCTCGACGAGAACGACGCACTCCATGGGAATCCCGGTCTTCTCGTGACACGGCCCGAGCTCGCTCTGGATGCGCCGGATCGGCGTGCCGTCAAAGAGATAGAGCCCGAGATCGACGAAGTGGCAGAAATGATGCCAGAGGATGTTGTCGGTCCAGCTCCGCACATACCCGGTCGCGCCGACGTTTCTCAGGCGCGGTATGAAGAACCGGCCGGCGATGTGGCGCAACGTCTCCGCTCCCGAGGCAAGTCTCTCGCGCAACGCATCGCGCTCGATACGGAACCGCATCGGGTGGCTCAGCCCGTACACTCTGCCACTCTTCTCTCCCGCCGCCACGACCCGCTCGGCACCGGCAAGACTCATGGCGATCGGGATTTCAATCAGGGTGTGTTTGCCGGCGGTGAGCGAGGCGATCGCCTGTTCCTCGTGCTGCTCACTCGGCGTGGCAAGAATGACGATATCGATTTCTGGATCGGCAAGCGCGGCGGCGAGCGAAGTCGTCCACTTCCGGTAGCCGAAGCGTGTGGCGAAGGCGGAAACCGCTTCGGCGCGCCGGCCGACAGCGGTGTGCAGCACCCCATCCGTCCTCTGCAGCGCTTCGGAATGCCACACGCCCATCATTCCGTAACCGGCCATGCAGACATTCATCGCCCGCTCTCCTTCATCCCACATCGAATCCGGCGCGCTCCGCCGCCGCCCTGAGATGGACATAGCCCTTGCGCGCATATGTCAGCGGGTGCGCCCTGGCAGGGTCCTGCTCCGCCTCGACAATCAGCCAACCCTGGTAGCCGGCCTTGGCGAGCGGACCGAGCGCAGCGGAAAAGTCCAGCATGCCGTCGCCCGGCACGGTGAAGACGCCGGCCGCGATCGCCTCCGGAAAGCTCAGCCGCTGGCGGCGCGCCCGCGCCAACGCCTCGCGGCGAACGTCTTTTGCATGCACATGGTTGACCCGCCCTGCCCAGCGTCCGGCCGCGCGCGCCGGGTCCTCGCCGGCGAATTCGAGATGCCCGGTATCGAGCAGCAACCCCACCGTTGGCGGCGTGCCCTCGAGCAAGCGATCGATCTCCTCCGCCGTCTCGATCACCGTTCCCATGTGCGGGTGGAAGGCCATCCTGACGCCGCGATCGGCCATCCACTCGCCGAGCTCGGAAAGCCGTTCCAGGAAGCCGGGCCATTCCGCCTCGCTCATCCGCGGCCGCTCGGGCAGGGGTACGTCGCGTCGGCTCTGCACGGTGTCGGATGTCTCGGCGAACACCATGACCGACGCGCCAAGCGCACGGAGCAGTTCGAAGTGCGCGCGCATGGCAGCGATTTCCGCCTCGACGGAGCGCCACCTGAGCTCCGCCCCGTACCAGCCAGAAACGAACCGAAGCTCGTGGCGCGCAAGGAGAGCCCGCAGGAGAACAGGGTCGGCGGGAAACTTCCCTCCCCTCTCGATGCCGGCAAAGCCCGCCGTGTGAGCTTGCGAAAGGCAGGTCTCGAGCGGGGTCTCCCCGCCGAGCTCCGGCAGATCATCGTTGCTCCACGCAACCGGGCTCGTGCCGATGCGTACCTTCATTCCGCGCTGCTCCGGAGCGCGAGCGCACGCGCCGTGCGTCCGCGATTGGCCGGCCGATTGTTTGCCGCTCTCCACTCGGCATCAAGGGCCGGAGCGTCTTTGCGATCGCGCGCCGCGTTGCCCCGAGGCAAGGCCCGGCAGGCAGGGATGTGCGCCCCGGCTCCGGGATCATGCGTGCCTCCGCATCTGGCACGACCTGTCCGATAGGAGTACCCTCGGTCCGGCGGTACACGTGCGCCCCGGCAGGGTTTTCCACCGCGACGCTTGAACGTTTGGAGGCAGTATGGACAAGATCGATCCGCTGGTCACCGCGACGGCAACCGCAATCGGCGGCCGCAACGGGCATACCGAAGCAAGCGACGGCATAGTAAAGGCCGACCTCTCGGTGCCGAAGGCGATGGGCGGGCCCGGCAGGCCGGGCACCACAACGCCCGAACACTTGTTCGCGGCCGGGTATGCCGCCTGTTTCGGCGGCGCCATCGATTTTGTCGGCAAACAGCAGAAGAAGGATGCGAGCAAAGCGCGTGTCACCGCTGCGGTGTCGATCGGCCCACGGGAGGGCGGCGGCTTCGGGCTCTCGGTCAAAATGCGCGTCGAAGACAAAAGCCTGAAGCAGGCGGAACTCGCGGCTCTCGTCACGGAGGCGCACGAGAAAATCTGTCCCTATTCGCACGCGACGCGCAACAACGTCAATGTGACATTCGAGGTCGTCGGCGCCTGATCAGCGAGCCGGCGATCCATCGCAGCACAGCTTCCCGGCAGCGATCAGGAATCCGAGCGCCGCGTCGCAAAGAATTGCTTCAGCAATGCCGCGCATTCGCGCTCTTGCACGCCGCCAATCACCTCCGGGCGATGGTGACAGGAGGAAGCAGCGAAGATTCGCGGCCCATGCTCGACCCCGCCGGTTTTCGAATCATATGCGCCGAAAACCAGGCGCCGGATCCGATAAAGGCTGATCGCTGCCGCACACATCGGGCAGGGCTCGAGCGTGACAACGAGATCGCAACCGTGCAGCCGCCGCACGGCGAGCTTGGCGGCTGCGTCACGCAGCGCCAGCAATTCGGCGTGCGCCGCCGCGTCCCGTTCTTCGACCCGGTTGCCCGCGCGCGCCAGAACGGCGCCATCTGCACCGAGCACGACGCAGCCCACCGGAACCTCGCCGCGATGTCCGGCGGCGCGGGCTTCCTCGAGCGCAATCTCCATCGGCGACATCGCCCCCTGATGCCCGCGCCCGATAATGCTGTCCAGCGACCTTCATGCTCCGAGACGGCGGATAAGCTCGGCCCACCGATCCAGGATGGGCAGGATCTTGTCCTCTTTGTCGGACTCGAGTGCTGCGATCGCCCGGACGAGGCCCCGGTCGCGAAGGCGCTTGAGCAGGTCCGGATTTTCCGGCGCTGCGTAAAGAGATAGCGAAACGCTCGCCGGATCCCGGCCGGATTCCTTGACCATCCGCTGGAATTCCTCCGCTTGCCGGATTAATTCCTGGTCCTTCATCCCGCCCGCGACCGGCATCCAGCCGTCACCGTATCTGAGCGCCCGGCGCGCGCCTTGCGGAAACGCGCCGCCGACAATCACCGGCGGGTGCGGCTTCTGCACCGGCTGCGGCCGCGCTATCATCGGGCCGAAGTTGACGAACGTGCCGTGATATTCTGCGTGCTCCTTCGTCCAAATCTCCTTCATCGCCTCGATCCGCTCGCGCACGAGTTTCGCGCGGGTTGCGTAAACCGTCCCGTGGTTCTCCATCTCGTCCTGGTTCCAGCCTATGGCCACCCCAAACAGAAATCGCCCGCCCGAAACCTGGTCGATGGAAGAAACGAGCTTCGCCGTCTGGATCGCGTCGCGCTGAGCAACCAGGCAGATGCCGGTTGCAACCTTCAGCGTTTTCGTCGCCGCCGCCGCGGCGGTCAGCGACACGAACGGGTCCATCGTGTCGTAATATTTCTCCGGCAAGGGCCCCCCGCTCGGGTACGGCGTCTTGCGCGAGAGCGGGATGTGCGAATGCTCCGGCGCCCAGACCGACTCGAAGCCGCGCTCCTCGAGCGCCCGTCCGAGTGCGGCGGGCGTCATCGAATACTCGGTGAAGAACATCGTGGCACCGGATCGCATCATGTCCCTCCTTGCTTCCTCGGGCGGCCTACTGGCGCGCCATCAGCCGCCGGCCCCATCATCCCCTCGATGCTGACCGATTGCCAGCGCCGCTTCCTGCTCGCCTGCCGGGTCGGCCATCTCGCGACCGCCGGGCGAAACGCCGCGCCACATGTCGTCCCGGTCTGCTTCGCCATCGCCGGACAGACGCTCTACATCACAATCGACCGCAAGCCGAAGCGAGCCGGCATCCGTCTGCAACGACTGGCCAACATCCACGCCAACCCGCAAGCCTGCTTCATCGCCGATCATTATGACGAGGATTGGACGCGGCTCGGCTGGGTGATGCTGCGTGGCAATGCCGACATCCTTGCCGACGGACCCGAACATGACGTGGCGCAGGCCCTGCTCAGGAAGCGCTACCCGCAGCTCACGACGATGGATCTCACTGCTCTTCCGGTGATCGCCCTGCGCATTGTCCGCGCGAGCGACTGGGGCGAGGTATAGTCCCCTGCCCCCGTCGCTGGGTGCGCCCGGCAGTAGACGAAAGGGAACGAGCCGGCCGCTGCAAACAAAGAGCCCGTGTGCCAATTCAGCACGTGCAGTACGGGTCACAAGCGCGAGGGTCGGCACACGAGCGGCGGCATTCCTGACGTGTCCGCTGCAGCACGCGGCCTCTCTCGCACTGCCTGAGGTGCAACGCAGGCTCTCTGCCATGGGAGGAAATTCTGGTTGCTCGAAGGGATCCAGTCGAATTCCGCGAATCGATCCAAGCGCCCGCAGGAATGCCCGGGACAGGAGCGGCCGCCCCGCTTCGGACTGCCAACGCCGACCGCCACTTCGGGGAGCTTCGCGATCGCTGGACCATCGCTGCCGTAAAACATATATTGCTGATGTCTGTTATACCCACATGCGATGCATCAACGCTGCCTGCCTGGCGCAGCGCCTTGCCCCGGCAGTCTGCATGACCCGAGTGCGTGGCGTCTATCTCTCCGCTGCCCAAGCCCACTTCGGAGGCCCGTAATGGATTTTCCTGCGTTTTTCGCTGAAGCCCCCACCATCACGCTGCGCGAGCCGATGGCTACGTTCCTCGGCGCATCGCCGGGCGGCACGATCACGTATTGCTACGCTGACGCAGTGAAGCTCGCCGGACATTCCTGCCCTACCGTGGCAGGCGCCTACCTCATGGTGCGGAAGGGCCTGAC
>JBOHMN010000550.1:0-26682 GCA_050730175.1 Acetobacteraceae bacterium | reverse complement strand
GCCACCCGCCGATCGGCGGGGAACGCGGCGAGCGATTCCGGTACCATGCCACGGATCAGACGGCAGCGCGGGAACGGCGTGAAATTCGCGACGGCCTGGGCATAGCACTCCCGGTAGGAGTGGAGGTTGTGCCAGCCCCCGATGCCGTTCCGCTCGGCTTCGGTCATCTGTTGTTCGGGAATCCCGGAAAACGTGTCGAACAACCAGAAGTCCTTGTCGACCGCGTTGAAATCCAGCCACTCGCAGATCGCCAGCGAGAGCATGCCGGTATCGACCCCGCATTCGACGAAATCACCTTCGATGCGCGCTGCCTGACTTGCCGCCCAGAGCGCCACATGCACAGTCCAACGGGCATCGTCGATGTTCGCCGCCTTGCGATGCCCGCTGTTCCAGCCACGCGCATAGGCACGCTGAAAGCGCGGATCGTCGAGAAAGCCGGGGTTCTTCCCGAACGTCCGGAGCCCCTGGCCGTTGAAGCTGTACTCCAGCAACTGCGGCGGTTGCCCCGCCTGCCAGACGATCTCGCCGCGGTCATATTGAAGGGCGATCCTTCGCGGCAGCGAAGCCGGATCGAGACGAGACTGCTCTCGCACGTTCACATCAGCCTTTCGCTCACATCAGCCTTTCGCTCCAGGTGCGGGGCGTCCGGCCGTTCCTGATCTCCAGATCGAGATGATAGCGGAACCGCCGCGGCCCGGCCTTGCGGATATGTGCCACGACATCGCGCAAGCCGTCATCGAGGCTGCGCGTGGTCCGGTAGCCAAGCAGCGCACGCGCCTTGGTGCTGCTGCACCACGCGTGTTTCACTTCAGCCGGACGATCGCGCAAGTGGATCGCCTGCCCTTCGAAACCGGTGATGTCCTTCAGCTTGCGGAAGAGCGCATTGACGGAAATAAACTCTTCGTCGGGCCCGATATTCACCACCTGCCCGATCCCGCGCTCGGTCAGACCAAGCAACAGAAGCGATGACAGGCAGTCATCCACGTGACTGAAGCAGCGCTGCTGCTCGCCATCACCGTAGATGTACGGCTGGCGGCCTTGCAGCATCAGGTTGGCCATAATGCTCGCCACGTTGCGGTACGGATCATCGAACTTCTGCCGCCGGCCGATGATATTGTGCGGGACCGCGATGGCGTACTCGAAGCCGTGCACGCGCGCAAGCTCGACCAGGGCCTGTTCCGCCGCCATTTTCGCGATGCCGTACGGGTCCTGGGGGTGCGGGGAGAAGCTCTCCTGGAATGGCACCTTGTTGGCGCCGTAGCGCGCCATCGAGCTGCAAAACACGATCCGCCGCACCTGATCCGCAATGGCTGCTGAAAAAACCGCAACCGAGCCTGTCACGATGTTGTCCATCACCATCGCCGGGGAGAATACCGAGAGACCTTCGTACGCCGTCGCGGCACAGTGATAGACGATCTCCGCGCCGCGCATGAACTTCTCCATGGCGTTGAAGTCGCGGCAATCGGACTGGTGAAAAATGATATCGGCGGGAGCATTCAACAGCTCGCCGCCGATCAGGCTATCGCAGCCGACGACCTCATGCCCCATTGCCAACAGGCGCTCAGCAAGGTGGCTGCCGAGAAAACCGGCTACCCCCGTGATGAAGATGCGCATGCTGCTCTGTCTCAGCGCGTCAGAGTGGCGCGCAGACACTGCCCACCCTTGTTGAACCGCTTCTCGACCGCGATCGCGGCAAAGCCGAGCGCCCACGCGATCGCCCGGAGTTTGCCCGCGGTGTAGGCGCTGCGATGGTACTGGCCGGGGCCATTCTGATTGCCGAAAAACATCGTCTGCAGGATCCCCCAACGCTGGTCGAGCGCCCGGCCGCACCCCGCGTAATCGTCTGCATGGCCGACGATATAGAAGCTCCGCCAGTCATCCTGCGCTTCGAGGAAGTTCCGGCAGACCCATTCGAAGTCCGGCACTTCGATCGCCAGCTCTCCACCGGCGCGGAGCACGCGCGCCATCTCCCGCCAGACCAGCCCTTCTTCGGCGAAGCTGAAATGTTCAAAGACGTGCTCGGCGAGCACCGCCGTCACGGATCCATCCGGATATGGCAGCGACGTCGCATCGATCTCGGTCACCACGCCAGGCGCGCGGCTGACACGATCGATATTGACCCAGCCGGCGAGTACGTTCGTGCCGCAGCCGATGTGCAGCCTGAGGCCGGGACCGGACGATCCACATGCGATGAGCCTGCGATCAACGCCGAATGCTCCGTCCATCACCATCCTCCTCTCACGCCATTTCGGCGCGGCTGGACGCAAACTTTTGCGCGGCCAGCTCGCAGAGCGCGACTGACAGATCCACTTCCGGCACGATGGCTTGGACCTGGCGTATCGCCGCGGCGAGCTGAGCCGCCGCCCATGGCGCCAATCGCTCGTCCATTCCGGCGATCGCCGAGACGAGTTGCGGCAGGGTTTGGGCAAGCGCGTTGGCCTCGGCAAGCAGCATCGGCAGCCAGCGTCCGCGAAAGATCTTCGGGACCGCCGCCATCAAATGCTTGCGGGCGGTTTCGTCGACGCGCGCGACCGCGAAGGTCTCGAGGTGCGCATAGGCGGTGGTGATCAGCGGCGTCCGCCATCTCTGATCTGCCAGTGGGCCGGCCAGCGACAAGCGCCGGTTGGCGGCGAGGGTGGCACGACGAGCCAGCTCGTGGACGCCCCGCCCGCCATCGCGTCGCCAATAGAGAACCTCTGGAACGTGCCGGATTTCACCGTACAGCGCGAGTTCCGCGAGCAGTGCATGGTCCGAGCCGGCACGATACAGAATGGGGGCGAGCCGATCGACCATCGCGCGGCGGTAGATGCCCCAGAAGCTGGGCGAGCTGGTATAAGAGCGCATGACCTGGAACGCCCGTGCGCACGGGTCGGCGTCCGTCGCGAGCAGCCGGTGCGTCGCGGGATACACCTCGCGCACGGTACCTTCGCCGGTGAATACCAGGCCGGCCGCATGACACATGGCGCATCGCGGGTACTCGAGAAGAACCGCCATCGTTTTCGCGATGAAATCGGGGGCGATCACGTCGTCGCCGGACTTCGGCATCACAAAGTCGGCATCGCCGGTCCAGAAGGCGCGCTGAAATGCCGCGACCGCACCACCATTAGAGGAAGCCCGACGCAGTCGCATGGCCGGGAACTGCGCCACGTAATCGGCGAGAATCGTTACTGTCGCGTCACTCGACCCGTCGTCGAACAGGGTGATCGAGAGATTCGGCCAAGTTTGCGCGAGCAGACTTTCGATCACCGGCCCGACGGTTGCCGCGCCGTTGCAGACGAACAGATTAACGTCGACCAATGGCTGGGTAGACATGGCGGTTTTCGCGCAGCTCCCCGTCGCTCGACGGACGTTAGCAACGCCGCGTTGCCGAACGATTAATCACCGTTGCGAGGTTGCACGCGCGCCTCGCTTTCGCACCAATCACACCACGCCAGGCGCAAGGCGGCGTCCAGGCTCCGGCCGAACCGGGGCGCATCGCAAAGGGGGCTCGCCGCGACGCGCGCTCGGAGCCCGCGCCGCAAGTGGGCGAGCCCGGCGACGTCGGTCGCTTTCGCGACGGCAAGCCGCTCGTAGTCCGCGAGGTCGCGCGCGACCCAATCGGTGAGGCCAACATTCGAAAGGTGGCTCAGCGAGTGGCGGGATGCGAAGGTCTCGCCGGGCAGCGTGACAGTCGCAACGCCCATCCACAATGCCTCGCAAGTGGTCAGGCCGCCGGAATACGGAAACGGATCGAGCTGCAGATCGACCCGATTATATTCCGAAAGAAACGCGCGGTGTGGCGAGGCGCCCGCGAGCACCAACCGCTCCGCGCCGATGCCGTGCGTAACAAACGCGGCCATGACTTGCTCGCGCGCCATCGGCTCATCGAGCTGGTGCGTTTTGAGGAGCAACCGCGAGCCGCCGATTTTCGCGAGGATGCGCGACCAGGCAGAGATCACCGAGGGGGTGATCTTAGCCAAATTGTTGAGGCAGCCGAACGTGATCGTCCCGGAGCGAAGAGCCGGGAGTTCGGCGACCTCTGGCGCATAGGGCGGCGGGCTGTAGCAGACGTAGCCGTCAGCAAGGCGCAGCAGCCGCTCGGAATAGAAGCGCTCGAACCCGTCGGGCGTTTGCCAGCGGTCGGTCAGGAACCAGTCGATTTCCGCGAGCCCGGTGCTTGCGCTCTGCATCCCGACCCACTTCACCTGCACCGGTGCGGCCCGGCGCGCGAGCGCCGGCAGGCGCCCCGCGTCGCCATAGCCGCCGAGATCGATGACGATATCGATCGCAAGTTCGCGGATCCGGGCGGCGAGTTGCGCATCACCGAGCCGTCCGACCTCGTGCCACTCCGCCGCCGCGGCGCGAAACCGCCCTGCTATCCAGTCCCGGCTCGTTCGTTGCGTCAGCCCGACGAGTGTGAATTCCGACGGATCGAGCGCCTCGAATCCGGCCACCGTCAGCCAGCCGACCGGGTGCACCCGGAGGGAGCCGGAAAGCAACCCAACCCTGAGGCGCCGCGCCGGATCCCGGGCGTTCGGAAAAGTGACGAGCGGTCCACGTGGAAGCCGCGCGGCGTGCGCCTGCCCCGCAGCGAGAAGCTCCGCGCCGCCGATACCATGGCGATACGGAAGCGTGTTGCAGAGGATTCGCGAAGGCAGCGTGTGGCCAGGGGCGATACGCTCCGCGCGCGCCAGGATCGCCGCGGCTTCGTCCTGCCGCCCGAGCGACGCGGCCGCAGAGGCAAGGTTGCACAGCGGCACGACGTCTTCGCCCCGATCCGCGAGCAGCGCGGCGAGCACCGCATAAGCTTCTGCGTGCCGGTAGCGGCGCATCAGCACGGCACCGAGGATGTTGCGCAGCTCGGCTTCGTCCGGGTGCCCGAGCGCGATGGCGCGGCGCAGTTCCGTGTCGGCTTCGTCCAACCGTTCGGCTGCTACCAGCCGCCGACCAAGCAAGGCGGCAACCTCGGCGTTCGCCGGCGCGAGCACGGACGCCGCCTTCAGGGTATCGATCCCCTCCTCTTCCCGACCCAACGCGCCGAGCAGGACACCCTGAGCGGCAAGCGAGACGACATCCAAGGGGTTTGCCGCAACCAGGAGCGCGAGCCTCGCGCATTCCGCCTCTCCAGCTCCCGCACGGCGGGCCATCTCGCCGCGCGCAAGTGCCAAGGAAAGATCGTCCGGCGCGAGCCGCTCGGCTTCGGCGTAGGCACCAAGAGCGCCGGGCCAATCACCCGCCGCCGCACGTGCTTGCCCCAGTGCCCTCCAATGGGATGGCTGCTCTGGCGCGCCCCGGCACTCCTCGAGCAGCAGCGCCTCACTCTGCATCGCCGCGTAGGCCCGCAACCGTGATCATCCCTTCGATCGCCGCACCGTCTTCAGAACGTAGTATTTCAGGTGTGGTAGCGATAATCTCGAAACCGGCGTCGCGAGCCGTACTCTCGAAGCCAGCAACGGAATGTGCGTAGCGGCCCTTCGGCCCGAGCACCCAGGCACGCTTTCCAACGTCTTCTGCGGGGGCGGTATCAAGCGAGAGAATGAAGCGGCCGCCCGGCGCAAGCCTGGATCGAACGGCTGCCAACACCGGCGCCAGGGAGCCGAACCAGGGCAGCACGTCCGCCGCCAGGATCAACGCGAAGCAACGCTGTTCTGCCGCCAGGAAATCGACGAGATCAGCCTGGGCGAGCTCGGCGTAAAGGCCCCATCCGCGCGCCGCCGCCAGCATTGCGCGGGAGAGGTCGACCCCGATGAAAGGCTCGAGTGAAAAATCGGAAAGCGCAACCGCGGCGAGGCCGGTTCCGCAGCCAAGATCGAGAGTCGGGCCACGCCGCCCTCTGGCATGCGCCAGGACCGCCGAGCGAATGAGACCTGGCACACGGTTCCCGGTTTCGATTGTAGTCGGCACAAATGTCCCGGCCTGACGCTCGAACTCTCTCCTGACGAAATCTGCCGGCGCCCGCTCGGCCGCCGGAACGATTCCTGCGGCCGCGGCCAGGTGCCGGAGCGATTCATCCGCCGGCGAGAGTTTCAGCGCTTCGGCAAGCCAGTGCGTTTGATCTGTCGCGCGCCCTTGCGCTGCGGCCGCCTGCGCAAGCAGGCAGAGGATCGTTGCGTTGGCGAGGCCGGCCTCGCGCGTCGCGATGGCAAGCCGTTCGGCCGCTTGCGGATCTTTTCGGCGAAGCGCCAGGCGGATCGTGGCTTCCCGCAAATCCGTCCGCGCCGGAGAGAGGCTGATGCCCTCTTCGAGCAGAGCCGCGGCCAGCCGGGCTTCGCCACAGCGTTCCATCGCCTCGGCAAGACCCAGTCGGAAATCGCCATTGTCGGGCTCGGCTTCACTCGCCTCACTGAGGCAGGCGCGGGCCGCCGCCGCATCTCCCCGCGTGAGCAAAAGCACCCCCAAGAGCGCCTTCGCCGCCGCATCGTGCGGCGCGGCAATCACGGCAGCGGCAGCATCATCGATCGACGCCAAGCCGTCGCCGCTCCGGTGCCTGAGGCCGGCACGGCGTTTGAGGAGAACTGCATCTGCCGGTCGTCCTGCCAGCTCCGCGTCCAGCACCGCAATCGCACCTGGAATGCAACCCTCGGCCTCTCTCAGGTCGCATTCGAGAAGCGCCAATCCTTCCGCGTCGGGTTTCAGGCGCGAGAGCGCGGCAAGCAGCGGACGAGCCGCAGCCGGCCGGCCAGCGCGGAGCATCGTCTGCGCAGCCTGCGCGAGTTCGTCAGGATCCGGCTGAGCGACACTGCTTTGCATCGTTGGCTCCTTTTGAGCTCCGTCCCGACGGGCACGCGTTTCGCTCAGGTCTTTAGACGACCAAGCCTTCGGCCTGCGCAGCCAGCGCCGAAAGGCGCGGTTGCGCATTGCTTGCCGTCGCGTTCGCCTGCTGCAAAATCAGGTAGCGTTGCACAAAGCTCTCGACGAATTGCGAATTCTGGAACTGTTTGATGTCGAGCCTGGAGCTGATCGCCTGCTGTTGTGCTTCAAGCGGTTGAAAGACAATCTGCTCAGGGACGCCGAGCGCACCGGTCACCACCTGGAACATGGTTGCATTGCCGAGAATCTGATCAACCGAGGTAATAGACGAAGCCTCGGAGCGAAACGTCAGAGCATTGGAAAGGCCGGGCGTGACCTGATCGAGCGATGCGAGCCAAGTGTACTCGGCGTAGCCGTTGGCGATCGTCGAAATGACCGAGGGATCCTGGATTACCGAGAGCCCCTTGGTTGCGAAATTGTACGTCTGCACAACGGGCAGCCAGCGCGAATCCGTGAGCTGGTTGACCAGCGAATTCGGGTCGGACGGGTTGGATAGCAGCGTTTTGGTGGCCAGCGCGGTATACGGGACCTGATCGGAGAGGCCATTCGCCGTCAGCAGCACCTGCATCACGGTGGGGTTGCTCAGGAGTTCGGCAGGGCTTTTCGCACTCTTCACCGCCGCGGTGAACGTCGCGATTGCACGCGCCACTTGCGGCTCCGCCGCGGTGATGGCGACCTCCTTCGTCTCGTCCTGCTCCGCCTGATCGAGGGCGGCGACCGGATTGGTCTCGGAAGAGGCAGTGCCGGAGGTGCTGGCGCCGTAGAGCGTGTCCAAGAGGCTGCCTGCCGTCCCGCCGCCGGAGGCGAGCGGAGAGATGAGCGCAGCGTAGTCGATTCCGCTGGTGATGCTGGTGCCCATCCGCGCCTTTTCGCTTTGCCTGCCGCGACCGATCAGCTCTCGCCGGCGAGGCCGGCGGCAATGTTCTCGTTGACCGCGATCAGGAAATCGAGGTTCGGCACATCGCGCCCCACCTCCCGCTGCACGGCGAGCCCGATCGAAGCGATCGCGCCGCGCAGCGGCGCAGGCAGCGGGCTTGCCGGGTCGAATACGAGGTCGAGCACCGCACTCCACAGCCGCCGGTTGTCCGATATGGCGCGGACCTGCTCGGTCCCGCTGCCGTTGCGCGCGGCCTTGAGCGCGCCATTGGCGCGGCGAAACACATCTGCTTCCCGCTCCCGGCCACTGCGGGCAGCAGCCGCCGCCCCGTATGCGCGCATTCCCGTCATGATATCCTGCATCGTCAGGTAATCCTCCTCTCCTCGGGGTGTGCTGCGTGAATGTCCGGGTCGAAGCCATGCGGCTCCTGACCCACGGGTGGTGCTCCTGCCGCGCGGCCGAGCACCGCATCTTCATGACGGATGATCCGCCGCGTCAGCTTGAGCGCTTGGTAGCAATCATCCGCTTCGGCAGCCTGGACCGCCCGGTCGAGAATTTCGCGTGCGAGCAACGATGTTGTCGCCGCCTTGAACTCGCCGACCAGAAGCCGCGCCGAGGCAAGTCCGCGCACTCTCTCTTCGTCCGTGCCGATATAGGCCGATTGCAGGGCGAAATAGATGCGCCGCGCCGGGCTGTCGGCCTGCGAAGCCGGCATGATCTGCTTGCCGAACAGGAAGCGTGCCTTGGCCGTCAACTCGATACGCGACTTGGTGCGAAAGCGAATCGGCGCTCCGTTGACGATCATGACTTCGCCCTGCCGTAGCTCCAGAACCAGCGTCGACATGCGTCTTTTTTTCCATTCCACGCCGCGCCGTCTCCGGAGCTCGCGGCGAAGTCGCGGGGATACGGTCGGTGAAAAGCGGCAACGGGCCTTTTGCCCGCTGCCGGCCGCGCTTACGGGAACAGCTTGAGCAGGATGGAAGGCGCCTGGTCGGCGATGGTCAGCGATTGCGTCGCCAGCTGCTGCTTGACCTGGAGCGACTGCAGCAGCGCCGATTCCTGCGCCAGGTTAGCGTCCACCAGCGAACCGAGGCCGTTGTTCAGGGCATCGATTTTGTTGCTGTTGTAGCTGATCTGGTTGTTGATGAAATTGGTGGATGCGCCATAGGCGTTGAGCTCGGTGCCGATCGAATTGAGCTGATTGATGAACGTCCCGGTCGAAGTGATCAGCGCCGAGACGGTCGTCGCAGAGCCAAGCTGGGTCGAAGTGAAAGTCAGCGACTTGTAGAGGGCGGAGCCGCTGAAGGTTGCCACCCCGTAGGTCGCGCCAAGCTCGTTTCTGACCACCGAGACCCGCTGGAACGTCCCGTTGCTGCCCGACATGTTGCCGACCAGCGTCATCCCGTTGTAGCCGGCGTCCTGGACGAAGGTCTTCACATTGGCCAGCATCGAGCTGTACTGGGCTTCGTACTGAGTTCGGGTGCTGCCCTGGGTGCTGGCGGAGGCGAGATTCACCAGCACGTCACGCATGCTCGAGAGCGTGTTCGAGACGTTGTTCAGGCCCGAAAGCGTGGTGCTGAGCAGACCCTGCACGCCGCCCATCACCTGGTTCGACGTGGTCAGCGCGGAGACGTCGGAGCGGACACGCTGCGCGACCGCGTAGGCCGCTCCATCGTCGGTCGCATCCGCCACCCTGTAGCCGGTGGAGACCTGCTTCTGGACGCCGTTCAGCTCACTGGTCGTGTTGTTGAGAGCTTCCAGCGCGACGGTGGCGCCGTAGTTGGTATTGATCGAGTTCAAGATGGACATGGTGTCTTACCTTGTTGCCCTGAGTGTTGCGGTTTCCCCGCCTTTTGCGGGCATCGCCCGATTGTCGGGCGAAAGCCTTAACGCGGCGTGAAAGGAGTCTCTTTCCGGTCCGGCGACCGACAGAAATTTCCGTGCGATCACAGGTAGTTGACCAAGGAAAGCGAGCCCATATTGGCGATCACCTGATACGAGGCCTGAAGTTGCGTCTGCACCAGCGTGAGCTCGGCTGCAGTCTTTGCCATGTCGACATTTTGCGCCGCGCCCACCTGGGTGGTCAGGGCATTCACCGTGTCCGACAGGGTGCTGGCGGTACTGGTCAACTCATCGCTCTGGTTGCCGAGCACACCTGCATCCTGGTTCATGGTGGTGACCACGCCTTGCAGCGTCGCCTGGGTGTCGCCGATCAGCGTCTGGAAGGCCGGGGCATCCACCTGCGCGGGCGTGAGCGAGCTGATCACGGCGAGGCTGCTCATCAGGTCCCGCATGTAGGAGCCGGTGGTGTTGGCCCCGCTCGACGCGACATAGGAGTTGGCCGAGGCGAGCAGACCGACGCTGACGAATTGGCCTTGCCCCACCTGCACTGTCGGCAGTTCCGCCTGCAGCGTCGCCGCCGGCTTGGAGAGCGCGGACGAGAACGGCGACGTTCCGGCTGCATTGGACGCGCCTGTGGCGAGCACGCTTGCTTCCGTCGTCGCCGCACCGTTGGTCGCCAGCCCGGAGACCGCGGCATTGATTTGGTTATAGAATCCCGAGGAGAGAATCTGATCGGCGTTCGGCACCGGCGGATTGGCGCTGTCCTGGCCGGCAAACACATACGTGGCGCCGTCGGTGGTGTTCAGCAGATTAGCGACCTGGACCAGCGCCTGCTGGGCTGCCGCGGCCACACTGGTGATCGCCGTCGGGTCGGCCGTCCCGACTGTGTTGAGTTGCGAGGCGAAACTGGATGCGATCGAACTAAGCTGGCTCACCGCCGTCTGCGTCACCTGCATCTGGCCCTGGACGGCGTTGATATTGCTCTGCCAGGTGTTCATCTGGCCGATTTCGGGATTGAGATCGAGCGAGACGGATGCCCCGGCGCCGAGCCCGGCATAGGTCTCGGAGACGAGGCCGCTCGACGCCTGCTCGGCAAACTGGGTCATTTCCTCCCTGATCGCCGCGGCGTTCGACGTGAGCTGGGAGAATACCGAGTAGTTGGACGCGCCGACGCCCGTAATGCTGCCGCTCATTCAGTTCATCCCGGAACCGCGTTCATCAGGTCCGTCCACATCGACTGCACCGCAGCGACGATCCGCGCATTGGCACCGTAGCTGTTCTGCAACGCGACCATCTGCGACATCTGCTGATCGATGCTGACACCGGAGGAGGCGGAAAGCTGGTTCGTAAGCCCCGTCTGTGTCGCCTGCGCAGTCGCAAGACTGCCTGAGGCATCGGCGCTGTCGTTGGCCTCCTGGCCGACCAGGGAGGTTGCGAAGCTTTCCGGCGTCGTCGGGGCGGGAAAGGGCAAGGCCAGTGTGCCGAGCGGCCCGAGCCCCGCCGCGTTGGGTAGCGGCTGTGCCACGCCCGCCTGCACGTCCGCGCCAAATGTGTAGTTCAGCACGCGGGTGATCAGCGTCGCGAACCCGGCCGGCCCGCCCGACGGATTGGGCGTGAAGCTGCTCGCCCCTGCCGGGCTGCCGGCGATTGCGTTCGTCCCGTCGCGCACCAGCGCCGGATTGGCAGTGACCGCCGGATTGACCTCGATCTCGGAGGCAAAGCCGACATAGCCCGACTGCACGGGGCTGCCGCCACCGGAGGGCACGTTGCCTGCACCATCGGTGAAGAGAGTGAGCCCCTGCGCGGCGAAACGGGTTGCCAGGTTCTCCGAAAATTCGTCAAGCCCGGCCTGGTAATCGGGCAGAGTCTGATCGCGCAATGTGATGTTGGCGCCGAGCGATCCGCCGGTGAGTTGCCCGGTGACGTCGACGCCGCCCAGCGTGATCGGCGGGATGCTGCCGGGATAGGTGGCGCCAGCCCCGATGGTTGCCGGTGAGACCGCCAGCGCCGCGCTCACGCCATGGATCGGGAGTTCCAACCCGCCCGGCGTCACCACCAGCATGTCGCCGTTGCTCTGCGGCAGGAACTTCACGCTGATCAGGCCGGAAAGCGCCTGCATTTGCTGGTCGCGCTGGTTCCCGAGATCTGCCGTGCTCTGACCCTGCGCCTGGGCGGCAACGATCTGCTCCGAGATTTTGCCGATGCTGGCCAGCGTCGTGTTGATCGTGCCGACTTCGGAGACAATCGCGTTTTCTGCGTTCTGCCGCGCCGTTGTGTAGGCCGCGCTGAGAGTGTTGATCTCAACCGCTAGCCCGCTCGCGGACTGCACGACGGCCTGCTGCTGGGTCGGGTTCGAAGGATCGTTGTTGAGCGTGGAAAAGGCGTTCTGAAGGCTGTCGACGAGGCTCGCGAGATCGCCGCCCGCGCCGGGCGTTCCCATCACCGAGTCGATCGCGGAAAGGGCCGTCGTCGTGGTCTGTAACGCGCCGGAGGACGCGTTTTCGGCAAATACGGAGGCCTGCAACGCGAGGCTGACATTGCGGGTAGCGATGCCGGTTTCGACCCCCATCGGTTGCCCGCTGCTTGCCAGACTCTGCTGGCTGAGCGATTCCACCGCGTACTGGGGTGTAGCGGCATTGGCAACATTCTCAGAGATGAGCGCGAGCTGCTGATTGATGTTCCAAAGCCCGCCGGAGGCGATCGCAAGCGCGCCATTCAGACTCATCGGACGATCTCGTGCAAGAGAGCGGGTACAGCTTGCTTACTGGATGATGTTGAGCAGGGACTGCATCATCTGATCCGCGGTGCTGATCGTCTTGGTGTTTGCGGAATAGGCCTCTTGCGCGACGATGAGCTTGCTGAACTCGGTCGAGATGTCGACGTTCGACCCTTCGACCGCATTCGTCACCAAACCACCAGACCCGCCGCTCCCCGCGCTGTTGGCAATGGCGTCTCCAGAATTCTCGGTCGCGGTGAAGGCCTGGCCGTTCTGTGACTGCAACGCATCCGGCGCGTTGAAGGTGACCACCGGCACCTGGGCGATCGTCTGCGTCAGCCCGTTGTTGTAATTGATGATGACGTTGCCGTTGGTGTTGACGCTGACGGAGGAAAACGCACCGGGAGGAACGCCGTTCTGGCTCAGGTTGTTCAGCGTGTACGACGTTCCTGCGTACTGGGTCAGGCCGTTCGAGGCGCCGTAGGAACCGAGGTTCAGTTCGATGGGCTGCAAGCCATTGCCGAAGTTGGCGGTGAAGGAAAGGCTGGCGGTACCGTTGGCGGAATAGGGCGAGGTCGCCACCGTGCCTGTGCCGCCGCTGATGCTGCCGATCGTTCCGTCCGCTACCGGATTGCCGCTGCCCGGGCCGAACGAGACATTCGCGGTGCCGAGCGCCGGCCCGTTGGTGGCGTTTGGCGCGCTGACGGCAACCTGCCAGTTATTGGCCGCTGTCTGCGTCCAGGTCAGATTTACCGTCTGCAAATTGCCAAGACCATCGTACACCTGCACCTGCGAGGTCACGGGGCTCGCGGACGACGGCGTCGCGGGAAGATTGGCCGAAAGGTCGACTTCGCTGGTCGCCACCGGCGCGAACGCGGTCTGGCTGACCTGGATCGGATTCAGCGCATTCTGGTTGACGGCACCGGTCGTCGGATCGACCGCCCAACCATTCAGATAATAGCCGGCGCTGTTCACCAGATAACCCTGGTTATTCATGGTGAAGTCACCCGCCTGCGTGTAGTACGGCTGGGCGTTGAACACGGCCTGCCCATTGTTGCTGCCGGTGGCTTGGCTGACTGCAAAAAATCCCTGTCCGGAAATCGCCAGATTGAGCGGATTTTGCGTCTGTGTGATCGTGCCCTGCACGTTGTTGAGATAATCCGGGCGGGCGACCACCGTGCTCGAATCGTTGAGTTGCGGCGTCGAAGTGGTGAGATAGTCGATGAAGTTCGTATCGACGCCCTTGTAGCCGACGGTCTGGCTGTTGGAGACGTTGTTGCTGATGTTGGCGAACTCTGCCGACTCGGCGCCCAGGCCGCTGACGGCGGTGTTCATTGCGCCAAACAGAGACATGCCTCACTCCTTCAACTGGCCTGCAACGCGGCAGAGCGGATCCTGAGAGGCCCCGCGGGCAGGGGGCTTTTTGCCCCCTTCGGCGGTTGCCAGGACAGTAACAAGCAGAAACCGTGCCAATGGCGAAACGCCCACAGAACGGAACGCAAATCGCACCGGGCCCGGCGGTTTCGGCCGCGTTCGGCAGACGCGACCCGGTATTTTTTGCCTGCTCCGGAACTGCGATCGACGCATCGCGACGCCGCAGATGCGCGCGCCATGCGGCGCAGGCGAAGCGCACCCGCTTCGCATCTTCCTGGCCCGCCTCTTGCTTGCGTTCTTCCGGACCAAGGAAACGAGATGCCGTCCCCAACCACCCACGCGACCGCTTCCGCCGCCGCGATCGCCGTTCAAGTGCCGGCCGTCAAGGCGTCGTCGCAGGCATCTTCTGCGGGCGGCACGCCCGCCACGGCAAGCCGCACCGCTGGCTCGAATGACTTTCTCGGAACATTGGTCAGTGCACTCCGGGGGACGGTTGCGCGCACGCCGCAAAGCGGGAGCGGCGCGATGTCCCCTGCGGCGCAGGCACTATCGGTGCAGCCCACACCGGCTTCTTCGCCCGCCCCCCTGCCAGCGGAACCGCTTGCGAGCGATGCCACCGCCCCGTCGCTCCCGCCCGTAGCGGCATCTTCCGCGCTCAAGTCCCAAGCCTTGGCCGCCCAAGCCGGTCCGCCGATGGCGCAGAGCAACGCCGGGAACGCGCCCACCGTTGCCGATGCGCCGCAAACCCCGCGAAACCCAAGCGTTGCAGCCGTCGCAACGCCCGCCGACGCCAGCACCCCGACCACTCCGGCCAAGCGCAGCGGCAGCACCGCTAAGGCGGCGTTGCCTGCGGCGGCTCGATCTACCCCCGCGTGCGGCCCGCCGCCGCCAGCTCCCATGACCCCGCCGGCTGTCCAGTCTCAGGCTGCGGCAGCGTCGGCGGCGCCTGCTGCTTTGCCCCCGGGCGCTCCCGGTCCGACAGCCGGTGCGTTGCCAATGGCAGCATCGCCATTGACTGGACCCACGAAGCTGCCGGCGGAAGAGCCATCGCTAGATGAAGACGCAGCCAGCGCGCCAACTGGCTCCGCCGCCGAAGCTCCAGCCGGCAACGCGAAAAGTACTGGCAGCACGAAGAGTAACGGCGGCACCCAGCCTTCGCCGCACTTGGCCGCATCCGCTTCGCCGGCCTCCGTCGTGCCCGCCCCGGCGGCGCTTCTCGCCGTTGCCGCGGCTCAGGCGCCTCCGGCAGGAGGCGCACCAGCGGGCCCGCCGACCGGCAGTCAATCAATGGCCGCCGCATCGCCGATGCCGCCGGCCGCGCCACCTCTCCCTGACATCGCCGTGCCGGCAGGCGGTCATGCGGCGAACCTTTCGGAATCCAGCCAATCGTCGCGTAGCCCAGCCAGCTCTCCGGCCGCGGCCGCGGCGCCCACGCACTCCACCGCGGCGCCCGCAACGCCACCTGGAATGTCTGCAACACTTCTCTCCGCAGCACCTGGGTCGCCGGCGGCGCCGCCCGGCACCGCAGTCGCGACGCCTCCGCTTCCGAGCCCTTTACCCGCCCCGCCTGCTCCTCCCCCGGGTGCGCCGCCCGCGCCGGCGCACCTCTCGGCGCCGCCAGCGCCCGCGGCGCAGCTCGCTCCGGCACTCCTTTCGCTTGCCAAGAGCGACGGCTCCAGCATCCTCACGCTCAGGCTCGAGCCGGCGACGCTCGGCCAGGTCGAGGTCCGCATCACTCTGCCGCCGGATGGGCCGGCTGGTGTGCAGGTCACTGCGACGCAGCCGCAAACACTGCTGCTCCTGGTGCGCGATCAGCCGCTCCTGCAACAGGCGCTCGGACATGCGGGAATCGCGGTGGATGCACGGAATCTGAGCTTCCATCTCGCCCCGCCGCCAGCGCCATCTGCAGCCGCCGTCGCAGCGGGGGGAACGATGGCCGAAGGCAGCTTCGGGCCCGGCGCGGGCGGCGCAGCGACGCGTGACAGCGCGCCGCGCCGCCGGCGCACCACCCTCTCCGGTGCGCCCGACGCGGTGCAAGACGCCGCGGCCCTTTCGCCTGGCGTGCGATGGTTGCGCGCCGGGCTCGATATCACCGCCTGATACCCTGTTAGGATCCACGCCATGAGCCTCGCCTCAGTCGCCGCCCAGCAAACCAACGCGCTCGCCGCCGCCAATGCCGCCGCAGCTTCCGCCGCCAACCCTCCCGCGAGCACACCGAGCAGCACCACCAGCGCGAATGCCACGGCCGCGGCCGCCGCTGGGAGCACGGCGCTCAGTTCGCTCACCAGCAACTTCGGCGATTTCCTCAATCTCCTGATGACGCAGCTGCAGAATCAGGACCCGACGAGCCCGATGGACACCAACCAGTTCACCAGCGAGCTGGTGCAGTTCGCCTCCGTCGAACAGGAAATCAACACCAACAGCTCTTTAACGCAGCTCATCTCGCTCAACCAGTCCGCACAGTTGATGCAGTCCACCGCCATGGTGGGCAAACAGGTCCTGCTCAATTCGACCACGCTGCCTCTGCAGAATGGCTCGGCGGCGCTGCAATTTACTGCAAACAGCGCCGAACCCGTCGGGATCGCGATCTACAATGCAAGCGGCCAGCAGGTGTACGACACCTCGCTCAATGCCACGGCAGGATCCAATAGCTGGACCTGGAACGGGACTGACAATGGCGGCTCGCAGATGCCAGATGGCGGTTACACCGTGGCCGTCGAAGGGGCGAACGCTGATGGCAGCACAACCGCGCTGCCGTTCAGCGTGCAAGGGACGATCACCGGAGTGCAGACGAATTCGTCTGGCGGACTCGAGCTCCAGCTCGGCGCCACCACCATGCCGTTCTCGTCCGTCCAGCAGGTGCTGACGAACTGAGCCCCGCGCTCAGCCTTCCAGCAATCCCCGCGCGAACTCTTCCGGAACGAAGGGGCGGAGATCCGCCGCCTGCTCGCCGACGCCCACCGCGTGGACGGGGAGCCCGAACGCCTCCGCCAACGCCACAACGACACCGCCGCGCGCGCTGCCGTCGAGCTTGGTGACGATCAAACCGGTCACGGCGACCATTTCGCGGAAGACGCGGACCTGGGCCAGCGCGTTCTGCCCGGTGGTCGCGTCGAGCACGAGCAGAACGGAATGCGGGGCAGCCGGATCTTGTTTCTGCAGCACGCGCACGATCTTGGTGAGCTCCTGCATCAGCGCGTTCTTGTTGTGCATCCGGCCCGCGGTATCGACGAGCAGTACGTCCGCCTTGGCCGCGCGCGCCTGGCCCAATGCGTCAAAGGCGAGCCCTGCGGCATCCGCGCCGGCTTTACCCGCGATCACTTCGCACTCGGTTCTCTGGCCCCAAATCTGCAGTTGCTCGACTGCCGCGGCGCGGAAGGTGTCGCCCGCGACCAGCACGGGACGCAGCCCGGCTGCCCGGTATTGCTGAGCGAGCTTGCCGATGGTGGTGGTCTTGCCCGTTCCGTTGACGCCAACCACAAGGACGACATGGGGCGCGTGCGCACGGTCGATCACGAGCGGCTTGGCGACCGGCGCGAGAATGACGGCGATCTCTTCCGCCAGAGCTTTCCTGATCTCCTCGGCGCCGACCTCCTTGCCGAAGCGCGTGCTTCGGAAGGAAGCGATGATACGGGAGGCCGCTTCCGGTCCGAGATCTGCCGAAATCAGCAGGTCTTCGAGCTCCTGGAGCGCCACCTCGTCCAGCGGCCGGCGCGTGAAGGCTGCGCCGATGCCCTCGGCAAGCTTTTGCTTGCTGCGCTGCAGCCCATCCTTGAGGCGGGAAAAGAAGGCGCTGAGCGCCATCAGGGCGCGGCGAGGAGGAGCGTGGTTCCGCTGATGCGCTCGGCGCGCGCGGCAATGAGCGCCCCCGCCGGGGGCGGTGGCGCAATCGTCGCCGATACGTAATGCTCGGTTCGCGCGCGGCCGTCGCCTTCGACCAGCGCAGTGACGGTGCGGCCGACAAAAGAGGCAACATAGTGCTCGGCGTTGCGCTTCCCGGCAGCGCGCAATGCAGCCGCGCGTTCCCTTCTGAGCGGCCAGGGAACGGCGGGCATGCGCGCGGCCGGCGTGCCGGGCCTGGCGCTGAACGGGAAGACATGGAGGAACGGGATCTCGCTCTCCTCGACGCACGCGAGGCTCTCGCGGAATTGCGCTTCCGTCTCGGTCGGGAAGCCTGCGATCAGGTCGGCGCCGATGGCAATTCCGGGCCTGAGTGCGCGCGCCCGCGCGATCACCGCCAACGCCACGGCGCGCGAATGCCGCCGCTTCATCCGCTTCAGAATGATGTCGTTGCCGGCTTGCAGCGAAAGGTGAAGATGCGGCATCAGCCGTTCCTCCTCGCCGATCAGCCGCCACAGGTCGCGATCGATCTCTGCCGGATCGAGCGAAGAGAGCCGAAGGCGAGGCAGTTCCGGCACCGCGTCCAGCACCGCGCGCACCAGAGTCCCAAGTGTTGCCTCGCCCGCCAGATCTGCGCCATAGGCGGTGAGATCAACACCGGTCAGCACCACTTCGCGAAATCCTGCCGCGACCAGCACGCGGATTTCCGCGATCACGTCTGCGCCCGCGCGGCTCGCACTCGGGCCCCGGCCATAGGGAATGATGCAGAACGTGCAGCGATGGTCACATCCCATTTGCACGGGCACGAAGGCGCGCACGCGCGCACCGAAATCCGCTCGCCGTTCGGCCGCCTCCCCGGAAGCCGCCCCGCCCCAGCTTTCGGCGGCAAGCTTCGCCTGGTTGTCGAGCACCCGCGTCACCCCGGGAAGGTGCGCCCATTTCGATGGGGCGATTGTCGCCGCGCAACCGGTCACCACGATAGTCGCGCCCGGCTGCTCGCGCGCCGCGCGGCGGATCGCCTGGCGGGCCTGCCGCTCGGCCTCTTCGGTCACGGCACAGGTATTAACGATCACGAGGTTCTGCTGTCCGGCGGCCTCGGCGGCGTGGCGCATCACCGCGCTCTCGTAAGCGTTGAGCCGGCAGCCGAAGGTGATAACGGAGACGCTCATCGCGGATAGGCGTCGAGTTCGATCTCGCCCTCGAAGGCGATCACCGCCGGCCCCTTCATCAGCACATGGCCGTCTGCGCGCCACGCGATCACGAGCGTTCCACCGTCCATCACCACTTCGGCCCGCCGCCCGGTGAGGTTCCTGCGGCTGGCATTGACGAGCGCGGCGCAAGCGCCCGAACCGCAGGCCTGCGTCAGCCCCGCTCCGCGCTCCCAGACTCTGAGCCGCAACCGATCCTCGCCAAGCACGCTCGCGAAGCCGACATTGGCGCGCTCGGGGAACAGCGGATCATGCTCGATCATCGGGCCGAGGCGTGCGGCATCGACAGCTTCCGCATCCGGCACAAAGAACGTGACGTGCGGGTTGCCCATCGAGACGGCAGCCGGTGCACCAGGCCAGCCTGCGGCGGGCGCAAGGGCCAGCGTTTCGCGCGGACTGGCCAGCGGAATCTCGGCCCACTGCCACGCGGGCGAACCCATGTCGACCGCGACCTCCCCGCTCGCATCGATCTCTGCCGGCAGAAGGCGGGTCACGGTCTCGATGACGAACTGCCGATTGCCGCCCGCCCGGGCAAGCAACGTGGCGACGCAGCGGGTCGCATTGCCGCACGCCTCCGCGGCCGACCCGTCTCGATTGCGAATGCGCATGAAGGCGTCGGCGTGCGTTGACGGCTCGATCGAGACGATCTGATCGCAACCGATGCCGTGGTGCCGGTCGGCGATTGCCGCGGCCAGTCTTGCGGTCAGCCCGAGGGGCTTTTCGCGTTCGTCGAACACCGCGAAATCATTTCCGGCGCCGTGCATCTTCACGAAAGGGGTGCGCATGACGGCATGGATAGCCAAAGCCGTGCCCGCCGCGAAGCCCTGCTCTGCCCTTGCGGCCCCAGCCTCCCGCGGCTATAGAGCCGCCTCCCGCGCGCCCGGGCCCAGTTGGGGCATGCCCGGCCGCGGCGGCTTGCCGTCGGCGAGCAACCAAGGAGAACGAAATGCCCAAGCTGAAGACGAAGGGCTCCGTCAAGAAGCGCTTCAAGATGACGGCGACCGGCAAGGTGCTCTCCGGGCCGCAAGGCAAGCGGCACAACCTGATGGCCCGCACCCAGAAGGCCAAGCGCCGCGCGCGCGGCTTTCAGGTCCTGGAGCCCCAGGACGCACGCACCGTGCGTCAGTGGGCCCCCTACGGCCTCAGGTGAGAGGGAAGAGCCATGGCAAGGGTGAAGCGGGGTGTCACGACTCACGCGCGTCACAAGAAGGTGCTCGCGCAGTCGAAGGGTTACTTCGGCCGCTCCTCCACCAATTACCGGATCGCGCTCGAGCGTCTGGAGAAGGCGCTGCGCTATGCATATCGCGACCGGCGCAACCGCAAGCGCGATTTCCGCGCGCTCTGGATCGAGCGTATCAACGCCGCGGCGCGGGCGGAAGGGCTGACTTATTCGCGGTTCATGGGCGGGCTGAAAAAGGCTGGCATCGCGCTCGATCGTAAGATCCTCGCCGCCATCGCCTATGACGATGCTGCCGCCTTCGCCGAGATCACCAAACAGGTCAAGGCGGCGCTCGGTTAGTGTGCCCACACCCTGCCAGAGGCGGAGAAAGGCCGCGGCAAAACGCTAGCCGAATCGTGCCCCACGATCCATCGTGACCGACGATCTCTCGGCGTTCGGCCGGGAAACCTTCGCCGCCATCGGAGAGGCCGGCGACCTTGCCAGCTTGGAAGAGCTGCGCGTCGCGGTGCTTGGCCGGCAAGGGCGGCTGACCGGCCTCTTGCGCACGCTCGGCGAAGTGCCGGCGGGGTTGCGCCGGGAACGCGGGCAGGCGCTGAACCGCCTCAAGGATGAGATCGCTGGCGCCATCACCGCGCGGCGCGCCGGGTTGGAAGAAGTTGCCCAGGACGCTCTGATCGCCGCCCAGAAGATCGACGTCACGCTTGCGCCGCGCCCCGCGCCGGCCGGCCTCATCCATCCGATCAGCCAGACGATCGCGGAGATCATTGCGATCTTCGGCACGCTCGGCTTCCGCGTCGTCGAGGGGCCGGAGATCGAGGACGACTGGCATAATTTCGGCGCCCTCAATATTCCCGAGCATCACCCCGCGCGGCAGGAAATGGATACATTCTACCTTCCGCCCAGTGGGAAAGGCGCGCGCCGGGTGCTCCGCACGCACACTTCGCCCGGCCAGATCCGGACGATGACCACAGCGAAGCCACCCTATCGCGTGATCGTTCCGGGCCGCACCTACCGCGCCGATCATGACGCCACGCACAGCCCGATGTTCCACCAGTGCGAGGGGCTGGTGATCGACAGGATGATCACCCTCGGCCATCTCAAGGGCTGCCTGATCGACTTCCTGCGCGCCTTCTTCGACAAGCCGGAACTGCCAGTCCGGTTTCGTGCGAGCTACTTCCCCTTCACCGAACCGTCGATGGAAGTGGATATCGGCTGGAACCGCCAGAGCGGCGAACTTGGCCAAGGTGGTGACTGGCTCGAAATACTCGGCAGCGGCATGGTGCATCCGCGCGTGCTCGCCAACTGCGGCATCGATCCCGGCGTTTGGCAAGGCTTCGCGTTCGGCATGGGGATCGAGCGAATCACCATGCTGAAGCAGGGCATCACGGATCTACGCCCGTTCTTCGAGAGCGATCTCCGCTGGCTGCGCCATTACGGGTTTTCCCCCTTCCGGCCCCCTATCCTGCACGAGGGGCTCGGCGGATGAAATTCTCGGCGACCTGGCTCAAGACGCATCTCGAGACCACCGCCCCGATTACTGCGATCGTGGAGACGCTCACCGCCATCGGGCTCGAGGTCGAACGAGCGAGGGATCGTGGCGCCGAACTCGCGCCGTTTCGCATCGCCGAAGTGCTCGAAGCCCGGCCGCACCCGAACGCGGACCATCTGAAGGTGTGCCGGGTCGAAACGGGTCGCGGGATCGTTTCTGTCGTCTGCGGCGCCCCCAATGCGCACACCGGCATGAAAGCGGTGTTCGCTCCACCGGGCAGCCTGATCCCTGCAACCGGCCAGCTTCTCACGGCAACCCGCATCCGCGGCATCGAAAGTGCGGGCATGCTTCTCTCCGAGCGCGAGATGCGGCTTGGCGAGGATCACACGGGGATCGTCGATCTGCCACCGGATGCGCCGGTCGGCGAGCTTTATGCGCGCTGGGCCGGGATCGATGACCCGGTGATCGAGATCGCCATTACGCCCAACCGCGGCGATGCGCTTTCCGTACGCGGCGTTGCGCGGGATCTGGCAGCCGCCGGGCTCGGCCGGCTCCTGCCATGGTCCGTGACACAAGTTCCCCCGGAGTTCCCGAGCCCGCTTGCCTGGGAAATCGCCTGGCCCCGGGCTTGCCCCTTCGTGCTGGGCCGGACGGTGCGCGGTCTCAGGAACGGCCCATCGCCTCCGTGGCTCGCCAGGCTGCTCCAAGCGATCGACCTCCGGCCGATCAATGCGCTGGTCGATATCACGAATTTCTTCACCTACGACCTCGGCCGGCCGCTGCACGTATTCGATACGGCAAAAATCGCAGGCCCGGTGCTCACCATGCGCCGGGGGGCGGGCGAGACGTTCCGTGCGCTGAACGGGCACGATGTGACCGCCGGCCCCTCCGACTGCGTGATCGCCGACGCGACGGGCGCTGTTTCGTTGGCCGGAATCGTCGGCGGCTCGCGGACCGGTTGTGATGACCAGACGACCTCCGTCTTCCTCGAGTGTGCGCTATTTGATCCGATCCGGGTCGCCGACACCGGGAGAAGGCTCAACATTCTCTCCGACGCGCGCGCCCGTTTCGAGCGCGGGATCGATAGCTGCCTGATGCCGGACGCGGTGGAAGCCGCGACGCGGATGATTCTCGAACTCTGCGGCGGGGAGGCAAGCACGGTCGTCGCAGCGGGCAGCGCGCCCTCCTGGCAGCGCACGGCAAGCCTGCGCTTCGCCCGCCTCGCCGAACTCGGCGGACTTCTCGTGCCGCCGGCCGAGGCCATCGGCATCCTGACACGGCTTGGCTTCACGGTGCAGCACCAGGACGCGGCGAGCGTCACGGTTGCCGTTCCGCCGTGGCGGAACGACGTCGCCTCTGGCGTCAGCCTCGACCTCTCGCCTGGCCTCTCGGCAGCCGAGCAAGACCGGATGCGCGAAGCGGCCGCTGCGATCGAACCGGAGGCCGATCTGATCGAGGAAGTGCTGCGGATCTGCGGCCTCGACGCGGTTCCCCCGGTATCGCTCCCGGCGCTCTCTACCGTGCCCGCCGCGTCGCTCACGCCTCGCGCCGCGCGCACCGAGCAACTGCGGCGCCAGCTTGGCGCCCGCGGGCTCGTCGAATGCGTCGGCTTCAGTTTCCTGGCCGCGAGCGAGGCAGCGCTGTTCGGGCCCACCCCGGAAAGCTTCCACCTCGAGAACCCGATCGCCGCCGATCTCGACCAGATGCGCCCGACGCCGCTCGCTTCACTCGCCCTGGCGGCGGCGCGCAACGCGGCGCGTGGTTTTGCCGATCTCGCCCTGTTCGAAATCGGCCCCGGCTTTCGCGAAGCCGCGCCAGACGGACAGGTTCTGATCGCCGCCGGCCTCCGGACCGGCAGTACCGCCCGAAGCTGGATCGAGCGGGCGCGCCCGGTCGATGCCTTCGACGCCAAGGCCGACGCGCTCGCCACCCTCGCCGCGCTCGGGTTGCCCGCCGCTGCGCTCAGGATCGAAGCCCCCGCCGCCGCGCACTTCCATCCCGGCCGCTCCGGGATGATCTGGCAAGGGCCCAAGCTGCTGCTCGGCTGCTTCGGTGCGCTCCATCCGCGCGTGCTTTCAGCCCTCGATCTGCCTGATCCGAGCGTCGGCTTCGAGATTTTTCTCGACGCCGTGCCCGAACAGCGGCGCCGGGCGCACCGCGCACCGCCCGCCCTTTCGCCGTTCCAGCCGCTCGCCCGCGATTTCGCCTTCATCGTCGAGGAGGGCATCGAAGCCGAGCAGCTCCTGCGCGCAGCGCGCGGCGCGGAGCGGAATCTGATTTCCGACGTCACCCTGTTCGATGTGTTTGCCGGGCCCGGCATCGGCTCGGGGAAGAAGTCGCTGGCAATCCAGGTGATTTTCCAGCCGCGGGATCGGACTTTGACCGACGGCGAGATCGATGCCGCCGCACAGAAGCTGATCGCCGCCGTGGCCAAAGCGACTGGCGCCCGTCTCCGCGGCTGACAGCGCGGGAAAATTTCACTATCCGTTCGCTATGACCGAGACCCCCATCGCGCAAATCCGCAACTTCGCGATCATCGAGCACATCGATCATGGCAAATCGACGCTCGCCGATCGCCTGATCGAGGCGACCGGGGCGCTGCCCGAGCGCGAGATGATGAGCCAGGTCCTCGACAGCATGGAGATCGAACGCGAACGCGGCATCACGATCAAGGCGCAAACGGTGCGCCTTTCGTATCGGGCCCTCGATGGTCTGACGTATGCGCTCAATCTGATGGACACGCCCGGTCATGTCGATTTCGCATACGAGGTCAGCCGCAGCCTCGCCGCCTGTGAGGGTTCGCTCCTGATCGTGGATGCCTCGCAAGGCGTGGAGGCGCAGACCCTCGCGAACGCCTATCAGGCAATCGCGGCGGGGCACGAAATCATTCCGATCCTCAACAAAATCGACCTGCCGGCAGCCGAGCCGGAAAAGGTGCGGCGGCAGATCGAGGAGGTGATCGGGCTCGACGCGTCGGAAGCGATCGAGATCAGCGCCAAGACCGGGCAGAACATCGCGGCTGTTCTGGAAGGTCTGGTCACGCGCCTGCCGCCCCCCAAGGGAGACGCAACCCTCCCGCTCGCTGCCCTCCTGGTCGACAGTTGGTACGATCCTTACCTTGGCGTGGTGATCCTGCTCAGGGTCAAGGACGGAAGGTTGCGCCACGGCCAGCGCATCCGCATGATGTCGACCGGCGCGGTGCACACGATCGAGCGGATCGGCGTCTTCACGCCGAAGATGCAACCAACCGAGGACCTGGCGCCCGGCGAGATCGGCTTCATCACGGCCGCGATCAAGACGGTGGCGGATTGCCGGACCGGCGATACGATCACCGACGAGAGACACCCGGCGGCAGCACCGCTGCCCGGATTCAAACCGTCGGTTCCGGTGGTCTGGTGCGGGCTTTATCCGGCGGACGCCGACGATTTCGAGAAGCTCCGTGACAGCCTCGGCAAACTGCGCCTGAACGACGCGAGCTTTCATTTCGACCCGGAGACGTCGGCCGCACTTGGCATGGGCTTCCGGTGCGGCTTCCTCGGCCTCCTGCATCTCGAGATCGTGCAGGAGCGGCTGAGGCGTGAGTTCGACCTCGATCTGGTCGGAACGGCGCCCTCGGTCGTGTATCGGCTACACCTGACGAACGGCACGACCAAGGAGTTGCACAACCCGGCGGACTGGCCCGATCCCGTCAGCATCGATCATGTCGAAGAGCCTTGGATCAAGGCGACGATCCTGGTGCCCGATGATCATCTCGGTGCCGTGCTCGGGCTTTGCAACGAACGGCGCGGCGAGCAGGTGGATCTCACATATGTCGGCAACCGCGCGATGGCGGTCTATCGTCTACCGCTGAATGAGGTCGTGTTCGATTTCTATGACCGCCTGAAGTCTGCCTCGCGCGGCTATGCCAGTTTCGATTATCAGATGGACGGCTACGCGCCCGGCGAGTTGGCGCGGATCTCGATTCTGGTCAACGGCGATCCGGTGGATGCTCTCTCTTTCATCGCGCATCGATCTGCTGCGGAGTCCCGCGGCCGGGCGATCTGCGCGCGGCTCAAGGAACTGATCCCCCGCCAGCTTTTCAAGGTTGCGATCCAGGCGGCGATCGGCGGGCGGATCATCGCGCGCGAGACGCTCGGTGCGCTGGCGAAAGATGTCACGGCGAAATGTTACGGCGGGGACATCACGCGCAAACGCAAGCTGCTCGAGAAGCAGAAGGAAGGCAAGAAGCGGATGCGTCAGTTCGGCAAGGTCGAGATCCCGCAGTCGGCCTTCCTGGCGGCGCTCAAGATAGACGTCTGAAGAAGGGCCTGTCGGCGGGGCGGCAGGCCCCGGCCGGAGCATGGCGAGGCCGGTGCGCCCGGATGCTCGCCGCCGTGGACCGGGCTGGCTCTGCCGTGTCTCGTTACCGGCCGCCGCCGCGGCCCACGAAGCAGCGTTATCAACCCGGCCGCCCCCTGCTATCATTGAATTGTCGCCTGCCGGAGGGATGGCCGAGCGGCTTAAGGCGCACGCTTGGAGAGCGTGTGTGCGTGTTGAGCGTACCGTGGGTTCGAATCCCACTCCCTCCGCCATACCTATCATGCAAGCTATTGATATCAGGAGAGAATAAGTCGTTACGCTGGCGGCAGACTACGTAAAAAGCTACACTTCAAACGGCAACGTGGCGGGCGGGGGTCGGGTCGGAACGTCGCAGAATAGTCGGCCGGCTCACGCGAGCGTGATGCCGAGGCAGCCTCGTTCGCCGCCGTCTCTCACGAAACATTATTGCGTGACGTGGCCGCCGTTGCCATCATCGGCACTCTCGGTGCCACACATTCACGCCGTCTGTTATCCGCGTCCCTCCCACCCTGCCGCCGCACCGCGCGCACATGACACCATCCTCGAGCCCGAGCTTGATCCGGGCCTCCTGGTAGATATCGACGGTCACGCCTTCCGGGATTGGGTCATCCCGCCTGCGCCACGGCAGCGGGTCCGGCTTCCGCTCCGGCCGCTGCGCCTTGATCTGCATCAGCATCCACCCGAGCACCCCCGCACCAGGCTGCGGCACGCTGCCCTTCCGCCAGGCGAGGGCGAGGGCGCAAACGCAGTCGTCGTGCTGGCCCTCCGGCGCCGAGTAGGCCACGCCCGTCCGGGAATACTCGTACTCGAACGCTTCCAGCTCGTTCCGCAGCACGCCTTCCGGGAACCGAATCTCCTGGCGCTGAATTGCAACAGCCAGGCCCTCCATGAGCTGCTGCTTCGATTGCGTCGTGAATTTCAACCCCTCGAAGTTTCCGAACCCGCCACGCTGCAGCGCTTCGACCACGGGATCCCCAACTCCCGTTGCGTCAACCAGCGCCGCCACGCTGCCCGTCAGCTCCCGGATGC